>JAJZBW010000098.1 GCA_021798745.1 Actinomycetes bacterium
GCGGAGCTCGTCGAGCGCCGAGATCGTGCCGATCTGGCGCACCCGCGCCCTGTCGCCCCCGAGCGCGAGCGCCACCGCCTCCGGAGGGGCGTCCGCGAGGGCGACGCCTGCGAACGCCGTACCGGGCGCGAGCCCCTCCTGGGCGTCGGGACCGGCGACGCCCGTCGTCGCGAGCGCGACGTCCGCCCCGAGCAGGACGCGCACCCCGTCGGCCAGCGCAGCGGCCGCCTCGGCCGTCACGACCGGGCCCTCCGGGACGCCGAGGACCTCGTGCTTGACGTCGGTCGAGTACGCGACGACCCCGCCGCGGAACCAGCGGCTCGCGCCGGGCACCGCGACGATCCGGGCAGCGATGAGCCCTCCCGTGAAGGACTCGGCGACCGCCAGCGTCGCGCCCATCCCGAGCAGGAGCTTCCCGACCGCGTGCTCCATCGTCTCGTCGTCCACTCCGAACACCCGGTCCCCGAGGAGCGCCCGCAGCTCCGCCTCCTCGCCCGCGAGCGCCGCATCCGCTGCTGCCCGGTCCGCGGACTTGACCGTCACGCGGAGCTTGATCCCCTCGATCCCGCTCGCGAGGAACGCGATCGTCGGCGCCGCCGCGCCGAGCGCGTCGAGGTGCTCGAGCCGCGGCGCGACGACCTCGGCGAGGAGGGACTCGCTGAGCCCCCAGGTGCGCAGCATCCTGCTCACGATCACCGCCTGCTCGCCCGAGCGCGCCCGCAGGTCCGGGACCACCGCACGCTCGACCATCTCCCTCAGCTCGTCCGGGACGCCCGGGACGCAGTACACGACCTTCTCCCCGACCGCGCACACGAGCCCGGGTGCCGTTCCCCGGCGCTGCGGGATCGGGACGGCCCCGACGGGGACGTCCGCCTGCTTCGCGTTGCTCGCCGCCATCGGTCGGCCCCGGGCGCGGAAGAGCTCCTCGATCGTGGCGAGGAGCGCAGGATCGCGACGGAGCGGCGCTCCCATGACGGCCGCGACCGCCTCCCGGGTGATGTCGTCCTGGGTCGGGCCGAGCCCACCGCAGGTCACCACCGCGTCGGAGCGAGCGAGCGCGACCTCGAGCGCCTCTGCGATCCGATCGAGGTTGTCCCCGACCGTGGTCTGGAACAGGCAGTCCACGCCCGCCTCCGCGAGCTTCTCGCCGAGGAACGCTGAGTTCGTGTCGACGACCTGGCCGAGAAGCAGCTCGGTCCCGACAGCGACGATCTCGGCCCGCATGGACCCGCTCAGGCCGCTTCTGCCCCGACCGAGCGGAGCATCCGACGCGAGTCGAACAGGTACTCCCCTCCCGTGTACACGGTGAGAACGACCGCTACCCACACGGTGACCCGGACCGCCCCCTCGTGCCCGACCCCGATCGGGGGGAAGAACGCCATCGCGACGGCGACGCACTGCACGAGGGTCTTCACCTTCGCAAGCGGACGAGCGGGAACCGACACGCCGCGCCGGCCCGCGTAGACGCGGAACGCGGTCATCGCGGCCTCGCGCGCGAATATCAGCGCGACCGGGAGCGCGCTCACGACCCCGGACGCAGCGAGCGCGGCGAGAGCGCCGATCACGAGGAACTTGTCCGCGAGCGGGTCGAGGAACGCGCCCGACCGCGTCGACCCCTGCCGCCGCGCGAGCCGCCCGTCGACCCCGTCGGATCCCGCGAGCACGGTCCAGAGAAGGAACAGGAGCCAGGACGACGGACCGACCGTCCCTACGAGCACCGCGAGGACGGGAGATGCGAGAAGGCGTGCGAGCGTGAGCGCGTTGGCCGGCGTCGCGAGTGCGGTGGGACCGAAGATCTTCTCGGCTCCGGTAGAGGTCCCCGGCCCGCTCACGCTCGCGCCTCTCTCGGCCGACCGGCCGCTCCTCGCGCCGCCGGAGCCGCCGCCAGGAGCGACCGCGCCGGCCCCGCGATCAGGTCCGGACCCTCGCTCGCCACGACCTGCACGGTCGCGAGCGCACCCTCGGGGAGATCCTCGGGGACGCGCACGATCCCGTCGATCTCCGGGGCCTCCCGGTGCGACCGGGCCCGTCCCACGGCGTCGACGAGCACCTCGATCTCACGCCCCACCAGCGCGGCGCGACGACGCGCGGTGACCGCGTCCTGCAGCTCCGTGCACTCGCGGAGCCGCTCGAGCACGAGCGCCTCGGGGACGGCGCCCGGGAGGCTCGCCGCGTAGGTGCCCGCCTCGTCGGAGAACTGGAAGAAACCCGCCCAGTCGAGGTCCGCGCGCTCGAGGAAGCCGAGGAGCTCGTCGTGGTCCTCCTCGGTCTCGCCCGGATAGCCGAGGATGAACGACGACCGCAGCGCTGCGTCCGGGGCTCGCTCCCGTACGTGCTCGATGCGCTCCGAGAATCGCGCGACCCCTCCTGCCCGTCGCATCCGACGAAGGAGCGGAGCGGACACGTGCTGGAGGGACAGGTCGAAGTAGGGCACTCCTGTCGCGACGATCGCGTCGACGAGCTCGTCCCCGAGCGACGAGGGGTACAGGTAGAGGAGCCGCACGCGGTCGACCCGCTGGGCGACGGACTCGACGAGGCGCACGATACCCACCCCGTCCCGGCCGAGGTCACGCCCGTAGGAGGCGAGGTCCTGGGCGACGAGCACGACCTCGCGCACCCCGAGAGCGTCGACCTCCTCGAGGACCGACCCGATGGGCCGGGAGCGCTGCGGACCGCGGAACGAGGGGATCGCGCAGAACCCGCACCTCCTGTCGCATCCCTCGGCGACCTTCACGTACGCCCACGGCGCCGATGCGGGAGGGCGCGGGAGGTCGAGCAGGTCGAGAGAGGGCCGCCGTGCCTCTCCGCCGGGGAGCCATCGCGTCCCGTCCCGTCGCGCCCGCGTGAGAGCGAGCTGGACGGGAACCCCGACGTCCGCGACGACCTCCACCTCCGGGAGCTCCGCCGCGAGCTCGCTCCCGGCGCGCGCCGCGAGGCACCCGGTCACGACGAGACGTGCTCCGGGCTGGCGGAGCATGCCCATCGCGAGGATCGTCTCTACGGACTCGGCGCGGGCGGGCTCGATGAACGCGCACGTGTTCACGACGACCACGTCGGCCGTCTCGGGCGAGGTCGCCGCGACGAACCCGTCGCGCACCATCGTGCCTGCGATCTTCTCTGAATCGACCTCGTTCTTCGGGCAGACCATGGTCTCTATCCAGTAGCTCCCGGGCACGAGGCCAGCGTACAGCCCGCCGCGGATGCGCCGTCGGGGCCGGCGGACCGGCCTACATCCTCCGGAGGAGCTCGGACTTCTTCTGCTGGAACTCCGCCTCGCTGAGCACTCCCGTGCGGTACAGCTCGGCGAGCTGCGCTATCTGCTCGGGGATCGACGGCGGCGCGGCGAACCCGGCCGGTTCCCCGCCCCCGGAGCCCCGCCGCGACCGGGCGAGCGCAGCGGCCCGGTTCACGACCTCCTGCACCTTCTCGGGATGCGGCACGTCCACGAACGGGAGCGCTCCCCGCTCCCCCGCGGACTCGACGGTCACGCTCCCCGCTCCCGCGAGCCGCTCGAGGATTCCCTGGGTGAAGCTCACGTCCTGCACGCTCTCGATGGGGATCTCCCTGCCCGCGCGCCGGAGCACGCCCGAGCGGAACACGACCCGCGCGCTCGTCACCGCGAGGGTCGTCGAGCGCCACAGCAGCACGCGGACCCCGAGCCGCGCGATCGCGACGAGGAGGACCACGAGGATCACGCTCCCTGCCCACGACGGCGCCCCGCTCCACGCGACGACGACCGCGACCGCGGCCGCGAGCACCACGGCCACCACCAGCGCCGGGCGCGTGAGCGCCGTCCAGCTCGGCCGCGAGTCGTAGAGGACGTCCTCCCCGTCGCGAAGCGCCTCGACCGGAAGTGGCATCCCGCGCCCGTCGCCCGGGAACCCGGTCAGGCGAGCTTCGCCGCGATGCTCTCCGCGCTCCGGAGCACCACGCCGTCGGCCCCTGCTGCCGAGATGCACGCCGCCGGCCTCTCGACCGCCTCGAGGAGCAGACCGGAGAGGAGCTCCGCGAACGGGAGGGGCGGGTCGACGAACAGGTGCCGCGAGAGCGACCCGGGGATCGTGTTCACCTCGTTCACGTACAGCTCGTCTCCGTTGCCGAGGAAGTCCACACGGGTCACGCCCCGCGCGCCCGACACGGAGGCGACCTCGCGCGCCACCTCGCGGATCTGCTCCGCGAGCTTCCCCGGGACGTTCGCCGGGAGCTCGCGCGGTGCGCTCGCCATGCCGCCTCCGCCGACGTACTTGTCGCGGTACCCGAGGATCTCGCCCCCGGAGCTGGAACGGAGCGGGCGCTCGATCGCGGAGAGCTCGACGGACGGCCACGTCCTCACGGCGACCTGAAGGTCTGCGAGCTCCGGCCGGTAGGGCTCGACGACCGCCCCCCGTCGGAGGTGCACGTTCGCGACGAGCCGCGCCCGCGCGGTCTCGAGGTCCGCCACGACGTCGATCCCGATCGACGAGCCCCCGAAGCGCGGCTTCACGATGTACGGGCCGCCGAACGGAGGCTCCGAGCCGTCACGCTCCAGGGCGACGCGGTCCAGGCAGGCGATCCCCGCCGAGCGCATCACCGCCCCGAACGCGAGCTTGTCCATCCCGAGAGCCGCACCCGATGCCGTCGGGCCCGTGTACGCGAGCCCGGCCAGGTCGAGCGCCCCCTGGAGGGAGCCGTCCTCCCCGGGGCCCCCGTGGCAGCACACGAGGAGCGCGTCGACCTCGACCCGCTCCGTGCGCGGGCGCATCCCGCCCCGACGCACGACGAACCCTCCCGAGGATCCGAGCACGAGCTGGGCCGGGACGGCTCCCCCCGGGGGCCCTTCCAGGAACGCGGTCCCCTCGAGCGACGCGGGCACCTCGAAGAATTCCCCCGTCCTCGACCAGTAGAGTGCTCGCACCTCGCGAGCCGACCCGACGCCTCCGAGGCCGCGCAGGGCCTGCAGACCCGTCAGCACGGACACGTCGTGCTCCGGAGACGGTCCTCCGAACAGCACGGCGACACGCGACGGGAACGGGCTCATCGGCCGCTCATGCTACTAACAGCCGTGCTCGCCCGAGGCGATGCACGACGTCGGCAGGGCCCCACGCGCACGCTCCTCGCCGGTCGCGCGACCCGCTCCCGGGGCCGTCGCCGGACCGCCCGCCGCGCCCGGCCGATCACGGGTAGTGGTCCGGGAGGTCGTTCTCGTACAGGACGACGTCGTCGGGGCCGAGCATGGCGCGCACGAGGGCGACCGCCTCGTCGCGGCGCGCGACGTACCGGACCGAGACGTGCCGGCCCTCGGCGTCCGCTGCCGCGAGACCCGTGGCGAGCGCCCGCCGGTTCGTCCTCCCGACCACCACCACGTCCGTCGCGACCGCGGCGGCGGCCCGCGCGAGCGCCGCGTTCTCCGTCGCCTGCGCGCCTCCGAGCTCGACCATCCCCGGCGTCACGACCACGCGCCTCCCGCCCGGCGAGGAGCGCCGTCGGAGCTCCTCGAGCGCGAGCGCCGCGCCCGCGGGGTTCGAGTTGAACGTGTCGTCGAGCACGACCGCCCCGTTCGAGCCCCGCACCGCCGCGAGCCGGTTGGAGACCGCCGGGAGCGAGGGGAGCCGTGCGAGCACCTCCTCCCCGGTGCACCCGAGCGCCATCGCGACCGCCGCGGCGACCGCGACGTTCGTACGCGCCGGCGGCAGGCCCTCCGGCCCCGCGGGCGCCGACCCGACGAGCCGACCCTCGTGGTGGAGAGCCAGCCTCCCCTCCGTCTCGAGCACCGCCACGTCGGCTCCCGAATCGCTCCCCGAGCAGCGCACGACGGACCGCCCCTCGCGCTCGAGCCTCTCTGCAAGCCCGGCGAGGGCCACGTCGTCCGTGTTGAGCACGACCACCTCCGCGCCCGCCGCGATCTCCGATTTCGCCGCGAGCGTCCGCTCGAGGGTGCGGAAGCGCTCGAGGTGGACGGGCCCGATCGCGGTGATCGCCGCCACCCGAGGCGGGAGCCAGGAGCACAGGGACGCTATCTCCCCCGGCCCGTACGCCCCCATCTCGGCGACGAGGACGTCCGTCCCCGGCACGAGCAGCTCGTTCACGGTCCGTGCGAGCCCGGCTCTGTTGTTGAAGCTCCTCGGGCTCGCGGCCACGGAGAACCTCCCGGACGCGAGGTGCGCCGCGTACACCTTCGTGGAGGTCTTCCCGTAGGAGCCCGTGATCCCGACGATCCGGGGCCGGACCCGCGCGACGCGGGCCGCGGCCTCCGCCACGAACCGCCTCGACAGGCGGTCCTCGACGGGGCGGAGCACAGCGAGCACCCCGTCCACGACGACCGGCATCCCGACCGCCGCGAGCGCCGACGCGACCGCCGCTCCCCGAACGCCACCGAGCACCGCGCCGAGGGACATCGCCGCAGCCGTCACGAGGACGACGAGAGCCCCGACGGTCGCGCACCGCCGGGTCCAGCGGAGCTTCGACGTCCGTCCTCGCACGGACAGACCGGGAGGTCCCGTCCCCGCGACCAGCGCCGCGACGATCCCCGCCGCCGGGACGACCACGCCGGCTGCCGCGCCCGCTGCTCCGACGACGATGAGAGCCGTCCGCGCCGGTCCCGAGCCCCACCAGCGACCCGCGAACCGCGTCGCCGCGCCGGGCAGGTAGTGCTCGCGCTGCGCGACCCGGATCCACCGCAGTCCCGCAGGCAGCGTCGCGACTGCGCACGCCACGAGCGCTGCGACCGCCAACGCCCCGCTCACGGCCGGTGCCGCTCGAGCGCGTCGCGCAGCGCCCGCGGCGCGTCCCGAGGCGTCATGTGCCCGACACCCGGGACGCACACCACCCGCGCGTCCGCGAGCACGGCCGCCGCGCGGCGGGCGACCTCGACGCGGACTTCTTCGTCCTGCTCCCCCCACACGAGCTCGACCGGGCACGAGATCCTCCCGAGCGAGCCCTCGTAGCGCTCCTGGAGCGTCCGGACGAGAACCCCCCGCATGACGCCCGACGCTGCCCGGTAGTCCGGAGACCCGTGCCGGCGGCGCGCCCGCTCGAGCCTCTCCTCGCCGACGATCCCGGCTCGTGCGAGCGCGCGAACGGCACGGTACCCGGCAGGAGCGCGCCGGGCGCGCCCCTCGGGAAGGAACAGCGGCGTCCCGCTCAGCACCACGGCCGCCACGCGATCAGGTCGCGCGTCGGCGAGGCGCACCGCCACCTTCCCCCCGAACGAGTGCCCCAGGAGCACCACCTTCGGCGCGCACTGCTCGAGCAGCGGAGAGACTGCGTGCGCGTACTGCTCGGACCCCCACGGCTCGGGTGGCGGGGGCGTCGCCCCGAAGCCCGGGAGGTCGATCGCGACGGCGTCGAGCTCCGGCCCCTCCTCCCGCTCGGAGCCTTCCCCCTCCCGCACGGGCGCGCCGAGCACGAGAGAGAAGTCCGCGTGGCTCCGACCCCACCCGTGGAGCGCCACCACCCACGGCTCGGACGCCCCGAAGCTCTCCCCGAAGAGAGACCCCGACGCGAAGGCCCTCAGCACGGCGCCGACGATAACGCGCGCTCGCCCTCCCCCGACCGGGCGCACACCGCACGAGTACGTTCGGATCGATGACGCGCGACGCGACGCTCCCCCGCCTGCTCGCCGGTTGCGACGACGCGCAGGTCGAGGCGATCACGACCGACGCCTCCCCTCTGCTCATCGTCGCCGGGGCCGGCTCCGGCAAGACGCGCGTGCTCACACGACGCATCGCGCGTCGCGTCGCGGACGGCACCGCCGCGCCCGCGCGGACCCTCGCGATCACCTTCACCCGCCGTGCCGCCGGCGAGCTGCGCGCCCGTCTCGCCGCGCTCGGGCTGCCCGAGCACGTCCCGGCGGGCACGTTCCACTCCGTCGCGCTCGGGGAGCTCCGGCGACGTGCGTCGGACCGTGGCGATCCTCCCCCGGTCGTCCTCGACTCGAAGGCGAGGCTCCTCGCTCTGCTGCTCCCGGACCGCTACGCGGTCGCCCCCGCGGACCGGCGCGGCCCCACCTCGGCCCGCAGGGACGTGCTCGCCGCGCTCGCCACGGAGATCGAGTGGGCGAAGTCCCGTCTCGTCGCGCCCGACGACTACCCGCGGGCGCTCGCCGAGTCGCGACGCACGCCGGCGCTCGACGTCGACCTCGTCGCGACGACGTTCGCGGCCTACGAGCGCGAGAAGAGGAAGCGCCGCGTGCTCGACTTCGACGACCTCCTCCGGGATCTCGCGACGGCCGTCGAGAGCGAGCCGGACTTCGCGGCGTCGCAGCGCTGGCGCTACCGCCACCTGTTCGTCGACGAGCTCCAGGACGCGACCGCGTCCCAGCTCCGCCTCCTCGACGCCTGGCTCGGAGGCCGGGACGACGTCTGCGCGGTGGGGGACCCGCGCCAGGCGATCTACGGCTGGAGCGGCGCTCTCCTTGGCGCCCTCGAGGTGTTCGCCGAGCGGCACCCGGGCGCGCACGTCGTGCACCTCGAGAGCAACTACCGCTCGAGCACGTCGATCGTCGCGGTCGCGTCCCGCGCGCTCGGCGCCCGAGAGCTCGCGCCCGCGAGCCGCGACGACGGGGCGGTCCCGACGCTCCGCGGGTACGCGAGCGACGAGGAGGAGGCCGCAGCCGTCGCGGACGCGCTCCGGCGCGCCCGTCGGGCGGGCCGGAGGTGGTCCGACCTCGCGGTGCTCGCGCGTACGAACGGGCAGCTCCTCGCGTTCGAGGCCGCGCTCGACGCCGCCCGTGCCCCGTACGCCACCGGGTCCGGCACCGCGCTGCTCGCCGAGCCCACGGCGCGATCGGCGCTCGAGAGGGTCACCGACCCCGACGACACGGCCGCGTTCGTCTCGTGGCTCGACGACCTCGAGCTGGAGGTCCGTGCGCCCGTCGCCGAGCGACACCCCGAGCCGACCTCGTCCGGATCGGGCCGGCTCGGCGCGCGCGCCACGCTCGAGGCGCTCCTCGAGGTCGCGCGCGACTACCGCCGCGACGAGGCGCGCCCGACAGCGTCGGGCTTCCAGACCTGGGCGCGCGCCGCCTTGCGCCGCGACGCGTTCCCCCGGATCGCCGACGCCGTCACCCTCTCGACGTTCCATCGCTCGAAGGGCCTCGAGTGGGAGGTCGTGTTCGTGGCGGGCCTCGAGGAGGGTCTCGTCCCGATCGCGCACGCACGCTCGGAGGACGCGGTCGCGGAGGAGCGACGGCTTCTCTACGTCGCGCTCAGCCGGGCCCGGGAGGAGCTCCACTGCTCGTGGTCGGCGACGAGGACGTTCGGGTCCCGGAGGGTCGACCGATCGCCGTCGCGCTTTCTCGAGGCGATCGACGAGGCGCGGCAGGACCTCGAGAAGCGCGCCGCCCGCGACCCCCGCTCTGCGCTCGCCGCGATCGCCGCCGGCCGGGAGGCGCTCGCGTCACGACGGAGGCCCTGACCGCCGCCCCCGCCCACCGCGGTCGTTCGCCGCCCCGCCGGAACGACAACCCGCGTCGACACTCCGCCGCGTGGGGCGCTCGCGGCCCTCCCGCGAGCGCGCATGGCTACCATGTGCGCCCGGGAGCCGAGGGCATCGGTGCCCGGGCCCGGATCGACAGGTGGCCGCGCATGTCCGACCTCGACACGATCGTCGCTCCGTCGCACGTCGACCCCGCTCTCGACGGCGACCACGAGCGGATGAGCCACATCGTCCTCGAGGGATTCAGCCCACCCGCCGGGGACTTCGTCTCCGCAGGTCCGTCGGTCATCGAGGGGATCGTGAACGGCACCGCGGTACGCGCCCTGTGCGGCAAGGTGTGGGTCCCGTCACGCGACCCGACCCGCTACCCGCTCTGCCCGACCTGCAAGGAGATCGCCTCGGCGAACGGATGGAAGATCCCGTCCGGGTGAGGGCGCGCCGCCCGGCCACCCTCCCGACCGCCGCCGTCCCCTCCGAGAGCGCATAGCTCCGGGCGATGGGCCCGCGACGGGTACGTCCGGTCGCCCCGCCCGCAGGCGCTCCGACGCCGGCGAGCCGTCCGAGGCGCGCCCACGAACGTCGTCGCGCCCGTCGCGCGCGGCTGGCTGCACCTCTCGCCGGCGTCGTCGTCCTCGGAGCCGCCGCCGGCCTCGTGATC
>JAJZBW010000099.1 GCA_021798745.1 Actinomycetes bacterium
CACCCCGGCGGACGGGCCCGGCCCCGGGGTCGTCGTGATCCAGGAGTGGTGGGGGCTCGTCCCGCACATCGAGGACCTGTGCGACCGCTTCGCCTCGGAGGGTTTCGTCGCGCTCGCTCCCGACTTCTACCACGGAGCGACGACGACCGAGCCCGACGAGGCCGGGCGGCTCATGATGGCGATGGAGCTCTCGAAGGCGGCGCGTGACTTCTCCGGGGCGGTCGACGCGCTCGTCGAGCGATGCGGATCGTCCGCTGTCGGGGTCGTCGGGTTCTGCATGGGAGGCGGGCTCGCGCTCGTGCTCGCGACGCAGCGGCCGGACGCGGTTCGAGCCGTGGTCCCCTTCTACGGGGTCATACCCTGGCCGGACGCGCAGCCCGACTGGTCCGCGCTCGACGCCCCCGTGCTCGGGCACTTCGCGGAGAGGGACGGCTTCGCGAGCGCCGAGTACGTCGCCCAGCTCGAGCGGTCACTTCGCGACGCGGGGAACGAGGACGTGACGATGCACACCTACGAAGGAACGGAGCACGCGTTCTTCAACGACGCGCGCCCGGAGGTGTACGACGCGGCGGCCTCCCGCCTCGCGTGGGGTCGCACGCTCGAGTTCCTCCGGGCGAAGCTCTCCTAGACCGTGCTTCCGGGCACGGACCCGGGCGCAGGCACCGTCGAGCGCTACATGGTGCTCGGCCTCGCCGTCGGGCGGCACATCCCCGGGTTCGTGGACGCATACTACGGCCCCGAGGAGCTCGCGCTCCGGGCGTCCGCGGGGTCGCCGCTCGCGCCCGAGGCCCTCGTCGCGGAGGCGCGCTCGCTCCTCGCGTCGATCGACGCGGGAGAGGCGCTCGGCGACCCCGTCGCTCGCACGGGAGAGAGCGCGGAGGCCGAGGGGCTGAGCGCCGCAGACGCGGCGACGCGCCGGCGTTGGTTGCGAGCGCAGGTCGTCGGGGTGCTCACCTCCGCCCGCATCCTCGCGGGGGAGGCGATCGGCTACGCGGACGAGGTCGAGTCCTGCTACGGGGTGCGGCCGAGACGGCCGCTCGAGCAGGACGTCCTCGACGCGCACCGCGAGCTCGACGAGGTGGTCCCCGGGCGGGGCGCGCTGGAGGAGCGGTACGTCGCGTGGAGGGAGTCCCAGGCGGTACCTCCCGAGCTCCTCGATCGGGCGATCCGGTCGCTCGCGGAGGACCTTCGCGAGCGCACGAGCGCGATGTTCGGGCTCCCGGACGGGGAGCGTGTCGAGTGGGTGCTCGCCCGCGACGAGCCGTGGAGCGGGTTCAACTACTACCTCGGTGACCTCGCGTCGCGGGTGGCCGTGAACGTGGACCTCCCGGTGCTCTCGACCTCGCTCGCGCACCTCGTCGCGCACGAGGCCTACCCGGGCCACCACACCGAGCACACGCGCAAGGAAGCGGGGCTCGTCCGGTCCCGCCACTGGTGGGAGGAGTCCCTGTTCCTCGTCGGAACGCCCCAGTGCCTCGTCGCCGAAGGTCTCGCCGACCTCGGTCTCGAGGTCGCGATGGGCGAGCGCCCCGAGCGGGCGATCGCGGCGCACCTCGTGCCGCTCGGCGTCGCGTACGACGCGGACACGGTGGCGGTCGTGTCGGCGGCCGCGGAGAGGCTCTCCTCGGTGCGAGCCCTCGCGGCGTTCCGGCTCCACGAGGACCACGCAGACCCCGAGCTCGTCGCGGACGAGGTCGCCCGGCTCGCCCTCCTTCCCGCGGCTCGCGCGCGGAAGACCGTCGATTTCCTCCGTGACCCGACGTGGCGCTCGTACATCTCCTGCTACACCGAGGGGCTTCCGCTGTGCCGCGCGTACGTGGGAGGCCGGCCCGAGCGCTTCGCTCGCCTCGTGACCGAGCAGTGCGTCCCGTCGGACCTCGCGCGTCCCTGAACCGTGGACGTGCCCGTCGTCTGCGCGAGCGTCGCCCGGGCGCGACGTGCCGAGGCGGAGCTCCTCGCGACTGCCGTCGCGACCCACCATCCAGGGGAGAGGCTCGTCGCTCTCGTCGTGGACGACGGCGGCGTCGGGCGGCCCGAACCCGCCCGGAGCGACCGGAGGCTGCCGTACGAGCAGGTCACGCCCTCCGAGATAGGGGTCTCCCGTCGCGCGTTCCACGAGCTCGCGCTGCTCCGGAGCGGGGACGATCTCGCGGCGAGCCTCCTCCCGGCCCTCGTCGCCCACCTCTGCAGGGAGGGGCGCTCGGTCGTCGCCCTCGACGTCCGAGTCGCCCTCCTCGCTCCGCTCGCGGCGCTCGGGGCGCGCGCCCTCGAGCACGGGATCGTGCTCGTGCCACGCTCGCTGCGGCCCGTGCCCGACGACGGGAGGTCCCCCGCGCCGGCAGACGCGATCGCCCAGGGGGCGTTCACCCCGGCGGTCGTCGCAGCGGGCCCTGCTGCGGGCGCCGCGCTGGAGTGGTGGGGGCGGTCGCTGCGCCTCTCCGCCACGGACCCGCTCGCGTCCCCTTCGGTCGCGCAGCCCGCCCTCGAGCTGCTCGTCCAGCAGTTCGGGGCTGCGATAGAGACGGACCCCGGGATCGGGGTGGGGGCGTGGAACGCGCACGAGCGGGAGCTCTCGTGGTCCTCGCGCGACGGGCTCCGGGCGGCGGGCGCGGTCGTCCGGGTCGTCGACCTCGTCGGGTTCGACCCCTCCCGCGCGCACCTTCTCGCGGCGGGGCTCGAGTCGCCGCGCGTCCTCCTCAGCGACTCGCCCGGTCTCGCACGGCTCTGCAAGGAGCGTTCGGAGGCGCTCGCTCGCGTCGAGCCGAGCGTGGGACGCGCACCGGTGCTCGCGGACGGGTCGGAGCTCGACGAGCGGATGAGACGCTGCGCGCGTCGCGCGATGGCCCGGGCGGGGCACGAGACGCTCCCCGACCCGTTCGACCCGGCGGAGGTCGACGCGTTCCACGACTGGCTCGCGAGCCCGGACGCAGGCGACCCGGACGCTCCGAGCATCCCGAGGTACCTCGCGGCGCTCCGGGAGGAGCGACGCGACCTCCTCTGGCACTTCCCCCGCGTGGAGACCGTCGACCGGGCGCACTTCCGCGCGTGGGTGGAGAGCCACGGGCTCGACGAGGGAAGGGTCCCCGGTCCGCTGCGCGCCGCGATCGCCCAGGCTCCGTTCTGGAGCGCCCCGACCGGTGTCGTCGTCGCTCCGCCCGGCTCGTTGCGCCCCGGGGTCGTGCTCGTGGGCTATCTGCGCGCCGAGTCCGGGGTCGGCGAGGCCGCCCGGCTCGCCCACGACGCCCTCGCCGCGGCAGGCGTCGAGCTGACCGCGGTGGTCGTCGGACGCACTCCGAGCAGGCAGGGGAACGCGTTCGCTCCCGCTCGGGCCGAGCCGGTCGCGGACCGGGAGGTGAACCTCGTGTGGACGAGCGCGGACCAGCTTCCCGGGTTCGCGTCGGTCGTCGGGCCGGAGTTCTTCGACGGGCGGTACACGGTCGGGTACTGGGCGTGGGAGACCGAGGAGCTCCCGGCCCCGATGGCGGCGAGCGCGGCCATGCTCGACGAGGTGTGGGTCCCGAGCCGGTACGTGCACGACGCGGTCGCACGATCGGTCGAGTGTCCTGTCGTCGTGGTCCCGCACCCGGTCGTCGTCCCGAGAGTCGACCCGCGGTTCGACACGTCGTCGCTCGGCATCCCGGAGGGCTTCCGGTTCCTGTTCACCTACGACTTCCTCTCGAGCTTCGCGCGGAAGAACCCGCTCGGGCTGCTCGAGGCGTTCACGGAGGCCTTCGCCCCCGGCGACGGGCCGGTGCTCGTCCTGAAGAGCGTGAACGGCGAGCTTCGACTGGAGGAGCTCGAGCACCTGCGCCTGGCCGCGCGAGGCCGGAGGGACGTCGTCGTCCTCGACGGGTACCTCTCCGCGGGGCAGACGGGGGCGCTGCTCTCGTCGTGCGACTGCTACGTCTCGCTCCATAGGAGCGAGGGGTTCGGGCTCGGCCTCGCGGAGGCGATGGCGCTCGGAAAGCCGGTGGTCGCGACGGGCTACTCGGGGAACCTCGACTTCATGGACGGGTCGTGCGCGCGTCTCGTGCGATCCCGGCGCGTCGAGGTGGGCGACGGGTCGCCTCCCTACGACGCTCGGGACCACTGGGGCGAGCCGGACCTCGGCGAGGCCGTCGCGCACCTCCGCGGGGTCGTCTCGGACCCGGTCGGGGCGCGCGAGCTCGGGGAGCGGGGTCGTCGCAGAGTGCTCGCCCGCAACGGGACGCTCGAGGTCGGTCGTGTCGCGGAGCGCCGCCTCGCGGAGATCCGCTCCCTTGTCCGGGCGGGATACGTGAGCCGTGCGGCGGAGGCCGTGAGGCGGATGCGCTGAGCGCCGCCGGCCGCGCCGCTACCCTTGGCGGCGCCCGAGACGAGACGGGGAGCGCGCCCGAGGGGCCGCCCGCGCGAGAGGAGCCGCGTGTGCCCGATAAGCCGCGTGCCACGGTGCACGCCTGCACGGTGATCGCCCGCAACTACGCCCCCGCCGCACGCGTGCTCGCCGCGACCTTCTCGGCCCACCACCCGGGGTCGGAGCTCACCGTGCTCGTCGTCGACGACCGGGATCGGGAGCTCGACCCCGAGGCGGAGGCGTTCGCAGTCCTCCGCGCGGACGAGATCGGCATCGCGCCGGACGAGCTCTCGAGGATGGCGGCCGTGTACGACGTGATGGAGCTCGCGACGGCCGTGAAGCCGTGGCTCCTCGAGACCATGCTCGACCGCGCGGGAGGGCCCGTGCTGTACCTCGACCCGGACATCGCCGTGTACGCGCCGCTCGACGACCTCGCGGAGTCGGCGTCGAGGGACTCGATCGTCCTCACGCCCCACGTGTGCGCGCCACTGCCGCGTGACGGGAAGGCGACCTCGGAGGACGAGATCCTCGCGTCCGGGATGTTCAATCTCGGGTTCGTCGCGGTCTCCGAGTCGGCACGCCCGTTTCTCGGCTTCTGGAAGGAGCGGCTGCGGCGAGAGTGCGTCGTCGACCCACGGTCCATGCGCTTCGTGGACCAGCGGTGGGTCGACTTCGTTCCCGTGGTGTTCGGCGCGGCCATCGTGCGGGACCCGGGGTGCAACGTCGCGTACTGGAACCTCTCCGGACGTGAGCTGCGGCACGCAGGCGGGTCCTACGAGGTCGACGGGGAGCCTCTCCGGTTCTTCCACTTCTCGGGCTACCGGCCCGACGCGCCATGGCTCCTCAGCCGCCACCAAGGGGCGCGACCTCGCGTCCTTCTCTCCCGAGAGCCCGACCTCGCTCGTCTCTGCGACGAGTACGGGGCGGCCCTCCGCGCGGCCGGCTACGACCGCGAGCGCACCGTCGCGTACGGGTGGGGACGCCTCGCGAGCGGGATCGCGTACGACGACGTCATGCGCGCCCTGTACCGGGAGGCGCTCCTCGCCTACGAGCGCTTCGTCGGCGGGTCGGGCCCCGAGGCGGAGGAGCCCCCGAACCCCTTCGCTCCCGGTCGTGGGGACGACTTCGTGTCCTGGCTGAACGAGGTCCCGTGGGAGCGCCCGGGCGGACAGGTGACCCGCTACCTCATGGCCCTCCACGCGAGCCGCCCCGACCTGAGGGCGGTGTTCTCCGACGTCGACGGGGACGGGTTCGCGCACTTCGCCGAGTGGAGCCTGCACGAGGTGGGGCAGGGCCGGCTCGACGGGCGGCTCGCGATCCCCGCGGGGGTCGCGGCCGAGGCGTCGCGGGCGGCGGCGTCTCCGGGCTCGTCCCGGGTCGACGTCGGGCCGCCGGGGATCCGTGTCGCGGGTTACCTGCGCGCGGAGACCGGCGTGGGCGAGCTCGGCCGGCTGGCCGCGCTCGTGGTCGAGCGCGCGGGGATCACGTGCACGACCTACGTCGACACCCACTCGGTGAGCAGGCAGTCGCACCCGTTCGACTCGCAGTCCACGACGGGGCTCGAGGTGAACCTCGTGTGCGTGAACGCGGACGAGCTCCCGAACTTCGCGCGGCGCGTCGGGCCGCGCTTCTTCGAGGGTCGCTACACGATCGGGCTGTGGGCGTGGGAGCTCGAGGAGTTCCCACTCCGCTTCGCGCCCGCCTTCGACCTGGTCGACGAGGTATGGGGGATCAGCTCGTTCACGCGCGACGCGATCGCGAGGATCTCCCCGAAGCCCGTGCACGCGTTCCCGCTCCCGATACTCGACCCGGGGACACCTCGCGAGCTCGACTCGGCGGCGCTCGGGATCCCGGGAGGGTTCCGGTTCCTGTTCTGCTTCGACATGATGAGCATCGTCGAGAGGAAGAACCCCTTCGGCCTGGTCGAGGCCTTCTCGCGTGCGTTCGCCCCCGGCGAGGGGCCGACGCTCGTGGTGAAGGCCGTGAACAACGCGGACCGCCAGCCCGAGCTCGAGCGGCTCAAGTGGGTGGCCGCGAAGCGCCCGGACGTGGTCGTCGTCGACCGGTACCTCGAGCGCGAGGAGAACCTCGCGCTCGTCGCGTCCTGCGACTGCTACGTGTCGCTCCACCGGAGCGAGGGCTTCGGGCTCACGATGGCCGAGGCGATGGCGCTCGGAAAGCCGGTGATCGCGACCGGGTACTCGGGGAACCTCGAGTTCATGTCGGAGGAGACGTCCTATCTCGTCCCGTGGACCCCCGGGGAGGTGCCGGTCGCGCAGGACCCCTATCCCCACCGCGCGCGCTGGGCCGAGCCGGACCTCGACGCGGCGGCGCGCACCATGCGAGAGGTCGTGGAGCATCCCGCGCGTGCCTCGGCCGTCGGCGGGCGCGCCCGCGCGGACGTGCTTGCCCACCACGGTCTCGACGCCCGAACGGCGTTCGTCGCCGAGAGGTTCGCCCGCGCCCGGGAGGAGCTCGCCCGCCGCGGGCGTCTCCCCGCGGCCGCCCGCCGGTCACGGGTGCGCCGGGCGTTCGGCCGCTAGGAGGGGTGGCGACGAACCACGCGCGAGGTGCGGCGCGCCGCGGGGGAGGACGCGGGTCCTTGTACGATGACCTCCCGATGCGCACGAGCGGGAGCGCGGCTGCCGTCGCGGGGAGAGGAGCGGGTTGCCCGGACTGACCTCGCACTGGACCGATGCGGAGGCGCACGCGGCGCTCGGCCTGCCGGTGGCGTCGGGTCGGCTGAAGGCCGTGCGCAAGGTCGTCGCCCGGCTCCTCTGGCCGATCCTCCGCCATCAGGTCGAGGTGAACAGGTCGCTCCTCGCGGAGCTCGACGCCGTGCGCGCCCGTCTCGACTACGACGAGCGTCAGCTCGTCCGGGCCTTCGGCGACCTCGAGCACCACTCGTCCGTCCTCGTGCGCCACGAGGAGCCGCTCGACAGGCACGAGTTCCTCCTCAGGCACCTCGAGCCCGCGATCGACGACATCGTGCGCCAGTTCGAGCTCGTGCAGGACAAGATCGACCTCGGGCAGCGCCAGGCGTTCGCCCGCTACCACGAGGGGGTCGGTCCGATTCGGGCGGAGCTCGCGGAGCTCTCGCGCCGGCTCGACGAGGTGTCGGGGGAGGCCGCGCGTGCGGCGCGCCGGGCGAACGAGGCGGTCGCGAGGGCGACGGAGGCCGCGGAGGCCGCGCCGTCGGGGGCGGACGGCAGCGGCGCCGTGCAGCCGGTCTCGGAGGGCTGGCGGCGGGCGCTCGACGACGTGTGGCTGAGGATGGGCCAGCTCGACCTCTTCCTCGCCGAGGCGCGCCGCGCGTTTCCCTCGCCCCCGCCCCCCGAGGCGCTCGCAGGCCTCCCGAGCGGCTTCGCGAGCCTCCGGCTCGTGTTCGAGGAGGCCTTCCGGGGTCCCGCCTCGGTCGTGTCCGAGCGAGTGCGCGCGTACGCGGACGAGCTCGCCGCGTCGGGCGGTCCCGTCTGCGACGTCGGGTGCGGCAGGGGAGAGCTCCTCGACGTGCTCGCGGCCTCCGGCGTCGAGTCCTACGGGGTCGAGATCGACGCCGAGCACGCCGCCCGTGCGCGAGCGCGCGGGCTCGACGTGCGAGACGAGGACGCACGCCGTCACCTAGCGACGCTCGAGCCGGGATCCCTCGGGGCGGTCACCGCGATCCACGTGGTCGAGCACCTCGCGGTCGACGAGCTCGTCGAGCTCGTCGAGCTCGCGGCGCGAGCGATCCGGCCGGGAGGGCTCCTCGTCCTCGAGACGCCGAACCCGGAGAACGTCGTGGTGGGGTCGTCGTCGTTCTACCTCGACCCGACCCACACGCGGCCCGTTCCTCCCGCGCTGCTCGCGTTCCTCGTCGCCGCCCGGGGGTTCTCCGAGGTGGAGGTCCGCCGGCTCGAGCGTGCCGAGCAGCCGCCCGCGATCCCCCGGCCGAAGCCCGGGGAGCCATGGTCCGCCTCTCTCGCCCCGGTCGTCGACGCGCTCAACACCTACCTGTTCGCGCCCGCCGACTACGCGGTGATCGGCCGCCGGCCCTAGGGTCGGGCGTGCGCGTCGCCTTCTACTCGCCGCTCCCTCCCGAGAGGAGCGGGATCGCCGACTACAGCTTCGAGCTCCTCCAGGAGCTGCGCGAGCGGGTGGACGTCGCGGCGGTCGTCCCCGACGCCCTCCTGGCGTCGGCGCGCGTGCCGGACGGTGTGGAGCTCGTCGGCCGTTCGCTCGCGGACGGGCTCGACGTCGCGTGCAACCTCTACCAGATGGGGAACAACCCCAAGTACCACCGCTCGTTCTGGGCGCGAGCGTTCGACGAGCCCGGGCTGCTCGTGCTGCACGACCCGTCGCTCGCGGACATCACGGGCGAGATGTGCGGCGGCGCCGACGGCGCGATCTTCCGGGCGGAGGTCGCGTACGACCGGCCGGACCTGCAGCCCGGGGAGGACCTTCCTCTCGTCGACGTCGGCGACGGGCGCAAGGACCTCGACCGTCTCGAGGTGCTCCTCGCGCGGAGGATCCTCGAGTCGAACATCCGGACTCTCGTGCACTCGAGCGCGATCGCACGCGAGCTCCGGAGGAGGTACCGGGACGTCGACGTCCAGACGGTCCCGCTCCCGGCGCCCGTGCTCGCGGACCCCCGGGCACCGATCGCCCGCGCGGAGGGGGAGATCGTCTTCGGGGTGTTCGGGGGGATCAACTACTACAAGCGCGTCCGACCCGTCGTCGACGCGTTCGTCGAGCTGCGGGCGCGGCACCCGCGCGCCCGGATGGTCGTGGCCGGCCGGGCGGACGACCACCTCCTCGAGAGAGAGCTCCGTGCGGTCGCGTCACGGCCCGAGCTCGACGGGTCGCTCGTGGTGAAGACCGACCTCACGCTCGCCGAGCTCGAGAGGGAGATGCTCGCGTGCGACGTCGGGATCTCGCTCCGGTGGCCGACCGCCGGGGAGATGAGCGCGACGCTCATGCGCACCCTCGGGGCGGGACGTGCTGCGATCGTGAGCGACGTGCTGCAGTTCCGCGAGCTCGACGAGCGGTACTGCTGGCGGGTCACCACGGACTTCGACGCGGAGCACGCGGAGCTCGTCGCGGTCATGGACCGGGCCGCCCGGGACACCGGAGCGTGCCGGCGAGCGGGTGAGGCGGCGCGCGCGTTCGTCGAGGCGGAGGCGACGTACTCGGCGGTCGCGGACCGCTACGTGGAGCACCTCGCGCACTGCGCGTCGCGGCGCGGCGCGGCGCGTGAGGTGCACCGGCACCGGAGCCTGCGTGCGTCGAGGCCCCTCGGGGTGAACGTCGTGTGCCCCGTGGACGGGAGCGAGGTGGCCGAGGGCGCCCGACGGGCCGTCGACGCGTTGCGCGCGGCAGGGGTCGACGTCGTCGTCGTCCCCGTGCCGCCGCCCGACCCGCCCCCCGGATTCGAGCACCTCGCGTACTGGCGCGACCTCCCCCCCGTCCGCCCGGGCGAGCGCGCTCGCGGACCGGCCCGGCGCAGCGCGGTCCGGCGGGCGGCGCACGTACGGACGGGCGCGCGCCCCCTCGACGAGGCGGAGCGCGTCCGCGCGGTCCGCTCGG
>JAJZBW010000100.1 GCA_021798745.1 Actinomycetes bacterium
CGCGCGTGGCGTCGCGCCTCGCGCGCCGCCCACGCGGCAGCCTCGACGTGCTCGGCCATCACCGCCCGCGCCGCCGCCGGGTCGCGGGCGCGGATCGCCTCGAGGATCGCACGGTGGTGCGTGCGGGCGACGGAGACGGCGCGCTCGACCTGCTGGGTCTCCTTGCGCACGGCCACGAGGCGGTCCCGGACCGCGTCCAGCACGACCGTGAGCACGGCGTTCCCGCTCGCCTCGACGACGGCCCGGTGGAAGCTCACGTCCTGCTCCCACGTGGGAAGGCGCCCGCGCAGCGCGTGCTCGAGCTCGGACCACCGGCGCTCGACGACCGCCAGCTGCTCGTCGGTCGCGCGCTCGGCCGCGAGCGCGGCCGCCTCGACCTCGACGAGCCGGCGGAAGTCGTAGAGGTCGCCGACCGCCCGGTCGGACAGCAGAGCCGAGAGCGTCGCCCGGTCGATCACCTCGTCGGTCTCGACCCCGCGCACGGTCGTCCCCCGGCCGGGGCGGACGTCGAGGATCCCGCGTGACGCGAGCACCTGCACGGCCTCGCGGATCGTGTTGCGCCCGACCCCGAACATCTCCATGAGCCCGCGCTCGGTCGGGATCCTCTCGCCCGGACGGAGCTCGCCGGACCGCACGAGCGCGAGCAGGTCCTCGGAGACCGCCTGGCCGAGGTTCCTCCGAGCGGTCGCGGTCACGCGCGGACCTTGACGCGTGCGGCGGGCGACGCCATGATTCATTCATCCTATCAATGTGATGTTCGAGCCGCACGGGAGACGGAACGATGGCGACGGTTGCCGCCGGGGAGGCCACGGTCGACTCTCCCGGGAGCCCTGTCCCCGACGGGGTCACGCTCGCGGCACGAGGAGGCGCGTGACGGGGACGGTCGGGCGGCGCCCGCCGGAGGACCGCCTGTGCCAGGAGCTGACCGCACGGGGACGCCCCCTCTACGGCGACACCCCACCAGGCGGTGCGGTCCCGTGCGGGCGCACGACGCCGCTCGAGCCCGGTGAGGTCGACGAGGTCGTCGCGACGATCGCACGGGGGCGGCGCGAGCGGCACGGAGAGCTCCTCCCCGAGCGGCTCCGGACGCGGGACTGGTCGTCGGTCGTGCGAGTCCTCGTCGGGCTGCTCGACCACGTCGAGGGCACTCCGGCGGGGTGGAAGGTCGGGGCGGCGAGCGAGGAGGTCCGTCGCGCCGAGGGCCTCCCCGAGCCTTCGCCCGGGCGGATCTACCGAGAGACGGTGTTCGAGTCCGGGGCCACGCTCCCCGAGGGGATGTTCGTCAACTACAGGAACTGTGAGTGCGAGTACGCGTTCCAGCTCGGTCTCGACTTCCCGAGCCGCGACGAGCCGTACTCGAGGGCGGACGTCGAGGCGGGTATCGAGCTCCTCTTCCCCGCGCTCGAGCTCGGCGACTCGGTGTTCCCCGACTGGTACGGGGCGAGCGCGTACTTCGGTTCGTGCCTCGACAACGGGGGAGGGGCTGCGCTCGTCTCGGGGGAGCGCGTGGCGGACTGGCGCTCGGTCGACCTCGATCGGGCCGGGGTCGACCTCTACCTCGAGGGCTGCTACGTGAAGTCCGGGAGCGCGCGGGCCGCGATGGGCCATCCGGTCACGAGCCTCACGTGGCTCGTGAACTGGGTTCGGAGCCACGGGATCGGCGTCGCGGCGGGGGAGGTCGTGAGCACGGGAACGTGCACGGGCCACCTGTTCGCCGCCCGCGGCGACGAGGTCGCCGCGGACTTCGGGGAGCTCGGAACGGTCACCGTCCGCTTCGCGTGAGGGCGCGGCGCGGGCCTCAGCAGTTCGCGAGGCTCGCAGGCTCGAGCGTGCAGAGCGCGGGGGCGAGCGCGCCGGCGTTGTGCGCGGCCACGTAGGTGATCGAGACGGACGCACCTCCGGAGACGCTCAGCGACCCGACGTCGACGAGCGAGTCGAGACCGACGGTCGCACCGGCCATCTCGAGAGCCGCGCTCTTCGCGTAGACGGTCCCCGTCGACGTGAAGCCGCTGTCGCCGTCGATCACGAGCGGCGAGGTGTCGAAGCGGTCGTAGTAGACGAGGACGTTCTCGAGCGCTCCGGTCGTCGGGGCGTCGAGGCCGAAGCCGGACCCTCCCGCGAGGTCGAGCGATCCTCCCGGCTGTCCGGGCGCCGCGCACGGGGACGGGGCGCTCGCGGTCCCGCACGTGAAGTAGAGCGTGACTCCCGCAGGGAGCTCGCCGCTGCCGACGGAGTACACCGAGGCGTCTCCCCTCACGACGAACGCGCCGGTCACGACGTAGGTCCCGGGGTCGAGCGCGAGCGTCCCGCTGTCGACGGTGATGCTCGCGTACGTCCCGGGCACGATCGTGACGGACCGGTCCCCCGTGACGTGCGGGTCGCTCTGCTGCGGACCCGGGATCGGCGCAGCGAGCGAGGAGAGCGGGTCGGCGGTCGCGCCCACGCCCGTGACCGGGGCCGGCGACACGTCGCCGGTCGCCGTCCCGACGACCCCGATCGCGCCGCCCGTCGCGACGATCGAGCTCGCTCCCCCCGCGGAGATGGCGGGATCGGCCGAGGAGCTCACGAGGATCGCCGACCCGCCCGACTCGGTTGCGACCGACAGTGTCGAGGAGCCGGTCGTCTGGAGGCTCGTGCCGCTGCCCGAGAGCACGCACAGCGCGCACGGCGAGCTCTGGGGCGAGAGCGACGCCGTGGCCGCGGCCGTGACGGTCGCCGGTCCGCTCCCGAGGGTGCCCGAGAACGTCGACGGGACGGACCGGGGGGGGACCTCGACGCTCACCACCGAGGCGGTGCTCGCGTTCGAGGTGTCGAATGAGATGCAGTCCTGGACGTTGCCGTAGGAGTCGGGCGGAGCGACGTACCCGGCCGGCGCGCTCGTGCACGTGTCCCACGACGAGGACGCCCCTCCGAGGCTCGATCCGTCCGCCGAGACTGCGGAGTAGTTGTCCTGAACGTACCGCTCGACCTCTGTGACGACCTGGCCGAGGGAGGCCGAGCTGCGCAGGAGCCCGGCCCCGGACACCGCCGCCGAGTCTGCCGCGTCCTGTGCGTTCTGGGCCGTCTGCCCGAGGTTCCCGAGGTCGACGGCGAGCGCGGCGCTCGCGAACAGGACCGCGAGGGCGAGCGCGGTGAGCACGAGCACGACGCCGTCGTCGCCCGGCGTGCCACGCCGAGCGAGCGCCCGGAGCGCGCCGGAGCTCATGTCGCGGGGCACGAGATGGCCTCGATCGTCTCGCTGCTCCCGTTCACGGCGTAGGTGACCGACGGGCTCGCGGACGAGCCCGGCTCGAAGCTCGTGAAGCGGAGCGGCTGCTGCTCGATGCGGATGGTGCTCGACGCCGTGAGGTAGCGGCCGTCGAGGAACGGCGAGAGGAGCCCCGTCGTCGACTGCATCGCGGCGGACGCGCACACGGTGACGTCCGTCCCGTCGGTCCGCACCCCGACCCCAAGCGTCCCGGCCTTCGTGCCGAGCGTCGTGCCGACCCGCTGCGCGACGAGGCACACCATGTCGGCCGTGTACGTGTCCGTCCCGGAACCGGTGCACTCGTACGAGCCCCCGTCGGAGGCGAGGTACTGGTCCACCGACGCGAGCCGCGCGCCCGCCTGCACTCCGGCGCGCAGAGTCGTGTACCCCGCGAACAACAGCCCGAAGTCGACGATCGCGAAGAGGAACAGCGCGAACAGGGGGACGACGAGGGCGAACTCGATCATCGCGGTGCCGCGGTCGCCCCGGGCGCGCCGGCGCGTCGGTCGGTGCGAGCAGGAGCCGGTCACTTGATGATCGTCCGGTAGATCTCGATCGCCGCGGGACCGATCACCACGACGAACAGTGCGGGGAGCACGCAGAACACGAGGGGGAAGAGCATCTTCACGGGTGCCTTCTGGGCTCTTTCCTGGACGTGCTGTCGCTGCGCGACGCGCACCTCCTCGGCCTGGGCGTGCAGGATCGTCGCGATCGACACGCCGAACGCGTCTGCCTGCATGAGCGCGAGGAGGAACGAGCGGAGCTCCGCGACGTCGGTCCTCTCGTCGATCGCCTCGAGGGCGTCCCGCCGGACCGCGCCGACGCGGACCTCGCCGAGGAAGCGGCTGAACTCGTCTGCGAGCGGTCCGGGCATGGACTCGACCGTGCGGGAGAGCGCCTGCTCGAAGCCGAGGCCGGCCTCGACGCTGATGAGGAGGAGCTCGAGCATCCCCGGGAGCTCGCTACGGATCCTCTCCTGACGGTCGGCCACCCGTCGGTTCAGGAGCGCGTCGGGGCCGAGCAGCAGCAGGACCGCGACGAGCACGAAGGCGAGGAGCCCGAAGAGCTCCTGCAGGTGGGCGAGGCGCACGAGGAAGAAGGCGACGGGGACGAGCGCGATCGACAGGAGCCTGCCCGCGAGGAAGCGCTCGAGGTCGATCTGCTCGCTCCGCCCGGTGAGGGTGAGCCTCCGTCGGACGCTGTCGCGGTACACGGGCGGGCTGACCGCCGACGCGGGCTTCGCGATCGCTCGGATCGTCGGGGCGAGGAGCCGCTCCGCGAGGGTCCCCTCGTGGCCCGCACGTCGGAGCTCGAGGGCGACGGGCCCGCTCAGGGCCGCGGCGTTGCGGAGCGTCGCCCTCACGGCGCGCCTCGGGGAGACGCGGAGGGCCGCGACGACCGCGGAGAGGAGCAGGAGCGCCGAGACGCCGGCGATCACGGGGACGAGCACGTCACACCTCGATCTTCACGATCCGGTGCATCCAGGCGAAGCCGACGCACTCGAGGACCGCGCCGGCGACGAGCGCGACGCGCCCCGGGAAGGTGTGGAAGAGCTGCGATATGTACGGGCGGTTCGCCGAGTAGATGAACAGGCCGATCGCGACCGGGAGGAGCCCGAGCACGTACGCGCTCGTCCGCCCCTCGGCGGTGAGCGTGCGGATCTCCCTGCGCATCCGGACCCTCTGGGTCATAGTGTTGGCGAGCACGTCGAGCAGCGCGGCGAGGTTCCCGCCGGTCTCCTGCTGGATCCTCACGGCCATGACGGCCTCGGTGAAGTCCCGGTTCTGGATCCTCTGGGCGGCGTCCCCGAGCGCCTCCTCGAGGACCTTGCCGAGCCGCATCTCCGACAGCACCTGCTGGAGCTCGCGCTGGGCGGGCCTCTTGATCTGGCGGACCACCCCGTCGAGGCTCTGGGCGAACGAGAACCCCGCGCGGAGCGACGAAGCAGTGAGCTTGAGCACGTCGGGCAGCTGCTCTGCGAACGTCCTCTCGCGTCTCGTGACCGCGACCGCGAGCGCGACCGGAGGGGCCGCGACCACGACGACGAGAACGACGAGCGCGGCGAGCAGGTGGGCGAGGAGGTAGGCGAGCGCGACGAGGACGAGCAGCGTCGCCGCCCACACGACGACGAGCTCCCCGAGGGTGATCGGCACGTCGGCCCGCCTGAGGGCGAGCGCGACCTTGTCGCCGATACGGGTCCTCCCGGCGGCCTCCCCGATGGATCTCGACGCGCGGCGGAGCGCCGGAACGGTCACGACGGCGCCGGCCCTCTCGGCGGCGGCGCTCTTGCCGTCGCCGAGCTGCTCGAGCCGGTAGGGCTCGATGAGCTCGGCGAGGCTCGTGCTCCTCCGGCTCGCCGCGCGTAGCACCCCGTAGGCGAGCAGAGCGACGACGGCGAGCACGATCGCAGCGTCCCCGAGCGGACCGATCTGGTCGAAGAACGATCGGAGGTGGTTGCTGACCCCGGGGAGGAGCGCCCCGGGGGTCATCGCCGACCCACCGGAGCGTGCACGAAGCGCTCGGCCTCGAACAGCCTCGAGTCGAGCGTGATCCCGCGGTCCGCGAGGCTCTCCGCGAAGCGCGGCCGGAGACCCGTCGCCTTGAGCTTCCCGAGCGGCGTCCCGTCCTCGGCGGTCCCCATCCCGAAGTCGAACAGGAATATGTCCTGGAGGAGCACCATCTCCCCCTCCATGCGGCCGACCTCGGTCACGTGGGTCACGCGGCGGGAGCCGTCGCGAAGGCGCGTGAGGTGGACGATGAGGTCGAGCGCGGAGGACATCTGGTCGCGCACGACGCGGACCGGCAGGTCGAAGCCGGCCATGAGCGTCATGGTCTCGACGCGCGAGAGCGCGTCGCGCGGGCTGTTCGCGTGCACCGTCGTGAGCGAGCCTTCGTGGCCCGTGTTCATCGCCTGGAGCATGTCGAGCGCCTCGCCGGAGCGGCACTCGCCGATGAGGATGCGGTCCGGCCGCATGCGGAGCGAGTTGCGGAGGAGGTCGCGGATCGTCACCGCCCCCTTGCCCTCGGTGTTCGGGGGACGACCCTCGAGGGAGAGAACGTGGTGCTGCCGGAGCTGGAGCTCCTTCGCGTCCTCGATCGTGATGATCCGCTCGTCGCTCGGGATGAACGAGGACAGGACGTTCAACAGAGTGGTCTTCCCCGTGCTCGTCCCGCCGGACACGAGGAGGTTCATCTTCCCGCGGACGCACGCCTCGAGGAGGGTCGAGACCGGCGGGGTGAGCGTGTTGAAGTCGACGAGGTCCTGCATCTCGAACGGGTCCACGGCGAACTTGCGGATCGTGAGGTACGGGCCGTCGATGCTGAGCGGGGGGAACACGGCGTTCACGCGCGACCCGTCCGGCAGGCGGGCGTCGACCATGGGGGAGGTCTCGTCGATGTGGCGCCCGACCTGCCCGACGATCCTCCCGATCACGTGGCGCAGATGGTCCTCGTCGAGGAACCGGCTCTTCGTGAGCTCGATCTTCCCGTTGCGCTCCACGTAGACGCGCCGGGGCCCGTTCACCATCACCTCGCTCACGGTCGGGTCCTGGAGGAAGCGCTCGATGGGGCCGTGGCCGAGCACGTCGTCGGTCACCTCGTGCGCGAGCCTCTCCCCCTCCCCGACCGAGATCGGCACCTTGTTCGCCTTCAGCGACTCCGCGACGATCCGCTCGACGCTCGAGCGCAGCGGGCCGCCGTCCGAGCGGTTCGAGTAGAACTGCGGTCCGAGGCGCGAGATCACGCGCTCGTGGATCTGCTGGCGGAGCCCGTCGAGCAGCTCGGCCCGCGACTCCTCCGGGCTCCGCGTCCCCTGCAGCCGCTCGTAGAGGGTCATGTCGCCCCTGTCCGTCCCCTCATGGGCGCCCCGTGCCGCTCCTCGCGCTCGTCCGCTCGACGACGAGCCTCGCGAGCGCCTCGATCTTCGAGGAGAAGCGGGCCTTCGGAGATCGAAGGATCGCCGGGACCCCCTCGTTCACGGACTCGGGCACGAGCGCCTCGGACGGGAGGTTCACGTCCACCTTCACCTGCAGCGACCGCTCGACGTCGCGCACCGCGAGGTGGACCTTCGAGTCCGCCCGGTTGAGCACGAGGACGACCTTCTCGAGGGGGAGCTGCACGAGCTCGAACGCCTGGAGCCCGAGACGGGCGTTCTTCACCGACGGGACGTCCATCCCGACGACGAACGCCACGTCGTCGCTCTCGGACACTGCCTGGAGCACGACCTCGTCCAGGTGCGGTGGCGTGTCTATGACGACGTGGCTGCACATGGTCCGGAGGACCCCGAGGATCGTGAGCATGTCCTTCGGACGGATCTGGTCGGCCGCCGACGGGGTCGTCGGGGCCGCGAGGACGAGGACACCGCTCGGGTCGTGGCGCGCGACGAGGCTCGACATCAGCACCTCGTCGAGCTGGTCGCCCGCCGCGGCGGCCTCGACGATCGTGTGGACCGGCTGCAGGCGCAGCATCACTGCGACGTCGCCGAACTGCAGGTCGAGATCGAGGATCGCGACGGGCTTCTCCGCTCCGCGTGCGAGCGCGACGGCGAGGTTGATCGCCACGACCGACTTCCCGACCCCTCCCTTCGGGGAGAACACGGTCGTCACCGTCGCGAGGCCCGGGCGGCCCGGGTGTTGCCCGTTGGACGAGACGCGGCTGACCTCGAGGCGCGACCAGAGCGCGTCGACGGCCTCGAGGAGGTCGTCGGGCGCGGAGGACATCTCGAGCGCGTCGTCGATCCCCGCGCGGAGCGCGGTCCGGAGCAGGTCCGCGGAGGCGCGCTCGACGAGCACGAGCGCGCCGAGGCCGGGTCGCGAGCGAGCGATGTCCCCGACGCGCGCGATCGTGTCCCGGTCCGAGGAGGCGGGCCCGAGGACGACGACCGCGCGGTCGGCGAGGGCGAGGCCCGTGAGGGGGTCTGCGTTCGAGATCGCCCGGACCTCGTAGCGTCCGCCGAGCGCGTCGCCGAGCGCGTCGGCGACCGCGTCGACGAGCTCGGGGTCGTGCTCGAGCACGAGCACCGGTCTCGGCGCGCCGGACGACCCGCCCGTCGCCCGGGCGACACGCGTCGCCTCCCGCGTCTCGGGCGTCCCGTCAGCCATCTGCATCGCGCGCTCCGTGCGTCGCTCCGGAGGGCGTGCCACGGTGGTGCACGGCCCCTCGTCACCCCCGTCCAGCGCCCCTCGCCGCTCTTGGTGTCAGTGCTGCCACCTCGGGTGGTGAGATTATGGCTTGTCGCGTGTCACCAACACACCTGCATGCTAGGGGGCAAAAGGTACAGGTGCTAGGGCCAATTGGCAGCGGCGAGACATGCACGGGCCACGTCGTGGCGCCATCTGCGGTGTGAGGATATGTCGATCCCGCGACCGTGCGCTCCTGCGGCGCGCCGGGTGGGGCTCTTCTCCCCGGCAGACCTCGCCCCTCGCCGCGCGGCCCGTGCGTCGTCACGCGTGCTCGTCCCCACGTCGCCCGCGCGTGGGCGCGCCCGAGCGGGCGCGGCCGCGCCGCCGCCCGGGGCTCGCCGGGGTCGGGCGACACGGATAGCCCGCGCAGTCACGCCCCGCGGGAGACCGTGACCCCGGGTGTCCGTCCGTCGTCCGGCCCGTCGGGAGAGGCGCCGGGGAAGTGGCACGCCACACGGTGTCCGCGAGCGAGCTCGGCGAGCGCCGGATGGTCCCGTGTGCAGCGGAAACGCGCCACAGGACAGAGCGCGTGGAGCGTGCATCCGTCGGGCCGCACCCGCGGATCGGGCGGGTCGCCGACGAGCACGAGCGGCGCGCCCGCCGCGCCCCCCGCGACGTGGAGCGCTCGCGTGTACGGGTGGAGGGCTCCGGTCGCGAGGACGCCTGGCTCCGCGATCTCGACGATCTCGCCGCGGTGCATGGTCGCCACGCGGTCGCACAGCCGGAGCGCCCCGGAGAGGTCGCGCGCGAGGTAGACGATCGGGAGCGAGGTCCGTCGCCTCAGCTCGGAGAGCACCTCGAGGAGCTCGGCGCGCGCGGACGCGTCGAGCCGCCGGAGCGGGTCGTCGCACACGAGGAGCGCGGGACCGACCGCGAGGGCGCGTGCGAGGCACACCATGAACCTCTCCGCGTCGGACAGCTCGGCCGGTCGCCGGTCGTAGGTCGCCGGCTCGGCCCCGACGAGGTCGAGCAGCTCGTGCGCCCGGTCCCGGGACGGTCCGGCTCTGCTCCCTGCGGCCCGGACGGTCTCGGCGACGAGGGCGCCGGCGGTGCGGCGCGGGCCCAGCGACGAGCCCCACTCCTCGGTCACGAGCTGGACGCGGCGGCGCGCCGCTCGGAGCGACCGCGAGGACCGCCCCACGACGACGGTCCCTGCGATCTCGACGTGTCCCGAGGTCGCCGGTCGGACGGCGGCGATGCAGCGCGCGAGCGCCGTCTTGCCCGATCCCGCGCCCCCGACGACGGCGAGCGCCTCCCGATCGCGCACCTCGAACGAGACACCGTCGACCGCCCGGATCACGCCGGGCCCGAGCCCGGCGCCGCTCGCCGCGTACTCCTTCGCGAGCGCGCTCACGCGGAGCACGACGCCGGTCACCCTCCGGCGCCGCCCGAGTCCGCTCCGGGCGCCGAGGGGCGCTCGGGCTCGGGGAGGTCGTCGTCGACTTCCGCCGTGTCGTCCCCGGC
>JAJZBW010000101.1 GCA_021798745.1 Actinomycetes bacterium
CGCCCGGCGCGCGCTGTGCGCGCGCAACCCGGTCGCCTCGCGCACGCCCGGAGAACCGCCCAGCAGATCCGTCGCCACCGTCGTCCACTCCTTGCCCGCGTCGGCGGTGGCCCGACGCCGCCCGCCCGCGACCGGTGGTCCCGGTGCGGCGGGCGGCGACGGGCCCCCTGCCCCCCCGCCGTCTGGTCAGCTAGCCGACGGCGTCGCGGTGACCGTGTAGGGGATGTGCACGTACCCGCCGTTCCACGCGTTCTGGGCGCTGTCCGAGTTGTTCGCGGCGAGACCGATCGTGATCGTGGAGGCAAGGTTCGCGCCTGGCGCGATCGTCGCGACGTGTATCGGGCCGGGAGCGCCCGTGATCTGCGCGTACGTGTAGTTGGTTCCGCCGACCGTGAACACGAGCTGGTCGAGGTTGGCGAGCGCGCCCGCGGTCCCGTTGATCGTCCCGAGCGTGATGTCGAAGCTCTCCGGGACGCTCCCCGTGTTCGCGAACGTGACGGTCTCGTTGCACGTCTGTCCCGGGTAGGTCACAGGCGGGTTGCTCCCGTTCTCCGGACCGTTGTTCGGCGGGACGAGCCCCGAGCACGTGAAGTCGCCGTTCGTCACGGACTCGTTCACCGTGCCGCCAATGATGGTGGCCGTGTGGCTCTGGCTCGCCGAGAACTGCGTGTGGACGGGCGAGCCGCCGAACAGCGCGGTCGCCGCTCCTCCCGTCACCGCGAGGGCAGCGAGTCGGCGTCCGAGGTGATAGCGGACGTTCATGATCCTCCCTTGGTTGCGCGTGGCTCCTGGCGTCGGGCGCCGGTTTCGCCACTCGCTCCCCCCGGGATGCTGGCGACCAGTGCTACGAGCGCCGGAGATCAACGCATCGCCCGCTCGCAGCGTACGGGCGGCAAACCGTCCGTACAAGGGGAAATCTTGCACATACCGCCACGAGGAGGGGTCGTCTGCGCACGAAGCGAGACATTTGGCACGCCGAGCCCGATTCGCGAGGAGCGCGGGGCGTCCGGTCGCGGTCGCGCTGCGTGCCCGGAGCGGTCCGTCCGCCGGGCCCGACGAGCGTCCGCGCGCCCGCGGTCACTCGCCGTCGGCGCCGCGCGACGAGAGGATCGAGATCGCGCGCTCGACCGCCCGCCGCGCGCGTGCGAGGCGGCGCTCGGCATCCGGGCGCTCACCCTCCCCCGCGGACACCGCGCGGCGGAGCTCGTCGTAGGCGAGGTCTCCGAGCCGGTCCGCGAGCCGGCGGAGCTCGTCTCGGACCTCGTCGAGCGCGCGCTCGTCCACAGATCCCCCGAGCCGTCCCTAGCCGAGCGCGACCGCCCCCGGCCGGAGCGGCGCGGGGAGGTCGGTCGAGCCGACGAGATAGCGGTCGACCGCGGCAGCCGCCGAGCGCCCCTCCGCGATCGCCCACACGACGAGGCTCTGCCCCCGGGCCGCGTCGCCGCACGCGAACACTCCGTCGACGCTCGTCATGAACGCCGAGTCGACCGCGACGTTTCCCCGCGCGTCCAGCGCGCACCCGAGCTCCTCGACGACTCCCTCGCGCTCGGGTCCGGAGAAGCCGAGCGCGAGGAGGACGAGCTGGCACTCGATCTCGACGGGGTCCTCGCCGACGGGACGGAACGCCGGGCGCCCGCCCTCGAGGACCTGCGCGACCCGCTCCGCCCGGAGCGCACGCACGTTGCCGGCCGCGTCCCCGACGAGCTCGGTCGTCGCGAGCGAGTACAGCCGCTCCCCGCCTTCCTCGTGCGCGGCTGCGCTGCGTAGCACGAGCGGCCACGTCGGCCACGGGTTCCCCTGCGGGCGCGTCGCCGGGGGCTCCGCGAGGATCTCGAGCTGCCGGACCGATCGGGCGCCCTGTCGGTGCACGGTCCCGAGGCAGTCTGCTCCCGTGTCCCCGCCGCCGACGATCACGACGTCCTTGCCCGCCGCCGTGACCGGGGGCGCACGGAGGGCCGACTCGCACACGAGGTTCGCGCCCTTCAGGTGCTCCATCGCGAAGTGCACCCCGCCGAGGCGCCTGCCGGGAACCGCGAGGTCGCGAGGTCGCGTCGCCCCGATCGCGAGCACGACCGCGTCGAACTCGTCGAGAAGCTGCTCGGCCGGCACGACGACGTGCCCCGGCGCCGCAGAGCCGGGGAAGCAGAGCTCGGAGGACCCCACGTGCGTGCGCGTCCGGAGCTCCGTGCCTTCGGCCACCATCTGCGCGAGCCTCCGGTCGACGACGGACTTCTCGAGCTTGAACTCGGGGACTCCGTACCGCAGGAGCCCCCCGACACGCTCGGCGCGCTCGTACACGACGACCTCGTGGCCCGCGCGCGTGAGCTGCTGGGCCGCGGCGAGCCCCGCGGGCCCGGACCCGACGACCGCGACACGCTTTCCCGTGGCGGGCGACGGGGTCACCGGGAGGAGCCCCTCTCCCCCGGCCCACTCCGCGATCTCGAGCTCGACCTGCTTGATGCTCACGGGGTCGTCCCCGATCCCGAGCACGCACGACCCCTCGCACGGCGCGGGGCAGAGCCGGCCCGTGACCTCCGGGAAGTTGTTCGTCGCGTGGAGACGCTGGCTCGCGTCCGCGAGCCGCCCCCGCCAGACGAGGTCGTTCCACTCCGGCACGAGGTTCCCGAGCGGGCACCCCTCGTGACAGAACGGGATGCCGCAGTCCATGCACCGTGCGGCCTGGTCGCGCAGCTCCTCCTTTGGGAAGGGCTCGTAGACCTCGTTCCAGTCGTGGATCCTCAGCTCGACGGGCCGGCGGACCGGGCCGCGGCGGGCGTAGTGGAGGAAGCCCCGGGGGTCAGCCATGTGCCGCCGCCATGATCGCGTCCTCCACGGACACGCCCCGCCGCTGGGCGTCGACCGTCGCGGCGAGCACCCTCTTGTAGTCGCGCGGCATCACCTTCACGAACTCGCCGAGCACCTCGTCCACTCGGGCGAGGATCCGCGCCGCGAGCGCGGACCCGGTCAGCTCGCGGTGGCGCGCGAGAAGCCCCCGAACGGTCTCGGCGTCCTCGCCGTCGAGCGGGTCGAGGTCGACCATCGCGCGGTTCGCGCGCAACGCGAGCCTCCCCGCCGGATCGTGCACGAAGGCCACCCCGCCCGACATCCCCGCGGCGAAGTTCCGCCCCGTCTCCCCGAGCACGACCACCGTCCCGCCCGTCATGTACTCGCAGGCGTGGTCGCCCACCCCCTCCACGACCGCCGTCGCGCCGGAGTTCCGCACGCAGAAGCGCTCCCCGACCTGTCCGCGGACGAAGACCTCCCCGGAGGTCGCCCCGTAGCACAGCACGTTGCCCGCTATGACGTTCTCCTCGGCCGCGAACGGGGAGCTGTCGGGCGGGCGCACGACGATCCGTCCGCCCGACAGTCCCTTTCCGAGGTAGTCGTTCGCGTCCCCTACGAGCGTGAGCTCGATCCCGGGAGGAAGGAACGCACCGAAGCTCTGGCCCGCCGATCCGCGAAGGACGCATCGGATCGTCCCGTCCGCGAGACCCTGCGCGCCGTGGGCGCGCGTGACCTCGGAGCCGAGCATCGTCCCGAGCGTGCGGTGCACGTTGCGCACCGCGAGCTCGAGCTCGACGGGCTCCTGGCGCTCGATCGCGGGCGCGCACCGTGCGATCAGCTCCTGGTCGAGCGCGTCCTCGAGCCCGTGGTCCTGCCCGACGACCTGGTGGAGCGCGCACTCCCCGTGCACGGAGGTCTCCGCGACGAGAAGCGGCGAGAGGTCGAGGCCGCGCGCCTTGTAGTGGTCGAGAGCGGGCGCGACGTCGAGGCACTCGACGTGCCCGACGGCCTCCTCGACGGAGCGGAACCCGAGCGCCGCGAGGTGCTCGCGGACCTCCTCCGCGACGAACCGGAAGAAGGTCTCCACGAACTCCGGGCGTCCCGAGAACCTCTTCCGCAGCTCGGGGTTCTGGGTCGCTATCCCGACCGGGCACGTGTCGAGGTGGCAGACGCGCATCATCACGCACCCGGAGACGACGAGCGGGGCGGTCGCGAACCCGAACTCCTCTGCCCCGAGAAGAGCCGCGACGACGACGTCACGACCCGTCTTCATCTGCCCGTCCGCCTGCACGACGATCCGGTCGCGCAGGCCGTTGCGCACGAGCGTCTGCTGAGTCTCCGCGAGCCCGAGCTCCCACGGGGCGCCCGCGTGCTTGAGCGAGGTGAGGGGCGCCGCACCCGTTCCCCCGTCGTGGCCGGAGATGAGCACGACGTCGGCGTGTGCCTTCGCGACCCCCGCCGCGACCGTCCCGACGCCGACCTCCGCGACGAGCTTCACGCTGATCCGCGCTCTCGGGTTCGCGTTCTTCAGGTCGTGGATGAGCTGCGCGAGGTCCTCGATCGAGTAGATGTCGTGGTGCGGAGGCGGCGAGATGAGCCCCACGCCGGGAGTCGAGTGCCTCGTGCGCGCGATCCAGGGGTAGACCTTCGCCCCGGGGAGCTGGCCGCCCTCGCCCGGCTTCGCGCCCTGGGCCATCTTGATCTGGATGTCGTCCGCGTTCACGAGGTACTCGCTCGTGACCCCGAAGCGACCCGACGCGACCTGCTTGATCGCGCTCCGCCGCGAGTCGCCGTTCGGGTCCACGCGGAACCGCTCGGGGTCCTCGCCTCCCTCGCCCGTGTTCGACTTCCCCCCGAGCCGGTTCATCGCGACCGCGAGGGTCTCGTGCGCCTCGGCGGAGATCGACCCGTAGGACATCGCACCCGTCGCGAAGCGCCGGAGGATCGCCTCGACGGGCTCGACCTCCTCGAGGGGGACGGCGGCGCGCGCCGCGGCCTCGCCCGTCCTCAGCCGGAGCAGGCCCCGGAGCGTCGCGAGCCGCTCGGACTGGTCGTCCACGAGGGAGGTGTACTGCTTGAAGATCTCGTACCTCTTGGACCGGGTCGCGTGCTGCAGCTTGAAGACCGTCCGCGGGTTGAACAGGTGGTGCTCCCCCTCGCGTCGCCACTGGTACTCCCCGCCGACGGAGATCTCCCGGTGCGCGAGCTCCGCCTCGCGCTCGTCCCACGCGAGGTGGTGCCTCGCCGCGACCTCCCGGGCGATCGCCCGGAGGTCCGATCCCTCGATCCGGCTCGCCGTCCCCGTGAAGTACTGGTCGACCACCGACGAGTCGAGGCCGACTGCCTCGAAGACCTGGGCGCCCGTGTAGGAGGCGATCGTCGAGATCCCCATCTTCGACATCACCTTCAGCACGCCCTTGCCCGCGGCCTTCACGTAGTTGTGCACGGCCGTGCGAACGGGGACGTCCCCGAGGTCCCCCCTCTGGGCCATGTCCTCGACGGACTCGATCGCGAGGTACGGGTTCACGGCGGCGGCCCCGTACCCGACGAGGAGCGCCATGTGGTGCACCTCGCGGGCCTCGCCCGTCTCCACCACGAGGCCGGTGCGCGTCCGGGCGCGCTCGCGAACGAGATGGTGGTGGACAGCGGCCGTGAGAAGCAGCGACGGTATGGGTGCGAGCTCGCGGCTCGAGTGCCGGTCCGAGAGCACGACGACGTTCGCCCCCTGGTCGATCGCCGAGAGCACCTCGTCGCACACTCGCTCGACGGACTCGCGCAGCGCCGCGCCTCCCCCCGCGACCGGGTACAGCCCGTCGATGGCGAAGCTCCGGAACCCGGGCGTCTCGCCGTGCTCGTTCACGTACAGCAGCTTCGCGAGGTCGTCGTTGTCGATGACCGGGAACTCGAGCACGATCTGGCGGCACGACGCCGGGCCGGGCTCGAGCAGGTTCTTCTCGGGCCCGATGGTCGCCGCGAGCGACGTGACGAGCTCCTCGCGGATCGCGTCGAGCGGCGGGTTCGTGACCTGGGCGAAGAGCTGGCTGAAGTAGTCGAACAGCAGGCGGGGACGGGAGGAGAGCACCGCGAGAGGGGTGTCCGAGCCCATCGAGCCGATCGGCTCCGCCCCGGTCGTCGCCATCGGGCCGACGACGAGCCGGAGCTCCTCGGTCGTGAAGCCGAACAGCCTCTGGTGGCGGACGACCGACGCGTGCTGCGGAACGAGCATGTCGCGCCGGGGGAGCTCGGAGAGCCGGAGGAGGTTCGCACCGACCCACTCCTCGTAGGGGTGCTCGTCGGCGAGAGTCGACTTGAGCTCCGCGTCGTCGACCACGCGCCCCGCAGCCGTGTCGACGAGGAACATCTTCCCGGGCTGGAGCCGTCCCTTCCGGACGACGCGCGCCGGGTCGAGCTCGAGCACGCCCACCTCGGAGGCGAGCACGACGAGCCCGTCCTCCGTGATCCAGTACCGCGCGGGCCGGAGCCCGTTTCGGTCGAGGACCGCCCCGATCACCGTCCCGTCCGTGAAGGCGACGGCCGCCGGGCCGTCCCACGGCTCCATCACGCACCCGTGGAACTTGTAGAACGCCCGGCGGGCCGCGTCCATCTCGCGGTTCTCCTGCCACGCCTCCGGGATCGTCATGAGCACCGCGTGCGGGAGGGAGCGCCCCGTGAGGTGGAGCAGCTCGAGCGCCTCGTCGAGCGACGCCGAGTCGCTCGCGCCCTCGGTGAGCACCGGCAGGATGCGCCCGATGTCCCCGGGGATCAGGTCGGTCGCGAGAAGCGCCTCGCGAGCGCGCATCCAGTTCCGGTTGCCTCCGATCGTGTTTATCTCGCCGTTGTGCGCGACCAGCCGGTACGGGTGGGCGAGCGGCCACGACGGGAACGTGTTCGTCGAGAACCTCGAGTGCACGAGCGCGAGCGGGCTCGCGCACCTCTCGTCCGCGAGGTCCGGGAAGAACCGCCTCAGCTGCTCGGTCGAGAGCATCCCCTTGTACACGAACGTCCGCGTCGAGAGCGACGGGAAGTAGCACCCCGGGACCGCGTGCTCGACGCGCTTGCGCACGACGTACGCGAGCCTCTCGAGCCGGTCGCCCGACGCTCCGGACGCATCGCTCGCGGGGTCCGCGGCGAGGAACACCTGCCGGAACGCGGGGGCGACCGCCCGCGCCGCCGCTCCCGCGACCCCGATCTCGACGGGAACGCTCCGCCACGCGAGCACCGCGAGGCCCTCCTCGCGCGCGATCCTCGCGACCTCCTCCTCGGCGCGTGCCGCCTCGCGGGCGTCTGCCGGGAGGAACGCCATGCCGGACGCGTAGCTCCCCCTCGGCGGGAGCGCGACGCCCGCGACCTCGCGGAAGAGCCGGTCCGGCATCTGTATGAGGATCCCCGCGCCGTCGCCCGTCTCCGGGTCCGCCCCGAACGCCCCGCGATGCGCGAGGTTCTCGAGCGCCCGGAGCGCGAGGTCGACGATCTCGTGGCTCGGGCCGCGGACCATGTCCGCCACGAACGCCACCCCGCACGAGTCGTGCTCCATGCGCGCGTCGTAGAGACCGCGCCGTCGACTGCGACCTGCCATCACGTCCCTCGCCCGCTCGGTGCCCGGCCACTCGGGCCGCGCCGCTCCGATGTCCACTCGTCCGTCGGAATCTGCGCGCTGGGACGTCTTTGGCCCGGCAGGCCTTCACTTTACACGATGTTCACACAGCGCCCCGACGGGCCCGCACGGCCCCCGGACGGGCCAACCCGAGGGGAGGGAGCTCCTCACGGGGCGGACGACGCGCCGCCTCGGTCCCGCGGGGCTACGGTTCGCGTCGTGGCGACCGGAACGACCGAGCTCGAGGGACGCGGGGCCTCTCCGGGCCACGGGACGCCCCCGGTCGCGCTCACGATCGCGGGAACGGACTCGGGAGGCGGGGCGGGGATCGCGGCGGACCTTCGCGCGTTCGCCGCGCACGGGGTGTTCGGGACGCTCGCCGTGACCGCGGTCACCGCGCAGGACACGCGGTCGGTGAGCGCCTCGTTCGCGCTCGACCCGGCTCTCGTGAACATGCAGATCGACGCCGTTCTCGGCGACTTCCCGGTGGTCGCGGCGAAGACCGGGATGCTCGCGACTCTCGCCATCGTCGAGGCGCTCGCGTCGCGGGCGGCCGAGGGACGCCTCCCCCCGCTCGTGGTCGACCCCGTGATGGTCGCCTCCTCCGGCTCGGCCCTTCTCGAGGGGGACGCCGTCGCCGCCTACCACCGCCTCCTCCCGCACGCGCTCGTCGCCACCCCGAACCTCGCGGAGGCCGAGGCCCTCCTCGGGCGGGGCATCCGGACGGTCGCGGCGATGGAGGAGGCCGCGCGCGAGCTCCACTCGCTCGGCGTCGCGTACGCGGTCGTCACGGGCGGCCACCTCCTCGGCGACGACGCGGTCGACGTCGCGTTCGACGGCACGACCGTCACGTCCCTCGCGTCGCCGATGGTCCGGACCGAGAACGTGCACGGCACCGGGTGCACGTTCTCCGCGGCGATCTGCGCAGGGATCGCACGCGGCCTCCCTCCCCTCGAGGCCGTCTCCCGTGCGAAGCGCTACGTGGTCGCGGCGATCGAGTCCGCACGCGACTGGCGCCTCGGCTCGGGTCACGGCCCGCTCGACCACTTCCCCCCGGGATGCCCGAGCCTGCCGAGCTAGACGAGCGTCCCGCGGTCGGCCGGCGCGTCAGCGCCCGGTCGCGTCGACCCTCGCCGGAGCGCCGAGCGCGACGAGCGGCTCGGGGATCGTGACGGACCCGGACTCGTCCTGGTAGGTCTCGAGCAGCGCGATCAGCCAGCGCGCCGTCATCGCGGTCCCGTTGAGCGTGTGGACGTGCCGGGGGGCCTCGCCGTCCGAGGCGCGATAGCGCGTCGACAGCCTCCGGGCCTGGTAGTCCGTGTCGTTCGAGCAGGAGGTGATCTCGCGGTAGCGCCCCTGGCTCGGTATCCACGCCTCTATGTCGTACTTCTTCGCCGCGGGCGCGCCGAGGTCCCCCGCCGCGACGTTCACGACGCGGTAGGCGAGCCCGAGGCCCTGGACGAGCTCCTCTTCGATCGCGAGCATCCTCTCGTGCTCGTCGCGGGAGGAGTCGGGCTCGACGAAGGAGAACATCTCCACCTTGTCGAACTGGTGGACACGGAAGATCCCCCGCGTGTCCCTCCCCGCCGCACCCGCCTCTCGGCGGAAGCACGTCGAGTACCCGGCGTACCGGACGGGGAGGTCCGCGCCGCTCAGGACCTCCCCGAGGTGCATCGCGGCGAGCGCGACCTCGGAGGTGCCCGTCAGGTACATCCCGTCCGGCTCGACCACGTAGAGGTTCGAGCGCTCGGTCGGCAGGAAGCCCGTCCCGTACATGGCCTCCTCGCGCACGAGGACCGGGGGGAGCACCGGGACGTGCCCCTTCGCACCGACCGCCTCGAGCGCGTACCGGTAGAGCGCGAGCTCGACCAGCGCGACCGGGCCGACCCGGTACGCGAACCTCGCCCCGGACAGCCGCGCGCCGCGCTCGAGGTCGAACCCCCCGAGCTCGACGTGGTCACGGACCGCGAACCCGTGCACGGGGAGCGCTCCGACGCGGCGGAGCTCCTCTGCGTCCTCGTCGCTCGCGCCGTCCGGCACCGACGGGTCCGGGGGGTTCGGGACGCGCGCGAGCAGCTCGTCGAGGCGCTCACGAGCGGTCGAGAGCTCGCCCTCCGCGTCGCGCAGCTCGGACTTCGCGAGCGACATCGCGGCGCGCTCCTCGTCGCTCGGCCGGCCCTTCGACTTCGTCGCGGCCCGGAGCGCGTCGACGCGGGCCACGGCGCCGCGCCACGAGGCGTCCGCCTCGAGGAGCTCGTCGAACAGACCGGCGGCTCCCTTGCGGGCGAGAGCCACCCGGACCGGGTCCGGGTCCGCCCGGGCCGCTCGAAGGTCGATCAGCGCCGTCCTCCCTTGCGCCTCGCACCGCCCGACGGCCGCCCTCCGGCGCGACCCGTCCCGGGCCGCGCGGCCCGTGGGCGGGACGCGCCGGAGGGCGGCCCCCCCGTGCTCGT
>JAJZBW010000102.1 GCA_021798745.1 Actinomycetes bacterium
GTCCGGGGCGCGGTCCCGGTGCGGGCGCTCCGAGGCAGCCCGTCGCGAACCCCGCGGACAGCGACCCCGACACGTCCTCGAGGAGCTGCTCGGGGATCTCCTTCACGAACCTGCTCACGAGGCTCTCGCGCGTGACCCCGAACACGGTCCGCACGTAGGTCGTCGTGAGGTACAGCAGGTCGCGGGCGCGCGTGATCCCCACGTACGCGAGGCGCCTCTCCTCCTCGAGGTCGTCCGGCTCGGACAGCGCCCGCTCGTGCGGGAACACGCCCTCTTCCATCCCCGTGAGGAACACGACCGCGAACTCGAGCCCCTTCGCGGCGTGGAGGGTCATGAGGCTCACCCGGCCGTCCGGCTCCCCGAGGTCGTCCGTCGCGGCGACGAGGGCGGTCGTCGCGAGGAAGCCCTCGAGGTCCTCGAAGTGCGACGCGACGTTCTCGAGCTCGTCCAGGTTCTCGAGCCGGCCCTCCGCCTCGTGCCCGCCCGCCCCCGGGGCGGAGGCCTCGAGCGCGAGCGCCTCGCGGTAGCCGGTCGCGTCGAGCACCGCGGCGAGCACCTCGGAGGGAGCGCCCGAGGCGAGAGGCGAGAGCGAGTCACGGACCTCGAGGAACGACCGCACGCCCTTCAGGGACCTCCCCGACACCCCGGCCTCGTCGCACCGAGCGAGCGCCGTCGCGAAGTCGACCCCCTCGCTCGACGCGAGCGCGGCGACACGAGCGACCGTCGTCGCGCCGATCCCTCGCTTCGGGACGTTGAGGACGCGTCGCAGGGAGACCTCGTCCGCCGGGTTCTCGACGAGACGGAGGTAGGCGAGCGCGTCGCGCACCTCCCTCCGGTCGTAGAACCGGGTCCCCCCGACGACCTTGTACGCGATCCCCCGCGTCGCGAGCGCCTCTTCCAGCGCACGGCTCTGCGCGTTCGTCCGGTAGAACACCGCGACGTCCCCCGGCGCGACGCCCCGCTCGGACCGGAGGCTCGCGATCTCGCCCGCCACGAACGCGGCCTCGTCGCGCTCGTCGCCCGCTCGGTAGCGACGGATCCTGTCGCCCGGACCGAGCGAGCTCCACAGGGCCTTGTCCTGTCGCAGGACGTTGTTGCCGATCACCGCGTTCGCCGCGTCGAGGATGTGCTGGGTCGAGCGGTAGTTCTGGTCGAGCACCACCGTCCGCGCCTCGGGGAACGCGTGCGCGAAGTCGAGGAGGTTGCGGACCTCTGCTCCCCGGAACCGGTAGATGCTCTGGTCCGAGTCCCCGACGACGAACACGTTGCGGTGCAGCGCCCCGATCGCCGTGACGAGCTCGTTCTGGGCCTTGTTCGTGTCCTGGTACTCGTCCACGAGCAGGTGCGCGAACCGCTCCTGGTAGTACGAGAGCACCTCCCGGTCCTCGCGCAGGAGCCGGACCGCGGCCCCGAGGAGGTCGTCGAAGTCGAGCGCGTTCGCCCGCAGGAGCCTCCTCTCGTACTCCGCGAACACCTCCGCGATCCGGCGCTCGTAGATCGTGTACGCACGAGACTCGTACGCGCCCGCGTCGAGGAGCTCGGACTTCGCCTGGCTGATCGCCCCGAGCACGGCGCGCGCCGGGAACCTCTTCGTGTCGACCCCGAGGTCGTCGAGCACGTGCTCGACGAGCCTCCTCGAGTCGCCGTCGTCGTAGATCGAGAACCCCGGGCGGTAGCCCGCACGCGAGGCGTCGCGGCGGAGGATGCGGACGCAGGCCGAGTGGAACGTCGAGATCCACATCGGGCGCGCCTCGTCCCCGACGAGCTCGACGACGCGCCTGCGCATCTCGTCGGCGGCCTTGTTCGTGAACGTGATCGCGAGAACCCGCGAGGGGGGGACCCCGTTCGCGAGGAGCCACGCGACGCGCCTCGTGAGGACCCGGGTCTTTCCCGATCCCGCCCCGGCGATCACGACGAGCGGGCCCGACCCGTGCTCGACCGCCTCCCGCTGCGACGGGTTCAGCCCGTCGAGGAGCTCGTCGCGTCCGCGAAGGGGCGTCACTCCCACTCGATGGTGCCCGGCGGCTTCGAGGTCACGTCGTACGCGACGCGGTTGACCCCCGGCACCTCGTTGATGATCCTGCCCGAGATCCGCTCGAGCACGTCGTAGGGGAGCCGCGCCCAGTCCGCGGTCATCGCGTCCTCGCTCGTGACCGCCCGCACGACGATCGGGTACGCGTAGGTCCGCTCGTCTCCCATCACCCCGACCGACCGTACCGCCGGGAGGACGGCGAACGCCTGCCACAGCTCCCGGTCGAGGCCCGCGCGCCGCACCTCCTCGAGCACGACGGCGTCTGCCCGACGGACGATCTCGACGCGCTCCGCGGTCACCTCCCCGACGACGCGCACCGCGAGCCCCGGGCCGGGGAAAGGCTGCCGCCAGACGATCTCCTCGGGCAGGCCGAGCTCCTCGCCGACGGCGCGGACCTCGTCCTTGAACAGGAGCCGGAGCGGCTCCACGAGCTCGAGGTCCATCTCCTCGGGGAGCCCCCCGACGTTGTGGTGCGACTTGATCGTCGCCGCCTCGCCCTCCCCGGACTCGACCACGTCGGGGTACAGGGTTCCCTGCGCGAGGAACCGCACGTCGGAGAGGTCGCGCGCGACCTCCTCGAAGATCCGGATGAAGAGCTCCCCGATCCTCTTCCTCTTCTGCTCGGGGTCGACCACGCCCTCGAGGGCCGCGAGGAACCGGTCGGCGGCGCGCACGTGCACGAGGTCCACCTCGAACTGCCTGCGGAACGTCTCCTCGACCTGCTCGGCCTCCCCGGCCCGCATGAGGCCGGTGTCGACGAGCACGCACGTGAGCTGGTCGCCGACCGCACGCGCGACGAGCGCCGCGACGACGGCCGAGTCCACCCCGCCCGAGAGCGCGCAGAGGACCCGCCCCGTGCCGACCGCGGAGCGGACGGCCGCGACCGCGTGCTCGGCGACCGACGCCCGGGTCCACGTGGGTCGGCACCCGCACACCTCGAGAAGGAAGCGCTCGAGCACCTCCTGGCCCCGGTCCGTGTGGACGACCTCGGGGTGGAACTGCACCCCGTAGACGCCGCGGACGACGTCCTCGAACGCCGCGACCGGCGCGCCGGGCGCGCCCGCCGTGACCGTCGAGCCGACCGGCGCACGCGTGATCGAGTCCGCGTGGCTCATCCACACCGCGGACGGGCTCTCCCAGCCCCCGAGGAGCCGGGAGGGCGCGACCGGGACGGCCGGAGTCCGCCCGTACTCACCCGATCCCGTCCGCGCGACCTCGCCTCCGAGGTCCCTCGCGAGGAGCTGGGCTCCGTAGCAGATCCCGAGGAGGGGGACGCCCGACTCGTACACCGCGGGGTCGAGCGACGGGGCCCGGTCCGCGTACACGGAGCTCGGCCCTCCCGACAGCACGATCCCCTTCGGGCGCCGCGCGAGCATCTCCTCGGCGCTCGTCGTGTGGGGCACGATCTCGGAGTACACGTTCGCCTCGCGCACCCTTCGCGCGATGAGCTGCGCGTACTGCGCCCCGAAGTCGACCACGAGCACCCGGTCGAACTCGCTCGTGTCGAACGCTCCGGCGCGCTCCGGAGCGCCGCGCTGCGAGGAGGGCTCAGCCACCGGCCGAGGGTACCAGCGGCGCGTCGCCCCCGGCCCCTCCCTCGGGCCCCCCGGGACCTCCCGGCACGACGCCCGCTCCGGGGGGCCGCGCGCCCGCGGCCGCGTGGGAGCGCGTCCTCCAGATCGCCCCGCGCCGGGACCTCCGCATCGCGACCGCGGACAGCGGCCACGCGAGGAGCGCGAGGAGCGCGACGAGCGCGAGCGCGATCCCCTCGCTCAGTCGGCGCGGCCAGTAGTGCAGCACCACGACCGTCGTCCCCGCGGGGAGCACGATGCTCATGAGGTCGCCGGGAGCCGCCTCGATCGCGACCGGCTGCCCGTCCGCCGTCGCGTGCCACCCGCTCACGTCCGTGACGCGCACCTCGAGCCGCGCGAGAACGGGCGCGTGCACGTGCACGACGTAGCGGGCGTCCCCGGGGTGCGAGACGCCCGTGACCGACGCGCCGGACCTCGAGCCGGACCGGTCGAAGGAGAACCGCGCGGAGCGGGGGACGGAGTAGAGCTCCTCGCCCGAGAGGTCCGCGACGGGCCGCATCCCCGCGGGGGCGGGAAGCCCGGGGAGAGCGAGCACGTAGGAGACCCCGTACAGGCGCGCGAGCGCGACGCTGTCTACGTCCGGGGCGAACAGGTTCAAGTTGGCCGGGGTCACCTGATCCGCGTTCGGGACGGGCCACGCGTCGAAGTACGCCTGGGGGGTCATCGGGTCGTGCATCGCGAGCTCGTCCAGCGCGTACCCGACGTTCATCACCGGGTAGAGCCCGGTCCCCCTCCACAGGCGCACCCCGCAGAACGGCCCGCTCCGGGGCGAGCTCGCCCCGCAGTCGCGGTTCCCCGAGTCGAGCCCGAGGAGCGTCGTCCCGACGATCGACCGGAGCCTCGCGACCGCGGGGGTCACGGGGAACGCGTCGTGGGAGTAGCTGTTGATCCCGACTCCCGCGAACACGAGGAACGAGCTCTGCGCGCCGAGGAGCGCGAGCCCGAGGACGCGCCCGGTCGCGCCCCGCGCCCGCCCCGCGGCGCTCCGCGCCGACACGGTGGCGACCGCGAGGAGCACGAGGACGAGCGCGACGGTCGCCGTCGGCCAGATCAGGCTCGCCCGGCGGAGCGACTCGAGCGTCGCGACGCTCGGCGGGCTCTTCGGCGGGCTCGTCGCCGGCGGGAGCCGGGCGTCGCCGACCCTCGTCCACATGAACGCGACGACCGCGAGGACGACCGCGGACGACGCCGCGAGCGCGAGCCGCGTCGCGCGGTCCTGCCACCGGCGCACCACGGACTCGAGCCCGAGCGCTGCGAGGAGAGCGAGCGGGAGCTCGAGGACCATCTGCATCCTCTGGAGCGCGACCGCGCTGAGCCCGAGCCTCGCGAGGAGGTGCTGGACGGGGGCGCCCGCACCGAGCTGGTACACGACGAGGACCCCCGCCACGACCGACGCTCCGAGCCCGACGACCGCGGGGCGCCTCCACTGCGTGAGGAGGGCGACCCCCGCGAGCACGATGGCCGCGATCCCGACGTACGCGGCGGTCTCGTAGTAGTTGACCTGCCCGAACCAGGTGCTCCCCGACAGGGGGAGCCCGTCGTACCCCTGTGCGAACAGGAGCGTCGCGAGGTGGAGAGGGATCCCCGTCGCCGCGTCCTTCCCGTTGCGCGCGGACCCCGCGAGCAGGGACACCCCGGGGAGCAGCAGCGGCGCGGCGAGCATCCCCCCCGCGAGCGCGCCCGCTGCGATGCGCGCGACCCCGCGAGCCGCGATCCTCCTGCGTCGAGCGAGCGTCGCGCCCCCCGTCGCGACGAGCACGACCCCGAGCCCGACCGCGAGGAGCACGTAGGACTCGGGGAACCCCGCGTAGAGGCAGAACGCGACCGACGCGGCGAGGAGCACGACCTCGCGCACCGTGTGGCGCGACCTGTACGCGAGGACGCACCCCGCGAGGATCCACCCCGCCCACGCGACCGGCCCGTCCACCGACCACCCGAGCCAGCCGGAGAACGACCCCGCGAGCATGAAGCTCGTCCCCCCGAGCGCTCCGGCGAGCGGACGGCACCCGAGGACCCGGCACGCCACGTACGCACCGGTCCCCGCGACGACGAGCTTCGCGGCGACGCTCACGAGGTAGCTCGCCGAGAGCGGTGCGAGGTACCCGAGCATCGTCGGGAGCGAGAGCGGCGCGGACTCGAAGTTGAACATCTGCGGGACGCCCGTCCCCGAGAGGTCGTTCCACAGGGGGAGCTGCCCGTGGTGCACGATCGTCCAGTCGAGCGTGTTCCACGGCACGCCCTGGGTGATCGTGTCCCCGTTGATCGAGTTGTGGAGCGCGGGTGCGACGGGGAGGATCCGCGTGAGGAGGGACAGCCCCCGGCCGAGGTCGGCCGGACCGAACGCCGATCCGTCCTTCAGGGCGGGCGCGAGGTACGCGGCGGCGAGCAGGACGATCCACGCGAGCGCGAGGACGTCCGCCCGACCGGACGCGATCCGGAGCGACGCGACGCCCGAGCGCACCCAACCGGCGCGCCGGGACGCCCCGGGTTCCGCGAGCCCCCCGGGAGCGGTCAGCGGCCCGGTGCCCTCTCGTCCGCCGACCACCGCTCGCGGGGGCGGCGCCGCGGCGGGGCGACCATCACCTCGGCCTTGTTGAAGCTGCGAAGGTCCGCGTACCCGCAGCTCGCCATCGCACCCCGCAGGGCCCCGAACAGGTTCGTCCTCCCCTTCCCGTCGTGGGCCGGCCCGACGAGGATCTCCTCGAGCGTGCCCCGCTGCGGGACGGCGACTCGCGCCGACTTCGGAAGCGTCGGGTGCCCCGCTCCGATGGACCAGTCGAACCCGAGCCCCGGCGCGTCGAGGGCTGCCGCCACGGGCGACCCGAGCATCACCGCGTCCGCGCCACACGCGATCGCCTTCACGACGTCGCCGCCCGTGTCGACCCCCCCGTCGGCGACCACCTGGACGTACACGCCCGTCTCCTCGAGGTGCCGCGTGCGCGCCCCGACCGCGTCCGCGATCGCCGTCGCCTGCGGGGCACCGATCCCGAGGACCTCGTGCGTCGTGGAGGTCCCCTGCGACCCGACCCCGACGAGCACCCCGACCGCTCCGGTCCGCATGAGGTGGAGGGCCGCCTGGTACGACGCGCACCCTCCCACGACCACGGGGAGGTCGAGCCTCCGGATGAAGCTCGTGAGGTCGAGCGTCTCGCTCCCCTTCGAGACGTGCTCGGCCGAGACGACGGTCCCCCGCACGACGAGGATCTCGAGCTCCGCCTCGACGAGCAGCCCGGCCATCGACGCCGCCCTCTGGGGAGTGACCGCCCCGCACGTGACCGCCCCGCTCGCGGCCACCTCCCGGATCCGCTCGCGCACGAGCTCCGGCCGCACCGGGGCGAGGTACAGCTCCTGGAGCCGGCGGGTCGCACGGGTCGCGTCGATCCCGGCGATCTCCTCGAAGAGCGGTCCCGGGTCCTCGTGACGGGTCCACAGCCCGTCGAGGTCGAGCACGGCGAGCCCGCCGAGCCGGGCGATCTCCGCAGCGGTGCCCGGGCTCACGGCCGCGTCGCTCGGTGCGACCATGAGCGGGAGCGCGAAGTCGAACGCGTCGAGCCTCCAGGAGAGGTCGACGTCGGAGGCGTCCCGCGTCCGTCTCGACGGCACGACGACGACCTCGTCGAGCGAGTACCCGCGCCTCGCCGACTTCCCGATTCCGATCTCTACGTCTGCCACGTGCTCTCCCTCGGGCCCGAGCGTGCGGGCTCAGGCTAGTTCGCGTCCGCCGCGGGCTCGCCCCCGGCGCGTGCGACGAGGTACGCGAGGAGCCCGAGCCCCGCGAGCGCGGCCGCCTCCACGAGGAGCGGGGCGACGAGCCCGACAGGAGGCTGCCAGATCGGGTGCACGAGGAACCCGACGTCCGGTCCCCCCGTCCCGACCGCGTACCGGCGGAGCATCTCGTAGAAGGCCGCGACCTGGGCGAGGAACGCGACGAGCGCGACGGCCCCGGTGAACCGGGCGCGGAACCGCCCGAGCACGCTCGTCCCCGCGATCGCGGCCGCCACGATCGGGAGGCCGACCGCGAACGGGAGGGTGTCCTTCCCCGCCCACGTGAACCCGTACCGGTGGACCTGGGACGAGGAGATCGCGACCGGGACGACGACGATCGAGAGCGCGAACACCGCGAGCACCACGGCCTGCCTGAGCCGCGCGACCGCCGCACCGGCGAGCGCGACGAACCCGGCCATCGCGTACCACGCGACGTAGGTGAACGTCGGCGCGTACGTGTCGAACCACCCGAACACCCCGACCATCCCGGGGACGTAGAAGTCGTTGTGCGCGAACGACGTCTCGAGGATCGTGCTCTCGGGGACCGAGTAGCCGACGGGGGTCGTCGAGTACACGTCGAACGCGTGCTCCGTGAGGATCCACGCGACCGACAGAGCGCCGACGACGAGCACCGCCGCGAGCCCGACGCGCACCGAGCGAGCGGACACGAACGACCGGAGGCGCCGGAGATCCGCGATCCCGAGCAGCACGACCGCGCTGAGCGCGAGCCAGAAGGGCGACAGTGCCCGGACGAGCTCGAGCACGCACGCGGAGGCGCCGAGCACGCCGACGAGACCGGGCGGAGGATCGTCGAGGTGCTCGAGCACGAGCACGGCCCCCGCGGTCCACACCGCTATCGCCGCGCTCGCCTCGAGCCCGACGGGGTTCACGACCGCGCCGGTGAACAGCACCATCGGGGTTGTCGCGACGACGACCCCGGCGACCACGAGGCGCGAGCGCGACCACGCGACGGCGGTCGCGAACGCGGTCGCGACGAACAGCGACGACAGGAGCGCGGAGAGGAGCCGCATGAGGTACAGCTCCGTGTCGCCGGTCCCGAGCAGGCTCGGGAGCCCGACGATCGCGTAGTAGAGCGGCGGGTACCGGGCGTTGTAGATGTCGACCTTCTCGGCCTCGCCCCCTCCCGTCGCGCTCGGCGCGCAGCTCGCGGGAACGGTCGGCCGCCGGTGGAAGCAGGCCGGGATGTTGCGTGTCCCCGCGTAGAACGCCGGGACGGTCACCGACGCGGTCGGGTCCGTCGATCCCCCGGCGAGCTGCCCGACGAGCTCCCCGCGCACGACCGCCGCCGCCTTGATCACGTGCACGGGCTCGTCGGGCGCCGCGAACAGGGGGGTCGCGAGGCTCCACGCGGCCATCGCGACGAACGAGAGGAGGAACGCCGCGAGGAACGCCCGACGCGCTCGCCGCCTCCTGCGCCTGTGCGCGGCGACCCGCCCGGCGGGCGCCGTGCCTACGGGGTCGACGTCCATGGTCGGAGGGCCACGCTCCACGCTCGCGGAGCCGCCGTCGCGCGGCCCGAGCGAGCAGAGTAGCCGGGGCGTCGCGAGGCGGTCAGGCCGGGTCGCCCTCCCGTGCGCAACGCGCGAAGAGGCTCCACAGGATCCGGGCCGTCACTCCCCACACGAGGTCCTCGCCGAGCGTCCCGTGGTCCGCGAAGAAGTGCACGGAGCGCTCCTCGACCCCGTCGGACCAGCGCTCCTCCCATGCGACCCCGTCCGCGAGGAGCACCTCGATGGGCACCTCGAGGACGGACTCCACCTCGCCGGAGTTCACGACGAGCTCGGGCCGCGACGCGAGGAGCCCGAGGAACGCCGCTATGCGCTCCCCGCGACGACGACGCACGACGTCGACGAGCCCCCGTTCCTCGACCGCCTCGCGTCGGAGCCCGATCTCCTCCTCGGCCTCCCGCAGGGCGGCCTCGAGCGGCGGCTCCCCCGTCTCGAGCCGGCCCCCGGGGAAGGCGACGTGCCCGGGGTCCCGCACGAGGTCGACCGACCGACGGATGAGCACCACCGTCGCCCCGCGCGTGCCGGGAGCGACGACGGGCACGAGAACGGCCGCCCCCACCTCGTCGAGGACCCCCGTGTCACGCACCGGACCGGAACGGAACGCCGCTATCGCGTCTCCCACCCGCCCCGCGCGCCCCGACGGCGGGAGCGCCGCCCAGGGTGGCGGAGGACCCCTCCGGGCGGACGGCGGACGGGGAACCCACTGGCGGAACGTCGCGGGCTCCACCGGACCAGCGTACCGCCGCGTGCCCGAGCCTCCCCGGGGAAGAGCGTCGAGACGACGGCCAGGCCCGCTGGCCCGGGTCTTGTCTCCAAGCTATTCACCGGGGCGCTCGCCCCGGGGGACGCATCAGCCCC
>JAJZBW010000103.1 GCA_021798745.1 Actinomycetes bacterium
GATCTCCGTCGACGGCGGCAGGTCCCGTCGTCGCGACCTCTCGGGTCGACGCCGAGGGCGCCCCCGGGGGCTCGTAGGGGTTCGGGAACTTCGACCCTAGAGGTCGCGCCCGACGGGTCCTAAGGTCGCGGCGTGGCGCAGCTTCGGGTCGGGGACAGCGTGACGGTCCTCGCGGACGGTCTCGACCGGCTCGTCGCAGCGCTCGCGGCGCTCGGGTATGCGACGGTCGGGCCGACGGTGCGCGACGGGGCGATCGTCCCCGGTGCGATCGGCGCGGCGTCGGACCTGCCCCGGGGGTGGCACGACGAGCAGTCGCCCGGTTCCTACCGCGTCCGGCACGACGACGGGGACGGCGAGCTCTTCGGGTGGGCGGTGGGTCCCGCGTCCTACAAGGGAGAGCTCTTCCCGTCCGAGCAGACCGTGTGGCGCGCGCGGCGGGAGGACGGGGAGGTCGTCCTCGAGGACGGCCGGGACACGGACCGGCCTCTCGCGATCGTCGGAGCGCGCCCGTGCGAGCTCGCCGGGCTGGAGGTGCTCGACTCCGTGCTCCTCGGCGGGCCGGTGCGGGACCGCCGCTACGGCGACCGCCGTGCAGGGACGTTCGTCGTCGTCGCGGAGTGCGGACGCCCGTCCGGCGCGTGCTTCTGCACCTCGATGGGGACGGGCCCGTCCGCGGGACCCGCCGAGCCCGCGGGCGTGGCGCACGTCGGGGGCGCCCCGGGCGGCGCGGAGGGAGCGGGCGAGACGCGTGGCCGGCGGTTCGACCTCGCGATGGCCGAGGTCGGGGCGACCGTCCCCGTCGACGCACGCGACGTGGAGCACCGTGGGCACGCGTCGACGCGGGGCGAGGCGCGGTCCGGGGCGCACCGTCTCGTCGTGACGGTCGGCTCCGAGCGGGGGGCGTCGCTCCTCGAGCACGTGCCGCACGTGCGCTCGTCGGCGACGGACCGTGCCGCACGCGCCGAGGTGCTCGCGGCCGCAGCCGCGCGCATGGGGCGATCGCTCGACACCGACGGGCTCGCGGCGCTTCTCGCGCGCAACCTCTCGAACCCGCGATGGGACGAGGTGGCGGAGCGGTGCCTGTCGTGCGGGAACTGCACGATGGTGTGCCCGACGTGCTTCTGCACGGACGTGGACGACGTGAGCGACGTGCGCGGCGGGCTCGAGCGCACGCGTCGCTGGTCGTCGTGCTTCGACCTCGCGCACTCCTACGTCCACGGGGGCCCGGTCCGCTCGTCGGCCGCCTCCCGGTACCGGCAGTGGGCGACTCACAAGCTCTCGACCTGGTTCGACCAGTTCCACACGTCCGGATGCGTCGGGTGCGGGCGGTGCATCGCGTGGTGCCCGGTCGGGATCGACATCACCGAGGAGGCCGCGGCGATCCGCGCGACGGACGGCGTACAGGCGCGCGCGGCTGCGCCAAGGGGGAAACCATGATCGAGGACCTCTCCGAGCTCGTCGGCCGCCACCCGCTGTTCGCGGGGCTCCCGGCGGACGTGTCCGTGCTCGTAGCGGGATGCGCGCACAACGCCGCGTTCGGCCCGAACGAGCTCGTCCTCGCAGAAGGCGGTCACGCCGAGGAGTTCTACCTGCTGCGCCGAGGACGGGTCACCCTCGAGGTCCACGCGCCGGGACGGGGACCGCTCGCGATCGACACGCTCGGGCCGGGCTCGGTGCTCGGGCTGTCCTGGCTGTTCCCACCGTACCGGTGGAGCTTCGACGCCCGGAGCCTCGAGCCGGTCGGGGCGATCTCGGTCGACGCGACGTGCCTCAGGGACAAGGCAGAGGCGGACCCGGCGTTCGGGTTCGCGCTCATGAAGCGGCTCGGGGCCGTGCTCCTCGAGCGTCTCGAGGCGACTCGGATCCGGCTCCTCGACGTCTACGGCGATGCACGCCCCACCTGACGCCCCTGCCGGCACAGGCCGTGACGAGGGGAGCGCCGCCGGCGAGCTCGCTCCCGTGCCCCACCGCGTCGTCGAGCGACGCGTCGAGGCCGAGGGGATCGTGACCGTCGTGCTCGAGCCCGTCTCCGGGGAGCCCGTCGTGTGGCGACCGGGGCAGTTCGCCATGCTGACGGCCTTCGGGGTGGGGGAGGCGGCGATCTCCGTGAGCGGGGTCCCCGGGGAGCGGGGTCTCCGGCACACGATCCGGGACGTCGGCGCCGTCTCCCACGCGCTCTGCTCGGCGGAGGTCGGCTCCGTGGTCGGCGTTCGGGGAGCGTTCGGGACGTCCTGGGGCGTCGAGGAGCTCGGCGCGCGCGACGTCGTGGTCGTCGCCGGCGGGATCGGGGTCGTCCCGCTGCGCGGGGCGCTGTGGAGCCTCGCGACGCGCGCGCCGGGGCACGGAGTGCTCGCGGTTGCGCTCGGTGCCCGATCCCCGGACCAGGTGATCTTTCGCGACGACATCGACGGGTGGCGCGAGGCGGGCGCCGAGGTCGAGCTCACGGTCGACGTCGCCGACGCGGGCTGGACCGGTTCCGTCGGGCTCGTGACCGCCGCGCTCTCGCGCCTGTCCTTCGACGAGCAGGACACGGTCGCGCTCGTCTGCGGACCGGAGGTCATGATGCGGATCGTGGCCCGCGCGCTCGTCGACCGGGGGGTCGCCGCGGACCGCGTGCGGCTCTCCCTCGAGAGGAACATGCAGTGCGGGATCGGCCTGTGCGGCCACTGCCAGCTCGGCCCCCTCGTCGTGTGCCGCGACGGTCCCGTCCTCCTGTACTCGCGTGTCGCCGCTCTCCTCGCGGAGCGGGAGAGATGAGCGAGCGGGACGGGGCCGGGGCGGACGTGCGCCCGAGCCTCGCGGTGTGGAAGCTCGCGTCGTGCGACGGGTGCCAGCTCACGCTGCTCGACTGCGAGGAGGAGCTGCTCGCGATCGCAGGAGCGGTCCGCATAGCGCACTTCACGGAGATGTCGAGCGCGAGCGTGTCCGGCCCGTACGACGTGTCGCTCGTCGAGGGATCGATCACGACCGAGGAGGACGCGGCCCGGATCGGGGAGGTGCGCAGGTCGTCACGCACCCTCGTGACGATCGGTGCGTGCGCGACCGCCGGAGGGATCCAGTCCCTGCGGAACTTCTCCGAGCCGGGGAGCTTCGCGAGGACCGTGTACGCCCACCCCGAGTACCTGCGGTCGCTCGAGACCTCGACCCCGGTCGAGGCGCACGTGCGCGTCGACCTCGCGCTCCACGGGTGCCCGATCGACCGCGGCCAGCTCCTCGAGGTCGTGGCCGCGCTCCTCGCCGGGCGTCGTCCCGTGCTCCCCGGGCACTCGGTGTGCGAGCAGTGCAAGTCCCGCGGGACGGTGTGCGTGCTCGTGGCGGGCTCCACTCCGTGCCTCGGGCCGGTCACTCGTGCGGGGTGCGGAGCGATCTGCCCTGCGGTCGGGCGCGGGTGCTTCGGGTGCTTCGGCCCGGCGGACACCGCGAACACGGCGTCCCTCGCCCGTCGGCTCGCCGCGGACGGGGTCTCGCCGGACGCGGTCGTCCGGCTGTTCCGGACGTTCAACGCGGGCGCGCCCGCATTCGAGAAGGAGAGTCGTGCCCATGAGCGAGGGCTCCTTGCGCGCTGAGCGGACGGTCGCGGTCGAGGGGATCGCACGCGTCGAGGGCGAGGGGTCGCTGCGCGCGGTCGTGCGCGACGGCTCCGTGTCCGACGTGGAGCTCACGATCTTCGAGCCGCCACGGTTCTTCGAGGCGCTCCTCCAGGGTCGCGACCGGCTCGAGCCACCCGACATCACGGCGCGGATCTGCGGGATCTGCCCGGTCGCGTACCAGATGAGCTCGTGCCGGGCCGTCGAGGACGCGCTCGGGATCGACGTCGGCCCGGATATCGCGGCGCTCCGCCGGCTGCTGTACTGCGGCGAGTGGATCCAGAGCCACGCGCTGCACGTCACGCTCCTGCACGCCCCCGACTTCTTCGGCTGCGCGGACGCCGTGGAGCTCGCCTCGCTCGACTCCGCTGCCGTCGAGCGTGCGCTTCGGCTGAAGCGCGTCGGGAACCTCGTGATGGAGACGGTCGGGGGGCGCGCCGTGCACCCCGTGAACGTGCGGGTCGGCGGGTTCTACCGGGCCCCGACGCGCGAGGAGGTGGGCGCGCTCGAGGGACCTCTGCGCGAGGCCCTCGACCTCGCCCGCAAGACGGTCGAGTGGACCTCGGGATTCGACTTCCCGGACGTCACGGGCGACTACCTGTTCGTCGCGCTCCACGACCCGGATCGGTACGCGATCGACTCGGGTCGCGTCGTGTCGAGCGCGGGTCTCGACACGGACGCGGCGGGGTTCCTCGAGGCCGCGGTCGAGGAGCACGTCGAGCGCTCGACCGCGCTCCACTCGCGTCTGTTCGGCCGGGACGAGTACCTCACGGGGCCCCTCGCCCGGTTCGCCCTCAACGAGGGGCAGCTCGGTCCCGTCGCGCGGCGCGCTGCGACGGGCGCAGGACTCGTCGGGGCGTGCAGGAACCCGTTCCGGAGCATCGTCGTGCGGAGCGTCGAGCTCGTCGAGGCGTGCGAGCAGGCGCTCGGGATAGTCGGCTCCTACGCGCCGCCCGCGCCCGGGGCGGTCGAGGTCCCGGCCCGAGCCGGGACCGGGGCGGGTGCGACCGAGGCGCCGCGAGGGCTGCTCCTCCACCGGTACGAGATCGGGCCGGACGGCCTCATCGACGCGGCGCGCATCGTGCCGCCGACCGCCCAGAACCAGCTGAGCATCGAGGCCGACCTGCGCAGGGTCGTCGAGCGCGGGCTCGAGCTGTCCGACTCGGCCCTCGCCGCGCGGTGCGAGCAGGCCGTGCGCAACCACGACCCGTGCATCTCGTGCGCGGCGCACTTCCTCGACGTCGAGGTCGTGCGGACGTGAGCGCGCGACCGGGCAGCGTCGTGGTCGCAGGGATCGGGAGCGAGTACCGGCACGACGACGGAGTCGGGATCGCGGTCGCGCGGGTCCTGTCGTCCGGACCCCGGGCGGTTGCGGACCTCGGCCCCCTCGGCGAGCCGCTCGACCTGCTCGGCCGCTGGGACGGAGCGGCTCTCGCGGTCGTCGTGGACGCGCTCCGAGGAGAGGAGCCCGCGGGGACCGTGCACGTGGCCGATCTCCGCGGGTCGCTCCGGCGACCGGACGGCGGCGCGGCGCCGGCCCGGCGCTCGCCCGCGAGCTCGCACGGGCTCGGCGTGCAGGACGTGCTGCGGATCGCGCAGGCAGTCGGGAGCGCCCCGCTGCGGGTCGTCCTCGTCGGCGTCGTCGGCGAGCGCTTCGACGAGGGCGTCGGGCTGAGCGACGCGGTGCGTCCGGCGGTGGAGTCCGCGGCGTCCGCCGTGCGCGCGCTCGTGGCCGGGTGCTGCTGATGTGCCAGCACCGGCTCCAGAGGGTCGTGGCGCGCGCACGCGGCGCGTCCGTCGTCACGGAGGACCTCGACGGGGTCACGCGCGACGTGTCGCTCCTCGCGTTCGCGGGCGACGAGCCCGCGGTCGGCGAGTGGCTCCTCGTGCACAGCGGCTACGCGCTCGAGAGGGTCGACGAGCGCGAGGCGACGGCGACCGTCGAGGAGCTCGCCGCGGCCGGCCGTGCGCGTCGGGAGGTGCGCACGGCCGTGCGCGAGGTGGTCGAGCAGACCGGAGGAGAGGCCAGATGAGTCGAGAGTCCGTCGTCGGCGGCGGGAGGCGTGGGTCCGGGGTGGCGCTCGCCGGGCTGACCGCGGTCGTGAGCGGCGTGTCGGTGTTCGTCAACGGCTACGGGGTGCGTGCCGTGCCGGACGCCGCGGTGTACACGACCGCGAAGAACGCGCTCGCCGCGGTCGTACTCCTGCTCGTCGTCGCGGCTGTCCCGGCGCTGCGTTCGGGCCCGCTCGTGCCCGGGAGCGCGACCGGACCGGGCGGCCGGCCGGGGGCGTCGTCCCGGGCGCCCCGGCGCATCGGTCGCGCGCTCGGGCTCGCGTACGTGGCCGCAGTCGGAGGAGGGGTCGCGTTCGTGCTGTTCTTCACCGGTCTCGCGCACAGCGCGTCGGAGCCCGCGGCGTTCGTGCACGACACGCTCGTGCTCTGGGTCGGTGCCGTCGCCTGGCGGGCGCTCGGGGAGCGGCTCGCTCCGGTGAACCTCCTCGCGATCGGCGCCCTGCTCGCGGGCCAGGTCGTCCTCTCGGGGGGAGTCGGCCGGATCTCGGGGACGGGGGGTCTCGGGCTCGTGCTCGCGGCGACGCTCCTCTGGTCCGTCGAGGTCGTCGTCGCGAAGCGGCTCCTCGCCGGGGTCGCACCCGGGACGGTCGCTCTCGTGCGGATGGGCGGGGGCTCGCTCCTGCTCGTCGCGTACCTCGCGCTCGACGGCAGGCTCGGAGCGCTCGCGGCGATGGACGCGCACGAGGTCGCATGGGTGGCCGCGACCGGGGTGCTCCTCGCTGCGTACGTGGCGACCTGGTTCGCCGCCCTCGCGAGGGCGCGGGCCGTCGACGTGACGTCGATCCTCGTGGGGAGCGTGCTCGTGACCGCGGCGCTCCAGGCTGCGGCAGGGCACCCGGGCGTGCCCGTCGAGCCGCTCGGGATCGGGCTCGTCGCGCTCGGGGCGGCGGCGGTTCTCGTGCGCTGGCCGCGCCGGGCTGCCGCGTGAGCCCGTCGGACGGAGCTCGCCGCTCCCCGGTCCCCGGGCCGGTCCTGTTCGCCCGCTACGCGTACCCCCCGAACGCGCTCGGCTACTGCGGCCCTCCCGACCACGACGCTCTCCTCGGTGCGGCGAGCGACGGCTCGGACCTCGCGGTCCTCGCGCACCTCGCCTCCCGGTTCGAGGGGGCGTGGCCGTACCTGCGACTGATAGCGGCGTGCAACGGGGTGGAGGATCCGCTCGACCGTCGCGTCGTCGGGGCCTACTGGCTCGGGAACTCCCTGCTCGAGCGCGTCCCTCCGCGGGCGCTCGCGGCGTCGCTCTCCGACCGGTTCGACCGGCGTGCGGGGCGCGGCCTCGAGCCCGTCGCCGAGGTCGCGGTGGCGCTCGGAGGCGTCGCCCACCACAGCTTCCACGTGCTCGCCGTCTACCCGTGGCTCGGGATGCTCCGGGGCGGGATGGAGGGAGCCCCCCTCCTCGTCCTCGACCGGTGCCGGATCCGCCCCGGCCGGGTCGTGTCGCTGGCCGGCGACTCGGTCGTCGTCTCCTCGCGGCCCCTCGAGCTCCTCGGGCGGCGCGTCGTGCTCGGGGCGCCACGGGCCGAGGTCGTGCGGCGGAGCCTCGGAGGGACGGGCTTCGCGCAGGAGCTCGCCCCCGGGGACGACGTGTCGCTCCACTGGGACTGGGTGTGCGAGCGCATCGACGCGCGGCAGCGGAGGGGCCTCGAGGCCGTGACGGCGCGCAACATCGACGCGGTGAACCGGCTCGAGTCTCCCGGGCCGGCGGTCGCGGCCGACGCCTACGGGGGCTGAGGGGGAGCGTGCGGGAAAGGGACCAACGGACCTGTCGAGAGGCTGTGCCCGGGCCTCAGGATGTCGCCATGACGTCGGTCACGAGCGCCCCGTCGGCCGCGCCCGGGCGTCCCGGGGCGCCCGACGGAGCGCGTGCCTGGGCGACCCTCGCGGTGCTGTGCGTGAGCCTTCTCCTGGTGAGCCTCGACAACACGGTGCTGAACGTGGCCCTCCCGACGCTCGTGCGAGACCTCCACGCGACGGACACCGAGCTCCAGTGGATCGTGGACTCGTACGCGATCGTGTTCGCCGGCCTGCTCCTCGTGGTCGGGAGCCTCGGGGACCGGCTCGGGCGCAAGTGGGTGTTCCAGGCCGGTCTCGTTCTCTTCGCGGGCGGCTCCGCGGCGTCCGCGGTCTCGGCGAGCCCCGGAGCGCTGATCGCGGCGCGAGCGTTCATGGGGGTGGGCGCCGCGGGGATCATGCCCTCGACGCTCTCGATCCTCACGAACGTGTTCACCGACGAGTACCGGCGAGCGCGCGCGATCGGCATCTGGTCCGGAACGACCGGGCTCGGCATCGCGATCGGGCCGATCGTCGGAGGCTGGCTGCTCGACCACTTCTGGTGGGGGTCCGTGTTCCTCATCAACGTACCCATCGCGGTCGTCGGGCTCGTCGCGTCGGTCTCGCTCGTGCCGAACTCGCGCCGTCCCGCCGCGCCGCGGCCGGACCCGGTCGGCGCGCTCAGCTCGGTCGTCGGGCTCTCGCTCCTCCTGTGGGGGATCATCGAGGCGCCCGAGCGCTCGTGGTCCTCGCCGCTCGTCCTCGGGGCGATCGCGGCGGGAATCGCCGTCCTCACGGGCTTCGTGCTCTGGGAGCGGAGGTGCGAGCACCCGATGCTCCAGCTCGAGTTCTTCGCGAACCGGCGGTTCTCCGCCGCGATCGCGTCGATGTCGCTCGTCATCTTCGCGCTCATGGGAGCGCTGTTCGTGCTCACGCAGTACCTGCAGTTCTCGCTCGGGTACGACGCCTTCCAGACGGGGCTGCGCATCGGTCCCATGGCCCTCGTCATCCTCGTCGTCGCGCCTGCGTCGAGCCTGCTCGTCCGCCTTCTCGGGACGAAGGTCGTCGTGTTCGCGGGCATGGCGGTCATATCGGTCGGGATGGCGATGCTCTGCTCGACGACGACCTCGGGGTCGTACATGGACGCGTTCCCCGCGTTCATGCTGCTCGGGGTCGGGACGGGGCTCGCGTTCGCCCCGTCGACCGAGTCCGTGATGGGCGCGCTCCCGCTCGAGCAGACAGGGGTCGGATCGGCGACGAACTCGACGGCGCTCCAGGTCGGGGGGGCGCTCGGCGTGGCCGTGCTCGGGAGCCTTCTGAACACGCGCTACCAGGACCGGCTCGTCCCGCTCCTCGCGCACCAGGCCGTGCCCGGCTCCGTTCGCCACCTCATCCTCGGCTCGCTCGGAGGGGCGATCGGGGTGGCCCAGGCGGTCGGCGGCACCCTCGGGCACGCGCTCGCGGGCGCCGCCCGTGGGGCGTTCGTGAGCGGGCTCGACCTCGCGTCGCTCGTGGGGGCGCTCGCCGTCGCGGTCGGGGCGCTCGTCGTCGCGGTCGTGCTCCCGAGCCGGGCGCGTCGCGGGAGCTGACGAACGCCCCTTCCGCAGGCGCCGTCCGCGGCGCATGCTCGAGGTGAAGGGAAGGTGGTGGGAATGGCACTCACCAAGCACGACGGGACGAGGTCGGTCGCCCCCGCGAGGCGGTTCGACGTGTTCGACCGGATCCTCGACGACTGGCCCGAGGTGCTCCGTCGCCCGGTGCTGCTCTGGCCCGAGCGCGGTCTCGAGGCGGTTCGCGTCGAGGAGTACACGGAGAAAGGGGAGCTCGTCGTCCGCGTCGAGTTCCCGGGAGTCGACCCGGAGAGGGACATCGAGGTGTCCGTCGACGGCGACACGCTCCACCTCGGCGGCGAGCGCCGCGAGGAGGAGCGCACGGAGAGCCGGGACTACATACGGACCGAGCACCGGTACGGGTCGTTCCACCGGGACCTCCCGCTCCCGAAGGGCGCGAGCGCGGCCGAGGTGTCCGCGACCTACCGGGACGGCATCCTCGAGGTGCGGGTTCCCGTAGCCACGGAGCAGGCGGGCGTGACGACGAAGGTCCCCGTCACGCGCGGCTGAGAGCGGGGCTCGGCGCGACGCGCTCCGGTCGGGCCGCCGGACCGGGCGGAGGGAGCGTGACGGCGGCGGGCCCGGGCCGTG
>JAJZBW010000104.1 GCA_021798745.1 Actinomycetes bacterium
GGCGAGCGCAGCCCCCCGAGGACGCCCCCCTCGCTCCCCCCTCGCCCCGGGAGCGTCCGGGGATCGCCTCCCGTCTCGGGCGCGCGCGCGACACGCTCGCAGAGTCGCTCGGGGGGATCCGCGCTCGCCCGCGCGCCGACGAGGGGACGTGCGAGCAGCTCGAGGAGGCTCTCCTGCTCGCAGACGTCGGTCTCCCCACGACGACGAGGATGCTCGAGGACCTGAGAGGGCGGGTGCGCTCAGGAGACATCCCGGACGACGCGCCGTCGCTGCTGGACGCGCTGAAGCAGGACGTCGTGGCCCTCTTCGACGGTGAGGACCGGTCGCTCCACCGGGCCGAGGGAGCGACGACGGTGTGGCTCTTCGTCGGGGTGAACGGAGTCGGCAAGACGACGACGATCGGGAAGCTCGCGGCCCGCGAGGAGGCCGACGGGCGGCCCGTCGTGCTCGCAGCCGGCGACACGTTCCGCGCCGCCGCGGGCGACCAGCTCGCGACCTGGGCGGAGCGCTCCGGAGCGCGAATCGTGCGCGGCTCGGACGGGGCGGATCCCTCGTCGGTCGTGTTCGACGCGGTCCAGCACGCTGCCGCACGCGGCGCAGGCCTCGTGCTCGCGGACACGGCGGGACGCCTCCACACGAAGGTCAACCTCATGGAGGAGCTCCGCAAGGTCCGCCGCGTCGCGGGTCGCCCTCCCGGGGCCGTGTGCGAGGTGCTCCTCGTGCTCGACGCCACGACGGGCCAGAACGGCCTCGTGCAGGCCCGGCAGTTCGCGGACGCCGTCGACGTGACCGGCGTCGTCCTGACCAAGCTCGACGGCACCGCGAAGGGCGGGATCGTGTGCGCGATCCGCGCCGAGCTAGGCATCCCGATCAAGCTCGTCGGGGTCGGGGAGTCCGTCGACGACCTCGTCGAGTTCGAGCCCGTCGAGTTCGTGGAGGCGCTCTTCTCCTGAGGCTGCGGCCCCGGGGCGCTCCGGCACGGGTCATTCCGGGCGGGCACCGTGGGACGAGTAACCTTGCGGTGCCCATGTTCGACACCCTCACCGAGCGCTTCGACGGCATCTTCAAGCGGCTACGCGGCCGGGGCCGCCTCGGCGACGCCGAGGTCGGCGAGGTGCTGCGCGAGATCCGCGTCGCCCTGCTCGAGGCGGACGTCAGCCTCGAGGTCGTGCGCGACCTCGTGGAGCGCATCCGGTCCCGGTGCACCGGAGCGGAGCTCTCGACGAGCCTCACCCCTGCCCAGCAGGTCATCAAGGTCGTGAACGAGGAGCTCACCGCGACCCTCGGAGGGGACCCGCTCCGGATCTCGTACGCGTCACGACCGCCGACCGTGGTGCTCCTCGCCGGGCTGCAGGGAGCCGGGAAGACGACCGCAGCCGCCGCTCTCGCCCGGTGGTTCAAGCAGCAGGGGCGTCACCCGCTCCTCGTGGGGGCGGACCTCCAGCGGCCCGCAGCGGTCGAGCAGCTGCGGGTCCTCGGGCGCGAGGTCGGCGTCCCCGTGTTCAGCGAGCCCACGACGCCGGTCGACGTCGTCCAGAAGGGCGTCGCGGAGGCGGGCCGCGTCGGCAGGGACGTCGTCGTCCTCGACACGGCGGGTCGCCTCGCCGTCGACGAGGCGCTCATGCGCGAGGTCCAGGAGGTCGCCGAGGCGACCTCCCCGCACTACACGTTCTTCGTGGTCGACGCGATGACCGGCCAGGACGCCGTGCGCACGGCGCGCGCGTTCGGCGAGGCCCTCGCTCTCGACGGGGTCGTCCTCACGAAGGTCGACGGCGACGCGCGAGGTGGCGCGGCCCTGTCCGTGAAGCATGTGGTCGGTAAGCCGATCGCGTTCGTCTCGACGGGGGAGCGCCCCGAGGACTTCGAGCCCTTCCACCCCGACCGGATGGCGAGCCGGATCCTCGGCATGGGAGACGTGCTCAGCCTGATCGAGCGGGCGGAGCGCGAGTACGACGCGGGCGCCGCCGAGAAGGCCATGGAGCGGCTGCGGGCCGGGCGCTTCACGCTCGAGGACTTCCACGACCAGCTCCAGCAGATGAAGCGGATGGGCCCGCTCCAGAGCGTGCTCGGGATGCTCCCCGGCGTCCCGAAGGAGGTGCGCAACGCGTCGATCGACGACCGCGACGTCGCGCGCGTCGAGGCGATCATCCGGTCGATGACACCGTCCGAGAGAGACGACCCGGCGGTCATCAACGGCTCGCGACGCGCCCGGATAGCCGCCGGGAGCGGGACGACCGCGACCGACGTGAACAACCTGCTCCGACAGTTCAAGGAGATGCAGCGCCTCATGCGCTCGAGCGGGGCGATGGGCGCCGCGATGCGCTCGGGCGGGCGCCGGAAGGTGAAGGGCGGCCGCGTGACGCCGTCCCTCAAGGACGCCGGCTCGCTCCGCTAGGGGCGGGCCCGGCGGGGGTCGGCGGATTCGCCCGACCCTTGCCAGGAGGCGCTGCGCGTCGCAGCGCCCAGGGACCGAAGAAGAGAAAGCGAAGGACACGACGTGGCCGTCAAGCTCCGGCTCATGCGGATGGGCAAGAAGAAGCAGCCGACCTACCGGATCGTCGCGGCGGACAGCCATTCGCCGCGCGACGGGCGGTTCATCGAGATCGTCGGGACGTACGCGCCCCGGTCCGAGCCGTCCGCGGTGAGCGTGGACAACGCTCGGGCCGTCGCGTGGCTCGAGAAGGGCGCGCAGCCGACCGAGACCGTCCGCAAGCTCCTCGAGATCTCCGGGGCGTGGGGCGAGTACTCGGCGGGCCGCGCTCCGAAGGCGCCGAGGACGCGTACGAGACCGCCGCGTGCCGCGGGGAGCCCCCGGACCCGTTCCGCCCCCGCGACGAAGGCGCCCGCCGCGAAGGCGGCGGGCGCGGCGAACGGCGACGAGGCGTGAGCGACCGGCCGTGAGCGACACCTCGTCTCCCTTCCAGCCGCCTCCGTTCGCCGAGAGCGGGGACCTCGAGCACGACCTCGACGAGGAGCTCGACGTCGAGCTCGACGACGACCTCGACGAGGAGCTCGACGAGGAGATGCCCGTCGGCCAGCCGGCCGCGACGGGCCGTCCCGCCGACGAGGGCGGAGCGGCGCGCGCCGTGCTCGAGCACGTCGCGCGCTCGATCGTCGACGAGCCCGACGCCGTGCGCGTCGACGTGAGCGGCGCGCGCTCCGGGGTGAAGCTCTCCCTTCGCGTCGCGCCCTCCGACATGGGACGCGTCATCGGCAAGCGGGGACGCGTCGCGCAGGCGCTACGTGTCGTGGTGCGCGCCGCGGCCGCGAGCGAGGGATCGGACGCGTCCGTCGACATCGTCGACTGAGGCGGCGGGAGCGGCGGCGGGCGCCCGGGGCCCGTCGGACGACGCGGGGGCGCGCGCGGCGCGACTGCTCGTCGTGGGGCACGTCGTGCGGCCACACGGGCTGCGCGGCGACGTCGTCGTGCACCTCGTCACCAACCGTCTCGAGCGGTTCGAGCCCGGAGCGCGGCTCGCGTGCTCGGGGCCGGGCGCCGCGGCGCGCCCCGACCTCCCTGGCCAGCTCGAGGTCGTGACCGCGCGGCCCTACAAGCACGGGCTGGTCGTCCGGTTCGCGGCTGTGGACTCCGTCGACGCCGCAGAGCGCCTCCGTGGCGCGGTGCTCGCGGCCGAGCCGATCGACGATCCCGGCGTGCTGTTCGTGCACGAGCTCATCGGGTGCACGGTCGTGGACGTCCACGGCCTCGAGCGGGGAGCGGTGACCGCGGTCGAGGCGAACCCGGCCAGCGACCTGCTCGTGCTGGCGGACGGGCACCTCGTCCCGCTCCGCTTCGTCGTCGGGAGGTCGCCGGGCCGAGTCGTCGTGGACGCCCCCGACGGGCTGTTCGACTGACGCCGTGGCCGCAGCCGCGCACGACTCGAGCGGAGAGGGGCCGAAGCGGGCGGCCATGCGCATCGACGTCCTCACCATCTTCCCGGACGTCGTCGAGTCCTACTGCGACGCGAGCGTCGTCGGCCGCGCCCGGCGGGCGGGGATCCTCGAGGTGAACGTCCACGACCTGCGGCTCGCGACGACGGACGCGCACCGCTCGGTCGACGACGCGCCGTTCGGGGGCGGGGCGGGGATGGTCCTCGCTCCCGAGCCCGTGTTCGCGGCCGTGGAGGCCGTCCGCCCCCCTCGCCCGCTCCTGCTGCTCTCCCCGGGGGGGCGGCGCTTCGACCAGTCCCTCGCGCGCGAGCTCGCCCGCGCTCCCTTCTCGTTGCTGTGCGGCCGCTACGAGGGCGTCGACCAGAGGATCGCCGACCACCTCGTCGACGGGGAGCTGTCCGTCGGCGACTACGTGCTCGCGGGCGGCGAGCTCGCCGCGCTCGTGGTCGTCGAGTCCGTTGCCCGGCTCGTGCCCGGGGTGCTCGGGAACGAGGAGTCGGCCACCGACGAGAGCTTCTCGAGCGGCCTGCTCGAGTACCCGCAGTACACGCGGCCTGCGGTGTTCCGCAGCTGGGAGGTCCCACCGGTCCTCCGCAGCGGCGACCACGCGGCGGTCGCGCGTTGGCGGGCCGCGGAGTCGCTCCGGCGGACCATCGAGCGCCGCCCGGACCTGCTCGAGTCCCGAGGCGGCCTCTCGGACGCCGAGGTGCGACTGTTGTGCGACCACGGCTATCCTCTAGGGGCCGCCGAGTCGTCCGGAGCACGTCGCCCGGGACCCTCTCGCGGCGGTGCAGCCCCCGAGGAGCGTGACCGTCCATGAACCCGACCGATCTCGTCGACCGCGCGAGCCTGCGCGACGACATCCCGTCCTTCCGGCCAGGCGACACGGTGAAGGTGCACGTGCGTGTCGTCGAGGGGACGCGCGAGCGCATCCAGGTGTTCCAGGGAGCCGTCATCCGGCGCCAGGGCTCGGGGGCGCGCGAGACGTTCAGCGTGCGCAAGGTGAGCTTCGGGGTCGGCGTCGAGCGGACCTTTCCCGTGCACTCGCCGATCCTCTCGAAGATCGAGGTCGTGACCGAGGGCGACGTGCGCCGGGCCAAGCTGTACTACCTACGCGACCGCGTCGGGAAGGCCGCGAAGATCAAGGAGCGCCGAGCTGCACGCTGAGCGTGTCCCGTGACGAGCTCTGAGGGACCGGCCGGGCGCGTCCGACGGTCGGCGGCGAGGTGCGCGCCGTGAGCGCCGAAGAGGACCTCGACCAGTTCGAGGCGGAGATCGAGCTCGCCCTGTACCAGGAGTACCGGGCGGTCCTCCCCATGTTCCGCTACGTCGTCGAGACCGAGCGCCGGTTCTACCTCGCGAACGACGTGAAGGTCACGCCGCACGAGGACGACGGCGCGACCTACTTCGAGGTCGACCTCGGCGACGCGTGGGTCTGGGACATGTACCGGCCGGCGCGGTTCGTCTCGTCCGTCCGGGTCGTGACATTCAAGGACGTGAACGTCGAGGCACTGCCCGAGAAGGAGCTGTAGTGAGCCCGCCGCGCCCGGGCGCGGCGGGCTCCCGACGGGCTCGGGCGGTCGCCTCTCGCGACCTCGGGCGCGCCGGCGAGGACCTCGCGGCCGATTGGTACGCGGCGAGGGGGTACGCGCTGCTCGACCGCAACTGGCGGTGCGCGCTCGGCGAGATCGACCTCGTGTGCTCCTCCGGCCCGGTCCTCGTCGTGTGCGAGGTCAAGTCCCGTTCGAGCGACCGGTTCGGCGTTCCCGCCGAGGCGGTCGGGGCGGCGAAGCAGCTCCGGCTCCGGAGGCTCGCGGCGCGCTACGTGTCCGAGCGCTGCATCCACCCCGTGCGGGTGAGGTTCGACGTCGCATCCGTGCTCGCGGGCGAGGTCACGGTCCTCACGGCCGCGTTCTGAGCCCGGACGGGGCTCCCCGGGGGGGCAGCGGTCAGAGCGGGTCGGTGCCGAGCGCGCCTGCGTCGCGCACGTGCTCGCTCCATCCGCGCCCGTCCCAGTAGCGCTGCTCGTGGCGGCCCGTGGCGTCTGGGTACCAGCCGAACAGGGGGGTGCCCCCCGGGTCGTCCGTCGCGGGAGGGGGCGGGCCGACCGGGGCCACGGGAGGAGCGTCGGTCCGGGAGGGGGCGTCCACGCTCGGGAGCGGCCCGATCGCGAGCAGCGGCGGCGCGGGCGCGACGCTCGCGGGCGCGCCGGTCTTCGTCGTGACCTGCGCGACCAGCTCGACGATGATCCCGAACGGCTGGAGGACGAAGCAGATCGCCGCCCATACGACCGAGGGGACCCGCCAGGGCGTGACGCCGCGGACGATCCGGTGACGGTGCGACATCCGATAGCCGAGCAGGGCGAACAGGCAGGCGAGCGCGAGCGAGCCCACGATCTCGCCGTTCGTGTAGCCGGCGAGGAGCGACGCGAGCATCACCCGCGTCCCCGACGTGCCCGGGACAGGTCCACGACACCGATTCTACCCATGCAGCTGGGAATACCCTTGGGGCGCGCGCCCCGATGCACGCAGCGCAGCCCACGGCGCCCGACGCGCCAGGCCAGAGGGGGCGCGGCCGTGTCGCCGAGCCCCGCGGCGTCACCTCCCGGGCCGGCGTCGCTCCCGGTGGAGCCAGCACGCCTCGTGCCAGTGGCGCCTCTCACCCGGCGCGCCTAGCGGGACGACGACGACGTGGCCGACGCCGGGGGCGATCTCGTGGTTGCACCCCGGGCACCGGTACAGCTTGCGCGCCTCGTACGGCTGGATCCGCCGAACCTCCGCGCTCGATCCCGTGGTCGGGTCGTGCGCGAACGTCCCCGGGCCCGGCCCGCCCGGCCGAGCCGGCCGACCACCGCGAGCCCGTCGTCCTGTCGGCACGAGCCGAGTATGCCGCGGAGCGGCGCCTGGCCCGACCGCCGGCGCGCATCCCCCGGCTACGGTGCGCGTCGGGCGCGAGGAGGGCGGGAGTCGGAGCCGCCTGGCGCGGATCTCGGGAGCCGTGACGGCTCCCCTGTGGACCCGTTCCTCCGGAGGTGCCCGATGATCGCGTCGCTCCGATCTGCGACCCTGCTCGGCGTCGAGGGGCGCCCGGTGACCGTCGAGGTGCACGTGTCGGTCGGGCTGCCGGCCTTCACGATCGTCGGGCTCCCCGACGCCGCCTGCCGCGAGGCGCGGGACCGGGTGCGCGCGGCGTTCGTCTCGAGCGGGCTCGCGTGGCCCGCGCGGAGGGTCACGGTCAACCTCGCGCCGTCGTCGCTGCGCAAGGCGGGGGCGGGGCTCGACCTCGCGATCGCGGTCGGCCTGCTCGTGGCGACCGGGGAGGTCGACCCGGGGGTGGTCCGGGACTGCGCCTTCCTCGGGGAGCTCGGCCTCGACGGGTCGCTCCGGCCCGTCGCGGGAGCGCTCGCGCTCGTGGACGCGACGCAGGCACGCGCCGTCGTGTGCCCGGCGCCCTCGGTCGCGGAGGCGCGCCTCGTGCCCGGACGGAGCGTCCTCGGTGCCCGGTCGCTCGCGGAGGTCCGTGCGGCGCTCACGGGGCGAGAGCCGTGGCCGGAGATCGGAGCGCCCGAGCCCGGTCCGGCGGCGGCGGGCGCGGCGGGCCCGGTGCCTGATCTCGCGTCGGTCCGTGGCCAGGAGGTCGCGCGGCGCGCGCTCGAGGTCGCCGCCGCGGGCGGGCACCACGTGCTGCTCGTGGGTCCTCCGGGCGCGGGCAAGACCATGCTCGCGCGCTGCCTCCCCGGCCTGCTCCCCGCGCTGGCCGCTCCGGACGCGCTCGAGGTCGCGCGCGTGCGCTCGGCCGCTGGTCTCGCGCTCTCGCCTCTCGGCCCGACCGCCCTGCCGCCTTTCCGGGCGCCGCACCACAGCTGCTCTCCCGTCGCGCTCGTCGGAGGGGGCTCGACCCAGCTCCGACCGGGGGAGCTCAGCCTCGCGTCGGGAGGCGTGCTCTTCCTCGACGAGCTCGGGGAGTTCCCGACGAGGGTGATAGAGATGCTCCGCCAGCCGCTCGAGGACGGATCGGTGCTCGTGACGCGGGCGGGCGCGAGCGCCCGGCTGCCGGCGCGCGTGCTGCTCGTGGCCGCGACGAACCCCTGCCCCTGCGGGGAGGGCTCGGAGAGGGGGGCGTGCCGATGCTCGCCCGCGATGCGCGCCCGCTACACGCGACGGATCTCCGCGCCGCTGCTCGACCGGTTCGACCTGCTCGTGCGTGTCGACCGGCCGAGCCTTCGCGACCTGCTTGGCGGCGAGAGCGCCGAGCCCTCCCGCGCGGTCGCACGTCGGGTGGCCGAGGCGCGTCGTCGGGCCACGGCGCGAGGGGTGCGCGCGAACGCGGAGCTCGCCGACGATCGTCTCGAGGAGCTCACGCCGCTCGCGGCTGGCGCCCGGTCGCTGCTCTCGGCCCGGATCGCTGCGGGGGAGCTCAGCGCGCGCGGGCTCGGACGCGTCCGTCGAGTCGCCCGCACGATCGCGGACCTCGCCGGTGCGGACGAGGAGGTCGGTGCGGAGCACGTCGCGCTCGCTCTCGAGCTCCGGGCCGGGCGTGCGGTGTTCCTCGGGGAGCGCGGCGAGTGAGCGGCGGCCTGCCCCGGGGCGACGCGGTCGCCCCGGGGCCTCGTCGGTCCGGGACGGGGCGGGGGAGCGACGACGCGGCCTGCGCGCTCGCGCTCGCCTCCCTGCCGGGCATGGGTCGCGGCACGCTCCGGAGCCTGCTCGGTCGCGAGCCGGCGCGCTCCTGCTGGGAGCGCGTGTGCTCGGGGGCGCTCGAGCCCCTGGCGACGCGGGGGCGTGGGGTCGACGCCGTGCGGCGCCACGGCGCCCGGTGGCGGGACGCCGCGCGGACGACCCGTCCCGACGAGGCGTTCGAGCGGTGCGCCGAGCTCGGGGTGACCGTGCACGTGATCGGGAGCCCGACGTACCCGGAGTGCCTGCTCGGAGCGCCGAGCCCGCCCCCGATCGTGTTCAGCGCGGGGAGCGGGACGGACGCCATCGCCGCTCGCACACCCCGGGTCGCTGTCCTCGGGACGCGTTCGTGCACCCACTACGGCGAGGAGGTCGCCGCGGAGCTCGGGGCGGGGCTCGCGGCGTGCGGCGTCACGGTCGTCTCGGGGATGTCGCCCGGCATCGACGCGGCCGCGCACGAAGGGGCGCTCGCGGGAGCGGAGGCGGCGCCACCTCTCGCCGTGCTCGGGTGCGGGGTCGACGTCGTCTACCCCGCCGCGAGCCGGCGCCTCCGGGCGCGCGTCGCCGACCGTGGGCTGCTCCTCGCGGAGGCGCTCCCGGGGGCGCCGCCCGAGCGGTGGCGGTTCCCCGCGAGGAGCCGACTCGTGGCGGTGCTCTCCGACGTGGTCGTCGTCGTCGAGTCCCATCGCTCGGGCGGGGCGATGCACGCGGTCGACGCGGCGCTGGGGCGCGGGATCCCGGTCGCCGCGGTCCCCGGGTCCGTACGGAGCGCGGCGTCCCGGGGGACGAACGGGCTGATCGCGGACGGAGCGGCCGTCGCGCGGGACGTGGCCGACGTGCTCGCGCTCCTCGCCCTCCGCCGTGCGGGCTCGCCTGCCGGGCGCGAGCGCACCGCCGCTGCACGGGGAGAGCCCGGGAAGGTCGCGGCGGTCCGGGCTGCTGGCGGGCCGAGCACAGGGCCTGCCGTCGGTGGCGCCCCGTCGCAGGTGCTAGCCGCGCTGCAGGCGGGAGCGGGCTCGCTCGAGCCAGTGG
>JAJZBW010000105.1 GCA_021798745.1 Actinomycetes bacterium
GTCGAGCTGTTCTCCCAGTCCGGCGACCTCGTCGGCGAGCCGCGTCCCATCACCCATCCCGTGAAGTTCTACGAGAAGGGCGAGCGACCCCTCGAGATCGTGTCGTCCCCGCAGTGGTACGTGCGCACGATCGCGATGCGCGAGCGGCTCCTCGCGCTCGGGTCGGAGCTCCGATGGCACCCCGACTTCATGCGCGGACGGTTCGAGTCGTGGGTCGAGGGGCTGAACGGGGATTGGAACATCTCCCGCCAGCGGTTCTTCGGGATCCCCTTCCCCGTGTGGTACCCCGTCGGGAGCGACGGGACGATCGACGGCGCGCACCCGATCCTCGCCGACGAGGAGCGGCTCCCCGTCGACCCGTCCGTCGACGCACCCGAGGGCTACTCGCCGGACCAGCGGGGCGTCCCCGGCGGGTTCGTCGGCGACCCCGACGTCATGGACACCTGGGCCACCTCCTCGATGTCCCCCCAGGTCGCCGGGCGCTGGGAGGAGGACCCGGACCTGTTCGGGCGCGTGTTCCCCATGGACCTCCGTCCCCAGGCGCACGACATCATCCGCACCTGGCTCTTCTCCACCGTCGTCCGCTCCGAGCTCGAGCACGGGGAGCTCCCCTGGGCGAACGCCGCGATCTCGGGGTGGATCCTCGACCCGGACCGCAAGAAGATGTCGAAGTCGAAGGGCAACGTCGTCGTCCCGAACGACCTCCTCGACCGGCACGGGACCGACGCGGTCCGCTACTGGGCCGCGTCGGCCCGGCTCGGCGTCGACACGATCTTCGACGAGCAGCAGATGAAGATCGGGCGACGGCTCGCGATCAAGATCCTCCAGGCCACGAAGTTCGGCGTGTCGCGACTCGGCGGCGCTCCGCCCGCCGGCGGCGGGGACGCGCCGCGGACGCCCCTCGACGCGGCCATGCTCGACCGGCTGGCCGAGACCGTCGCGGAGGCGACCGAGTCGCTCGAGTCCTACGAGCACGCCCGTGCGCTCGAGCGCACCGAGCGCTTCTTCTGGACCTTCTGCGACGACTACCTCGAGCTCGTGAAGGGGCGCGCCTACCGCGACGGGCCCGGCGCCGTGTCGGCGCGCGGGGCGCTCGGGTCCGCCCTGTCGGCTCTGCTCCGACTGTTCGCCCCCTACCTCCCCTTCGCGACCGAGGAGGCATGGTCCTGGTGGCACGACACATCCGTGCACCTCGCCCCCTGGCCCGACGCGTCCTCGCTCTCCGTCGACGCGGACGCCCGCGGAGAGGTCCTCGACGTCGCGGGGACGGTCCTCGGGGAGGTGCGTCGTGCGAAGACCGTCGCGAAGAGGTCCATGCGCTGGCCCGTCACTCGGGTCACCGTGCGCGGCGACGAGCGCTCACTCGCGCTCGCCTCGCTCGCCTCCGACGACCTCGCCGAGGCCGCGAACGCCCGGTCCGTCGAGCTCGAGCAGGGCGGGCCCGATCTCGACGTCGAGGTCGTCCTCGCGGAGGAGCCCGAGTGACCCCCCGCCCGCCGTGCGCCCCTCCGGGCGCGGGACCGGCGGGGCGCTCGGGCACCACACCCTGCGGGAACCCGGTCAAGCCGGCCGGGCGTCGGGCCGTTAGACAACCCGTGGGCCCGCCTCCCGACGGTCGTACCCGTCGCTCGCCACGCTCCCGCGACGGGACCGACCGCCCGTGACGACTCGGGCCTCCGAGCGCGGCGACGCGCCCCCCGGGGCGCCGCCGAGCCCCGGGTACGGACCGGGCGCGGCCGCGCTCTTGTCGCGCGCGGTCCCGTTCGTCGAGCCCCACGTGCAGCAGATCGTCGAGGACTTCTACTCGGAGATCTCGTCGATGCCGGACCCCGCGGCCGTTCTCGACCGCCTCACCCCGCCCGAGTTCCGCCACCTCAAGTCCTCCCAGGGCGCGCACCTCCGCGCCCTGCTCGACCCCACGCTCTCCCGCGAGGACACGCTCGGCCGCGCGCGGCGCGCCGGGGCGCTCCACGCGATGGTCGCCGTCGAGCCCGACTGGTACTCCGCGGCCGTCGGCCACTACCTCGCCGGGATCGTGCGCGCGACCCGGGATTGGTCGACGCCCGAGGAGCGGCTCGAGCTCCACCACGTGGTCAGCAGCCGGCTCGTCACGGACCTCGAGGGCGTCCTCCAGGGCTACCGCGACGTCGAGGGCGGCGAGGCCGACACGCTCGCCGAAGTGAGCCGGGTCGCCGCGGGCGCCGAGACCGTGCCGGACCTCGCGCGGGGCACGCTCGACGCGCTCATCCGCCTCGCGGGCGTGACCGCCGGCTTCTTCGGCCGCCCGGACCGCGACGGCGTGCTGCAGTTCGAGGCGGGCGTGGGCGCGGGCATCGAGACCTTCATGTCCGACGACGGATCGCTCGCCGCTCCCCTCGTCTCGACGCGCCCGACCGACCCCACGGGGCTCGGCCCGTCGGGACGCGCCTGCAGGACCGGCCGAGTCGAGCGCTCGGACACCTACCTGCTCGACCCCACGACCGCCCCGTGGCACGACCTCGCGCTCGTGAACGGCTGGCGGTCGAGCGCCGCCGTCCCGCTCGCGGGGCCCGACGGCGCGCTCCTCGCGGTCGTCTCGCTCTACTCGAGCTTCCCCGGGTACTTCGCGTACTCGAGCCGCTCCGCTCTTCTCGACCAGGTCAAGAGCGTGGTCGAGACCACGCTCGCGCACCTCGAGCGCCGGCCGGGGGCCACCGGGGTCGTCTCGTACGCGGCGCGCGCGACGCACCTCGCCGAGCTCGAGGCCGGGTCCGTCGTCATGATGTTCCAGCCGATCGTCGACCTCGCCTCGGGTCGCGTCGCGAAGCTAGAGGCGCTCGCGCGGCTCGGGCGCCCCGGCTCGCTCGCCTCGCCCGCCGAGTTCCTCCCCGCGTTCGGGGAGACCGAGCTGCTCCGGCTCTTCGAGATCGGGCTCGACCAGGCGCTCGGGGAGCTCCGCTCGTGGGAGCGGCTCGGTCTTGCGACGGAGGTGTCGATCAACCTCCCCGCGACGTCCGGGACCGATGCGCGCTACGTCGCGCTCGTCGAGTCCGCTCTCCGGCACCACGGCGTCGCGGGGAGCAGGCTCACCCTCGAGCTCCTCGAGACCGGGGCGATCGACGGCGACCCCGGGGCCCACGCCCGCTCGATCACGGCCATCCGTGCGCTCGGGGTCCGGCTCTCCGAGGACGACCTGGGGTCGGGGTACAGCTCGCTCCTCCGGCTCCGCGACGTCGCGTTCGACGAGGCGAAGATCGACCAGGAGTTCGTGCGCGGCGCGGCGCGCTCTCCCCGGGACGCCCTGCACTTCATCCAGCCGCTCACGAGCCTCGCGCACGCTCTCGGCATCCGGGTCACCGTCGAGGGGCTCGAGTCGGACGGGCTCGTCGAGGCCGCGACGTTCCTCGGTGCCGACGCGGGCCAGGGGTACGCGATCGCGCGCCCGCTCCCCACCGACGAGGTCGTCCCCTTCGCCCGCTCCTTCCGGCTCGACGTCGACCGGGAGCTGCCCCGCACGACGCTCGGCGCGCTCGCCGCGCACCTCGCGTGGGAGAACCACCTCGCCGTCCTCGCCGCCCGCGCCGATGGACTCGGACGGGCCGACCGGCTCAGCTGCCCGTTCGACGCCCACCTCACGTCCCTCGGCTCCTCGCCCGAGACCGGAGCGATCGGGTCGGCTCACCGGAGGCTGCACGCCGCGACCGCCGGCGGGCTCGGGAGCGCCCCGCACCTGGCCGCGTGGAAGCGGCTCGAGCGGCTCGTCGCCTCGATCGGGTCGGCAGACCGCGCGGCGGAGGACGGGTAGCCGCCTCCCACCGGCTCCTCCCGCGCGCGCCAGTCGGGCGCGACCGGCCCGGGCGCCGCCTCACCGCCGCGCACGAGGAGCGCCGTGCACGCCGCGCACGGGGAGGCGGAGCGCCCGGGCGACGCTCGGGACGAGGCTCCCCTCCACGACCACCGACAGGACCACCACCACGACGACGACCGAGTAGTCGCGCGTCGCCCCGTGCACGTGCGCGTCGAACAGGTAGCCCCCGAGGAGTATCGGGACCGCTCCCTTCAGGCCCGCGAACAGGACGAACGCGCGCTCGTTGCGCGCGAGCCCCGAGCGCGCGAGAAGGGGCCCGACGACCGCGGGGCGGACGACGAGGGCGAGAGCGGCCGCGACCGCGAGACCCGGAAGGAGCACGTCCGGGCGCACGAGGTCCGCGAGGCGCACCGTGAGACCGAGCACGACGAACGCGACGATCTCCCCGAGGCTCGCGAGCGCCGAGTGGAAGGCCTCTATCTCCCTCTTGTACGGGGCAGGCTCGTCGCCGAGCGCGATCCCCGCGAGGAGCACGGCGAGGAACCCCGACCCGTGCGCCACGGACGCGACCCCGAACACGAGCATCGCCCCGGCGAGGGTGCGGACCGGGTAGAGGCCCTCGGCGGGGAGGGCGACGCGACGCGTGAACCACACGAGCGACCGCCCTCCGGCCACTCCGACCGCCGCGCCGACCGCCATCTGCAGGAGGAACTCCCCGGCCGCGTGGGCGAACGCCCCCGCCCCGACTCCGCCCGCGGCCACGAGGCTCGCCATGAGCGCGATCCCGACCGGGTCGTTCGCCCCCGACTCGCCCGCGATGATCGTCCCCGCCCGCCCGGGCACCTGGAGCCGCCCGAGCACCGAGAACACGACCGCAGGGTCCGTCGGGGCCACCGCGGTCGCGACGAGCATCGCGACGTACCACCCGGAGCCGAGCACGGCGTGCGCGATCGCAGCGACGGCGGCTGCCGTCAGGAAGGTCCCGAGCACCCCCACGACCGCGACGGTCCGCCAGGCGGCGCGAATCCGCGACCACCCGATCTGCATGCCCCCGTCGAACAGCACGCACACGAGCGCGACCGTCACGACACGCCCGACCGTCGCGTGGCCGGGGGCGTGGATCCCGGGGACGACCTCCACCGCGACGGCCGCGCCCGCGAGCACGATCGCCGGGGAGGGCACCTTCAGGCGGGCCGTGAGCCTGCTCGAGAGGACTGCGACGATCCCGACGGCGGACGCGAGCAGCACGAGCAGTGCGAACTGCTCGCTGTCGCCCACGGAGCCTCCCCGGTACGCGTCCCTACGACGCCGCCGACCAGGCTTCCCGGCACACCTACGGCGAGCCTAGCGGCCCGGCACGAGGGGTTGGTCCCCGAGCCCTCCGCGCGACCCCCCGCGGCGGCGAGCCGCCTCTAGCATGCGCCGTCGATGAGCTCGCCCTTCGCAACTCTCGGGCGCTACGCGGTGCGCTACCGGTGGCTCGTCCTCCTCCTGTGGGTCGGCGTGACCGTCGCCTGCGTCACGTACCTCCCCTCGCTCGCGTCGGCCGTCAACAACGACACGACGCGCTTCCTCCCCGCGAACGTCCCGAGCAACGTCGCCTCCCGGCTCGCCGCGCCCTTCTACGGCTCCTCGAACAACGACGACGCGGTCGTCGTGGCCGCGACCCGCGACCACACGCGCCTCGGAGCGGCGGACCTCGCCGCCGTGGACCGCCTCGCGTCCGCCGCCCGACGGCTCCCGCACGCGCGCTCCGCGACCGTCACCGAGCTCTCCGGGGACGGTCAGGCCGTGCAGATCGCCGTGCGAGCCTCCCTCTCGCAGCGCACGAACGTCCCGGACGTCCGGTTCGTCGCGTCGCTCCGCCGCCTGTTCCGGCACGTCGGAGCGCCCCCGAACCTCGAGATGCACGCTGCAGGCAACCTCGCGGTCACCGCCGACCAGGCGGGGCAGGCAAGCGGGCTCGGGGCGCGCACCGAGTACCTCTCCATCGCGCTCATCGTCGCCCTGCTCCTCGCCGTCTTCCGCTCGCCGCTCGCCACCGTCGCGACGTTCGCCCCTGCGGTGCTCGTCCTCCTCCTGTCCGAGTCCCTCGTCGCGGAGGTCGCGAGCCTCGGTCTCGGGATATCGAGCATCACCCAGCTGCTCCTCATCGTCCTCGTCCTCGGGGCGGGGACCGACTACGGGCTGTTCCTCGTGTTCCGGGTGCGCGAGGAGGTCCGCCGCGGGCTCCCCCACCGTGACGCGATCGAGCGCGCCGTCTCCTGCGTCGGGGAGTCGATCACGTTCTCCGCGGCCACCGTCATCGCCGCCCTCCTCAGCCTCCTCCTCGCGACCTTCGGCGTCTACCACGGGCTCGCGCTCCCGCTCGCGATCGGGATCGCGCTCATGCTCCTCGCGGGCGTCACTCTCGTGCCCGCGATTCTCGCGGTCCTCGGCCGCGCGCTCTTCTGGCCCGTCCGCCTCGGCGCGGGCGACCGGACGAGCGGCGCCTGGGGGCGGCTCGCGGCTCGCGTCGTGCGACGGCCCGCCGCCGCGCTCGGCTCGGGGATGCTCCTTCTCGCGGTGCTCTCGGGGTTCGCGCTCACGCTCCACCTCTCGGGCTTCGGCGGCGGGATCGCCGCACCGGCCGGGAGCGACTCCGCGAAGGGAGAGGCTCTCCTCGTCGAGCACTTCTCGCAGGCCGCGAGCAACCCGGTCAACCTCGTCCTCCGCTTCGCGCGCCCCGTCTGGAGCGACCCCGCCCCGCTCGCCGAGGCCGCCCGCGCGCTCGACGCGAGCCCGCTGTTCTCGAGCCTCATCTCACCGCTCGACCCGAACGGGACCGCCCTGTCCCCGGCGGAGCTCGCGCACCTCCACGCGACCCTCGGGCCCGCCGGCTCGCTCGCCGCGTTCGCGTCCCACGCCGGAGTGTCGCGCGCCGCGTACGAGGCGTACCGCGCGACGACCCAGGTGGTCGCGCCCGGTGGCAGGACCGTCCAGTTCCTCGCGAGCCTCCGGGCGGGCGGGCCGGACTCGAACGCCGCGATCTCCGAGGTCCCCGCGATGCGGTCGACTCTCGCCGCCGCGGCCGTCGCCTCGGGGGCCGTCGCGAACGGGGTCGCGGGCGACTCGCCGTCCCTCTACGACGTCAAGAGCGCGTCGAGCGGAGACCTCGTCCGGACGGTCCCCGTGTCCGTTCTCGTGATCGGTCTCCTCCTCGCTCTCCTGCTCCGCAGCGCCGTCGCGCCTCTGTACCTCGTCGTGAGCGTCGCCCTCTCCTACGTCGCGTCCCTCGGTGCCGCCGTGATCGCGTTCGAGCTCGTCGGCGGCTCCTACGGGATCAGCTTCGTGCTCCCGTTCCTCATGTTCGTGTTCCTCCTCGCGCTCGGAGAGGACTACAACATCCTCGTGATGTCCCGGATCCGGGAAGAGGCGCACGAGCTGTCCCTGCGCGACGCCGTCTCGCGTGCCCTCGAGGTCACCGGCACGACCGTCACCTCCGCGGGGCTCGTCCTCGCGGGAACCTTCCTCGTGTTCGCGCTCGCCGGGGCGTCCGGTGCGGAGGGAGCCCAGATCCGACAGATCGGGATCGGGCTCGCGACCGGGGTCGCGCTCGACACCTTCGTCGTGAGGACCATCCTCGTGCCGGCCGTCGTGGTCCTGCTCGGCTCGTGGAACTGGTGGCCCTCGTCGCTCCACCTCCGCCACCGTCCGCGAGCCGCGCGTCGACCGGCGGAGCACGTCGCCCTGCCGCGCCCCGGCGAGGCCTGACTCGCCCGGGCGAGACCCCGCGAGACCCGGCGCACGGCGGACTCACCGCACGGGAGACGCACCGCCGGCCGTCGCGAACGCCGTCCACATCTGCGCGTAGCGGCCGGACAGCCCGACGAGCTCCTCGTGGCTCCCGAGCTCGACGATCCGTCCCCCGTCGACGACCGCGATCCGGTCCGCGGCGCGAGCGGTCTGGAGCCTGTGCGCGATCACGACCGTCGTCCGTCCACGAGCGACGCGGTGCATGGCAGCGGTGACACGCGCCTCGGTCGCGAGGTCGAGGTTCGAGGTCGCCTCGTCGAGGAGGAGGATCACGGGGTCCACGAGCTCGGCGCGCGCGAGCGCGACGAGCTGGCGCTGCCCTGCCGAGAGGGACCTCCCGCGCTCGGCGAGCTCGTGCAGGTACCCGCCGGCGAGCCGGGAGACGAACTCGTGCGCACCGACCGCTCGCGCCGCGGCCTCGACCTCTGCGTCGGTCGCCTCCGGGCGTCCGTACGCGATGTTGTCCCGGATCGTCCCCGAGAAGAGGAACGGCTCCTGGGGCACGTACCCGAGGCGTGACCGGAACGCCCGCGGATCAAGGGTGGCGAGCTCGTGGCCGTCGACCCGCACGCTCCCCGAGTCGGCGTCGTAGAAGCGAGCAAGCAGCTTCAGCACCGTGGACTTGCCCGCCCCCGTCTCGCCGACGAGCGCGACCGTCTCTCCCGCGGCGACGCGGAGGTCCACGCCACGAAGAGCCTCCCTCCGCCGGCCCGGAGCGGCCGGGTAGGCGAAGTGCACGCCCTCGAGCACGAGGTCCCCGCGGAGCGTCCCCGGATCGACGGGGCGCTCCGGATCGGGCGTGAGAGGGTCGAGCTGCATGAGCTGCCCGACGCGCCGCACGGACACCCTCGTCTGCTGCCACGCGTCGAACACCTGGGAGAGCTGCTGGATCGGCGAGAAGAAGAGGTCGACGTAGAGGATGAACGCGACGAGGCTCCCCGTCGCGACCCGCCCCGTCGCGACGAGCCCCGCACCGACCCCGAGCACGATCGCGTCCGCGACCGCCGAGAGGAAGCTCACGAACGGGAAGTACGTCGCGACGAGCCTCTGCGCGGCCACCCGCGTCTCGAGGTACTCGCCCCCGAGCCGGTGGAAACGACGGGAGGTCACGCCCTCGTGCACGTACGCCTGGGCCTCCCGAACTCCCGAGAGGCTCTCCTGGAAGTCCGCGTTCACGACCGCGATCCGCTCGCGCGCCTGCTCGTAGCAGCGCGCCGCCTTCCGGCGGAACACCGTCGTCGCGACGCCGAGGGGAAGGACGACCGACAACGTGCAGAGCCCGAGCTCGGGCTCCATGGCGACGAGGGCCGCGCCGACGCCGACGAACGTCACCGCCGCGACGAGCGCCGCGAGGAGCCCGTTCTCGATGAGCGACTCGAACTGGTCGACGTCGGTCGTCATCCGGGTCATGATCCGCCCGGCCATCTCCCTCTCGTAGTAGTCGAGCGAGAGCCGTTGGAGCTGTGCCCAGATCCGCACCCGGAGGGACAGCATGATCCGCTGGGCCGTGCGCCCCGTCACGAACGTCGCCCCGACCTCGTCGACGAGGTCCGCGAGCGTCACGAGCAGGTACGCGGCCGACGCCGCGAGCAGCGCCGACTCCGAGGCGCGTGCGACCCCGTCGTCTATCCCCGCCCGGACGAGGACCGGGCCCGCGAGCGACGCGAGCGCGTCGAGCACGACGAGGACGAGCCCGACTGCGAGAGGTCGCCGGAACTCCGAGATCACGCTCCTGAGGTCGAAGTGCCGGATCCTGCGCGACTCGACGCCGACGTCGAGGTCCGCGTCGTCCCGCACCGGCCGAAGCGCGGCGACCCGTGCGAGGAGCTCGGGGGTCGGCGCGAGGTTCAGTCGCCACCCTCCTCTCCCGCCGCCGCCTCCTCCTCCGAGCCCCGGTCCGAGGCTCGGGGCGCCGACGCCGTGCGGGACGCGCGGTGCGGGACGCGTCGCAGCGGG
>JAJZBW010000106.1 GCA_021798745.1 Actinomycetes bacterium
CTACGAGGTCCACCCGTGGCGGCTCGACCCGGCGAAGCTGGGCTTCGCGCCGGCTGCCATGGAGGACCTGCGCGGTGGGGACGCCGTGTTCAACGCCGACGTCATCCGGCGGGTGCTGGCCGGCGAGCGCAGCCCCCGGCGGGACATCGGGGTGCTCAACGCGGCCGCGGCCCTCGTGGTCTCGGGGCGCGCGGAGACGCTCGAGGAGGGCATCTCGCTCGCGTCCGACGCTGTCGACGACGGACGCGCCGCGGCGGTGCTCGAATCCCTCGCGCGCGTGTCGAGCGAAGCAGCCGCGGCCGAGGAGGCGCGGGGAGCGGCTCGCTGAGGAACCAGCCTCGTGCGACGGGACGGTCGCGCGGTCAGCGGCGGGGGCGCTCGCGGCGGAGGGCATCCGGGCCGGACCACCAGCGGCCGGAGAACCTCCAGGGGTGCTCCGCGGACGTCCTCCACCCCGGCGGCCGGGCGCCGGGGGTCGTACGCGACGACAGCGTCGCCTCGAGAGCGGCGACGATCGCCGCGAGGGCGTCGTCGTCCGCAGCGAGCGGCGCTCCCGGGTCGCGAGGCCCCGGGTCGACGCGTGCGCCCGCCGGCCTGCGGAGCGGACCGGTCCCGCTCACAGGGGGACGTTGCCGTGCTTGCGCCTCGGGAGGTCCTCACGCTTCGACGCGAGGACGTCGAGGCTGCGCGCGAGCACCTTCCGGGTGTCGGCGGGGTCTATCACGTCGTCGACGTATCCTCTCTCCGCGGCGACGTACGGGTTCGTGAACCTCTCGGTGTACTCGGCCACGAGCTCCGACCTCCGTCGCGCGGGGTCGGGCGACTCCGCTAGCTCGCGCCGGTGCACGATCTCGACCGCGCTCTCGGGACCCATCACCGCGAGCTCGGCGGAGGGCCATGCGAACGAGAGGTCCGTCCCGATGGACTTCGAGTCCATCACGAGGTAGGCGCCGCCGTACGCCTTGCGCACGATGACCTGGATCCGCGGGACGGTCGCCTCGCAGTACGCGTAGAGGAGCTTCGCTCCGTGGCGGATTATCCCCCCGTACTCCTGGTCCGTCCCGGGCATGAACCCCGGCACGTCCACGAACGTCACGATCGGGACGTTGAACGCGTCGCAGGTCCGTACGAAGCGCGCGGCCTTCTCGGAGGAGTCGATGTCGAGGACGCCCGCGAGCATCTGCGGCTGGTTGCCGACCACCCCGACGACCCGGCCGTCGACCCGGGCGAACCCGCACGTCACGTTCATCGCCCAGTGGGGGAAGTACTCGAGGAACTCGGCGTCGTCGACGACGGCCCGCACGAGCTGCTTCATGTCGTAGGGCTGGTTCGGTCTCGCGGGCACGAGGTCCCGCAGCTCGGGGACGAGCCGATCGGGGTCGTCGGTGGGCGGCTGTCTCGGTGGCTCCTCGAGGTTGTTGGAGGGGAGGAACGACAAGAGGTACCGAACCTCGTCGAGGCAGGTCCGCTCGTCCTCGGCGACGAACGCGGCGACTCCCGACCGGGTCGCGTGGGTCATCGCCCCCCCGAGCTGCTCGGGAGTCACGTCCTCGCCCGTCACGGTCCGGACGACGTCGGGCCCCGTGATGAACATGTGGCTCGTGTTCTGGACCATGAAGACGAAGTCCGTGAGCGCGGGCGAGTAGACGGCCCCGCCGGCCGCCGGGCCGAGAACGACGCTTATCTGAGGGACGACTCCCGACGCCCGCGCGTTCCGGAAGAAGATCCCGCCGAACCCGTGGAGGGCGACGACGCCCTCTTGTATGCGAGCCCCGCCTCCGTCGTTGAGCCCGACGAGCGGGATCCCCGTCTGGACCGCGAGGTCCTGGACCTTGTGGATCTTCTCGGCGTGCGCTTCCCCGAGCGAGCCCCCGAAGACGGTGAAGTCCTGGCTGTACACGCACACCCTGCGACCGTCGATCGTCCCGAACCCGGTCACGACCCCGTCGGTGTAGGGGCGGGAGTGGTCGAGCCCGACGCCGTGGCTCCGATGGCGAACGAGCGCGTCGATCTCCTGGAACGACCCCTCGTCGAGCAGGTAGTCGACGCGCTCGCGCGCGGTCAGCTTGCCCTTGGCCCTCTGGGCCTCGACGGCTCGGGCCGTCGCGGGGCTGCGTGACTGCGCCTTCCGCTCGACGAGGCCGGCGAGCCGCGCCTGCATCGAGTCCGACGCGTCCGGGTGCACCTCGGTCTTCGACATCGCCGCCGAGGCTACCTGGGACGGCGGGTCCCCGCCCCGAACGTGGTCGCCGTCACGCCCCGACGTCCCGCCGTCCCTCTAGGGCGCGTCCGAGGGTGAGCTCGTCGGCGTACTCGAGGTCTCCTCCGACCGGGAGCCCGCTCGCTATCCGGGTGGTCCGCACGCCGAGAGGCCTGAGGAGACGGGCGAGGTACATCGCGGTGGCCTCTCCCTCGAGGTTCGGGTTCGTGCAGAGGATCACCTCGGTGACGGCCCCGTCGTCGAGGCGTGCGAGGAGCTCGCGGACGCGGAGCTGCTCGGGCCCGACCCCGTCTATCGGGCTGAGCGCCCCTCCGAGCACGTGGTAGCGGCCGCGGAACTCCCGGGTCCGCTCCACCGCGACGATGTCCCTCGGGTCCTCCACGACACAGATCACGCCGGGGTCCCGCCGGTCGTCGCTGCATATCGCGCACCGGGAACCGAGGCCGACGTTGAAGCACACCTCGCAGAGGACGGTCCGCTCCTTCACCTCGACGATCGCCCGTGCGAGGCGTCGGGCGTCCTCCGGGGCGACCTTCAGCAGGTGGAAGGTGATCCTCTGCGCGGACTTCGGACCGATCCCCGGAAGTCTTCCGAGCTCGTCCACGAGGTCCTGGATGGGGCCTTCGAACAGCGCCAGGAGAGGCTCCCGTGACTACCCGGACAGGTCGTCCGGGTCCGGGTCGTCCGGATCGAACGGCCCGTCGGGGGTGAGGAGCCCGGAGAGGGCGCGCTGGACGACGCTCCCCATCGCCTCGCGCCGCACGGCCACGAGCTGCGCGGCGGCGTCGCGTACGGCGGCGAGGACGAGGTCCTCGAGAAGGGCGACGTCCGAGGGGTCGACGACCGAGGGGTCGATCTCGACCGAGTCGAAGGAGAGCTCCCCCGAGGCGGTGACCCGGACTGCTCCCCCCGCGGCCGTCCCCACGACGCGCTGGGACCCCGCTTCGGCCTCGGCGAGGGCCAGCGTCTCCTGGAGGTCGTGCATCTGCGCGAGGAGCTCGCCGAGCCCCTCGCCTTCGGGGCCTCCGCCCATGGCGTCAGACCTCCTCGGCGCCCGGGAACGCCTCGAGTAGGCGGTCTTCGGCCCACGATAGCCCGGAGGACGGCGCGTCGGACCCGGGTGCGGAGCCGGAGGACACGTCTGGAGGCTCCTCGATCTCCCGGGCAATCTGCTCGCGAGGGTCCTCCGGCCCGGTCGCGCGGGGGGACGGTCGGGTCGAGGGGGCGGTGCGCCGCGCCGGCTCCCTCGCGTCCTCCCGGCCGGCTCGCGGAGCGGGAGGACGCCCGGCGGCCGACCGGGCGCCGCGTGGGGAGCTCGACGGAGGGGCCGGGGAGGGGGCGTCTTCCTCCGGGAGCAGCCGCAGCCCGACGGGTCGTCCGAAGTGCCGCGAGAGGGCGGCGGCGACCTCCTCTCGCATCGGCTCCGCCTGGGCGACGTGCACCGCGTTCGGGAGCGCGAAGAGAGCGTCGGGTCCGTCGGTCCCGACGAACCGACCCGCCTGGAAGTACGCGCGCGCCTTCGGGCGGAGCCCGGTGAGCACGTGGTCCCCCCACGCGGCCACGAGCGAGTCCCGCCCGGGCGCCGAGCCGCCGCCGCCGTGCTCCCCGCCCTCGGCAGGAGCCTCCGGCGGCTCGGGAGCGCTCCTCGGGACCTCGGCCTCGGACGGGCCGGGGCCAGGCAAGCGGGTCTCGGGCGCCGGTGCGCCCGACGGTCGATGCTCCGAAGGCCGGCGGAACGCCCCGATCACGGGACGGGTCGACCCGTGCGCGCCGGCGTCGGACCCTCGGGCGCCCGACCCTCTGGCGTCCGACCCGCCCGCGCCTCGCTCGCCGGGAGCAGGCGGGTCGGGAGAAGGATCGTCGCCTGCTCGCTCTCGCGCGGGTCCGGGTGCCGGCGCGGGAGAGGGTGTCGCGGGGGGGTCGCCTCGCCCGAGCGGCGCACGGGTCGCGGGCAGAGGGCCGCCCGCCGGGCGGCCCTCGCGCTCGAGCTTCTCGACACGGTGCTCGATCGTCTGGAGGCGGTCGAGCACCGACTCGACGGTGTCGTCGGCCTCCGGGTGGGAGCACCGTGCGAGGGCGACCTCGAGCGTGATTCGGGGCTCGGGAGCGTCGCGCATCGCGACGATCGCCGCTCCGAGGAGCTCCATCGTCCGGACGCACCGCGCGGTCCCGAGGGAGCGCGCCTCGTCGAGCACGCCGACGGCCCGTGCCGGGTCGGCCACGCCGGGGGCGACGAGCGCGAGGAAGCCGGAGCGGAGGCGCTCCACGAGGTCGACCGCGAGCTGCGGGGCCTCCCGACCGGAGCGGATCGCAGCGTCGAGTGCCCCGAGCGCTCGGGAGGTGTCGCGGTCCGCGACCCCTGCTACCACGGCAGCGAGCGCGTCCGAGTCGTCCTCGGCCGCTCCGGAGGCCGCGACCTGGTCGAGCATGGAGAGCGCGTCGCGCGCCGATCCTCTCCCGCGTCGCAGCGCGACTCCGAGGCCCCCCTCGGGGAGCTCGAGCCCGGCGTCGCGCGCCACCTCGGAGAGGAGCCCCTCGAGGACGTCGTCGCCGATGAGGTGGAACTCGAAGTGCTGGGTCCGGCTACGGATCGTCGCGAGGACCTTCTGGGGGTCGGTCGTCGCGAGCACGAACACGACGTGCTCGGGGGGCTCTTCGAGCGTCTTGAGCAGGGAGTTCGACGCGGCAGTCGAGAGCATGTGGACCTCGTCGACGATGTACACCTTCCACCTGCCCGGGGTGGCGAGGGCCGCGCGGGCGACGAGGTCGCGCATGGCGTCGACCCCGTTGTTCGAGGCTGCGTCGAGCTCGTGGACGTCGAACGAGGAGCCGGACACGATCGACACGCAGGAGTCGCACCGTCCGCAGGGCTCCCCCCCGGACGGAGACGCGCAGTTGAGCGCCTTCGCGAGGATGCGCGCCGTCGAGGTCTTTCCCGTCCCGCGCGGCCCGCTGAACAGGTACGCGTGGGCGACCCGCTCGTCCCGCACGGCGTTGCGGAGCGCACGCGTGACGTGGTCCTGGCCGCGTACCTCGTCGAATCGCTGAGGCCGGTACCGGCGGTAGAGGGACTGGTAGGGCCGGTCGGCCGGCCATCCGGCGCCTCCCGGAGGGCGCGGGGAGGTCGTCGCGTCGGTCACGCGCCGATGCTACGGCCGCGGGGACGCTCTCGTGGAGAGCTCGGAGAGGAGCGGCGCCGCCGGGCGCAGCGGCCAGGTCGCCTGCGGCACACAGGGCTCTTCGCTGAGAGCTGCTGCCTTCCGACCCTGACTCGGTTCACGAGGCCCCGTTGCGCAGAACCCGGCCGCTGCGCTCGACGGCGCCGCCCGCGGACACGATAGCGTCTCACTTTCCCGGAGGGGTGCGAGAGCGGCCGAATCGGCACGATTGGAAATCGTGTGTCGGGCAACCGACCGTGGGTTCGAATCCCACCCCCTCCGCTCCGTCCCGTCGCGGGCGACGAGTCGGGACCGACGACGCGCCGCGACCGAGACAGGAGGACGGGTGACCGAGGACGAGGAGGCAATGGAGGCGGCCCTCGCCGAGGCCGTCGCCGCGCTCGGCCACGGCGACGTCCCCGTGGGAGCAGTCGTGCGACGTGGAGGCGAGGTGCTCGCGGCGCGCCACAACGAGCGCGAGAGGTCGGGAGACCCGACGGCCCACGCGGAGCTCCTCGCGCTCCGCGACGCAGCGGCCGCTCTCGGTCGGTGGCGGCTCGACGGCTGCGCCCTGTACGTCACCCTCGAGCCGTGCGCCATGTGCGCGGGGGCCCTCGTGGCCGCCCGCGTCGACCGGGTCGTGTTCTCGGCGGCGGACCCGAAGGCCGGTGCGTGCGGCTCCCTGTACAACATCTGCTCCGATCCGCGTCTGAACCACGAGCTCGAGGTCGTCGCCTCCGTCCTCGCCCCGCGGGGCGCAGAGCTGCTCGAGGACTTCTTCGCGACTCGCCGGCCCAGCCGCTAGCCTCTCGTCCCGGAGGGATGCGAGAGCGGCCGAATCGGGCGGTCTCGAAAACCGTTGTGCGTACTGCGCACCGTGGGTTCGAATCCCACTCCCTCCGCGCTGGTCCGGTCCCGGAGCCGCCTGCCTCGGGCGGCCCGGGCACGGCGCCCCGGACCGGGGCGACCGCTGGCGGGCGGGGAGGCGGTCCGCGGAGCGGAGCGCACGGAGGAGGGGATCGCGACGTCGAGCGGACCGGGTGCCGGCCACTACTCGCTCCCTGGCGTCGTGGCGTCCGAGTGGACGAAGTTCCGGACCGTCCGATCGACCGTGTGGACCCTCGCCACGACGCTCGTCCTCGGAGTCGGGCTCGGTGCGATCGCGACCGCCACGACCGCTGCCCGCTGGCAGCAGATGTCGGTCCTCGAGCGGATCACGTTCGACCCGACGCGCACGAGCCTCACGGGGATCCTGTTCGCCCAGCTGGCGGTCGGGATCCTCGGGGTGCTCGTCGTGACAGCCGAGTACGGGACCGGAACGATCCGGGCGACGTTCGCCGCAGTCCCCCGCCGACAGCTCGTCCTCGCGGGCAAGGTCGCCGTGTTCGGATCGGTCGTGCTCGTCGTCGGGGAGGCTGTCTCGTTCGCCGCCTTCGGCGTCGGCCAGCTCCTCCTCGCCCCTACTGCGCCGACCGCGGCCCTCGGCGATCCCGGAGTCACGCGAGCGGTCGTGGGCGGCGGCCTCTACCTCCTTGTCCTCGGGCTGCTCGCGCTCGGGATCGCGGCGATGGTCCGCCACACGGCGGGGGCGATCGGGGCGTTCGTCGCCGTCCTCCTCGTCCTCCCGATCATCGTCGCCGCCCTGCCGAGCTCGATCGGGAACGCGCTCGGCCGCTACCTCCCCGCGAACATCGGGGTCGTGCTGCTCTCGGTCGCCCCGCAGCAGCACTCGTTCACGCCGTGGGTCGGGCTCCTGGTGCTCGCGGGGTACGCGCTCGCCGCCCTCTCGGTCGGCCTCGTCCTCGTCATCCGGAGGGACGCGTGAGCACGGGCGGCCGCTAGGGACCGTCCTCCGGTGCCTTCGCCCGGGCGCCGCTCGTCTCGAGCCACCGGCGGAAGCCCGCTGCGTTCGAGTGGAACCCGTTCAGCGTCTCGAGCTTCCTCCTCTGCTCGGGGTCCTCCTCGGGGACCTCCTCGGAGAACCTCTCCTCGAGAGCATGCGCGATGTCGCGTCCCGACGCGAACGCCCGTCGCGCCTCCTCTGCCCAGTGGCGGAGCGTCTCTGCTGCCTCCATGAGGAGCTCGCCGGGATCTCCGGGGACGAGCCCGTAGTGCGCGAGCGCGATCCCGACCGGGTGGAGCGAGCCGAACCGCTCGAGCGATCCGAGAGCGAGGTCGAGGTCGAAGTCCGGCGGGGGGGTCGCGGGCCGGAGGGAACCGCCCCCGGGGAGCCGTACGCCGACCGCGTCCCCCGCGAAGAGCAGTCCCGAGGCGGAGTCGAGGAACCCGAGGTGGTGCTTCGCGTGGCCGGGCGAGTCGATCGCGGAGAGCGATCGGCCTCCCCCGAGGTCCACGCTCTCCCCGTCGAGGAGGACCTGCACGCGAGCGGGCTCGGTCGGGTCGAGCCTTCCGTAGAGGTCGTCGAGGAGCGGTCCGTAGACGCGCGCCGCGGAGGAGACGAGCCGAGTCGGGTCGACGAGATGCCTGGCCCCGAGCTCGTGGACGTACACGGTCGCGTTCGGGAACGACCGTGCGACGTCGCCGACCCCGCCGGCGTGGTCGAGGTGGACGTGCGTGACGGCGATCCCCGCGAGGTCGTCCGCGCCGATCCCCATCTCCTCGAGCGCCCCGAGGAGCACGGGGACCGAGCTCTGGCTTCCCGTCTCGACGAGCACCGGCGCGTCTCCTCCGAGCAGGTACCCGGCGGTCGCCTGCTCCCAGCCCCCGAGGAGGGTGTCGATCTCCGTGACTCCCGGCGCGATCACTCGCACGGAGCCTCCTCCTCCTTCCCGGAGCGTCCCCGGCTCTCCCGATCCGTCGTGTCGTCGGTCATCGTGCGAGCTCGAGGACCACCTTCACGTCCTCGGGACCGTGCTCGAACGCGTCGGAGAAGCGGTCGAGCGGGACCGAGCGAGTGACGAGGCGCGAGAGCCAGTCGCGGTCCGCACGCGCGAGCGCGTCCGCCCCCGCCCGGTAGTGGCGGGCGTTCGCGTTCACGGACCCGACGACGCACGTGTTCCCGAGGACCATCGACCGCGCGAGCGACCCTCCGTCCGTGTCGACGCGCACGCCGGTCGGGGAGACTCCCGTGAGGCACACGACTCCTCCGACCCCGACGGCGGATGCCGCGTCGAACACGAGACGGGGCACCCCGGTGCACTCGATCACGACGTCGGGACCCGCCAGGACGCCCGAGAGGCGTCCGGTGTGGTAGGTCGCTCCGAGAGCGTGGACGAGGTCGGGCTTGAGCCCGCTCTCCATCTGGTCGACCACGTGCACCTCGAGACCGCGCTCCACGCCCAGGAGCGCCGCGAGCAGCCCGATCGGTCCCGCACCGACCACGAGCGCGGTCTTCGGCTGCCAGGTCTGACGACCTCCGATCCGCTCGATCTCCTCCCAGGCCTTTGCCACCACGGTCGTCGGCTCGAGCAGGACCCCGAGCCGACCGAGGCCGGGGTCGACCGAGACCATCGCGTCCGGGGCGGCCCTCCACCGCTCGCGCATGAACCCGTCGAGCTGCTTGATCCCGTGCTCGGTGTACTGCCCGTTCCGGCACGCGTCCCATTCGCCGGCCGCGCAGCTGTAGCACGGGACCGGGTCCGGCCGGCGGACGATCCCGACGACGAGGTCGCCCGCCGCGAGCCCGGACGCCGAGGGCGCGTCGAGGACGCGACCGATCGACTCGTGCCCGAGGACGAGCCGGTCGTGCCCGGGAGGAGCCCATCCGTAGTCGCCCCGGACGATCTCCATGTCCGTCCCGCAGACTCCGACGGCGAGCGTCTCGACGAGCACCGACCCCTCGGACTCGTCGGGCTCGGGGACCTCGGCGAGCTCGCTCGAGCCTGCGGTCCTCGGGGTCACGGTCACTGCCTTCACGGGCTTCCTCCGCTCGGTCGTCCTGCACGTGTCGTGTCCCGGCGGGTCCTCCCCCGCGGTCGTACCGCCCCTCGCGCCACGGGGACCCTACGCGGTCGGGCGTCGCCGCCGGGCGAGCCCGCTCCTCGCGGCGCGGCCCCGTGCCCGCGCGGCCCTGCCGACCCGGACGCCCGCGAGCCGGGCCCTCTGCCCGTGCCCCTCCGCGAGCGTCGCGGCCGGCGCG
>JAJZBW010000107.1 GCA_021798745.1 Actinomycetes bacterium
TCGCTCGCCGCGGTGCGGGCGAACGAGTCGATCCTCGCACGATCCTCCGAGGCGCTCCACACGACCCCGGCCGAGCTGACGGCGACGATCGTGAAGCTCCTCGATCACGAGCGCTCCCTCGAGGACGAGCTGCGCGCCGCACGGCGCGCCGGCCTCCGCGAGGAGGCCGCTCGTGTGGCCGCGGGCGCGAGCGGATCGAGGCTCGTCATCCGGAGGGACGGGCTGGAGCCCGCGGAGCTCCGGGAGCTCGCGCTCGCGGTCCGTGAGCACGCGGGGGTCGAGGCCGTGGGGGCCGTCGGCGTCGCCGGGCCGGCACGAGTCGCGCTCGTCGTCGCGTCGGCGGCCGACTCGGGCGTCGACGCCCGCGCTGCGATCGCTCCTGCGGCGTCCGCGGTCGGGGGTGGCGGTGGCGGGAGCCCGGCGCTCGCGACCGCGGGGGGCCGGGAGGTCGGGAACGTGGATGCCGCCGCCGCGCTCCTGCGCGACGCGCTCGGCGTCGCGTAGGCGCGGCGCGTCCGGGCCGCGACGGTGGGCGGAGACGGGACGCGCGGACGGGCGCTCGGGCTGGACCTCGGCGAGCGACGGATCGGGGTGGCGCTGTCGGACTCGTCGCGCCTCCTCGCGACCCCGTACGCGGTGGTCGACCGGAGCGGCGACCGGGGTCGGGACCGGGAGCAGATAGCGGCGCTCGTCGCGGAGGCGGGCGCGACGGTGGTGGTCGTCGGGATCCCTCTCGGGCTCGACGGACGCGTCGGAGCCGCGGCACGCGGCGCTCTCGCGGAGATCGAGGAGATCCGTGCGGTCGTCGGAGTGCCGGTCGAGACGGCGGACGAGCGCCTTACGACGGTCGAGGCCGAGAGGCGGCGGAGCGACGTCGCGCTCGAGGTCGGCCGAGAGGGCCGCGGCGGTCGGGGGGAGAGGCGGACCTCCCCGCACGGGGCGGCGCGCTCGCGGGTCCGGCGCGTCGTGGACGACGCCGCCGCCGCGGTGATGCTCCAGTCGTGGATCGACTCGTCTGCGGGCGACCGGTGAGCACGGGCGCAGCCGCGGGGGCGGACGGGCGGGTCGGCGGGCGCGCGTGGGCCCCCCCCTCGGGGAGGACCGCCGTCGCGGGAGTGGTCGGCGACCCCGTCGCGCAGTCGCTCTCCCCGGCTCTCCACAACGCCGCGTTCGCCGCGCTCGGGCTCGACTGGGTGTACGTCGCGTTCCCCGTGTCCGAGCGTGACGCGCCCGTCGCGTTCGCGGGAGCCGTCGCTCTCGGGGTGCGCGGCCTGTCGGTCACGATGCCCCACAAGAGGGCCGCCGCCGAGTCCGCCGCCCGCCGGAGCGAGGAGGTCGAGCTCCTCGGCGCGGCGAACACGATCGTCGTCGAGTCCGGGACGTCCGTCGCGCACACGACGGACGGGGCCGGGCTCCTCGCGGACCTCCGCGAGTCCGAGGGGTTCGACGCGTCGGGCCGGCGGTGCGTCGTCGTGGGTGCGGGGGGCGCGGCGCGGGCCGTCGTGCTCTCGCTCGCGCGCGCCGGGGCGTCCTCGGTCGTGGTCGTGAACCGGACGCACGACCGTGCGGAGGTCGCGGCGGCCCTCGCCGGGCGGGCAGGGCGGGTGGGTGGCGTCGAGTCGGTCGACGCGGCGGAGCTCGTCGTGAACGCGACCCCGGTCGGGATGTCGGCGGGCGCCGGCTCCTCGCGTGACGGGGGGCTCGTCCCCTCGCTCCTCGACGACGTCGCGGCACGGCTCTCCGGCGGACAGCTCGCCGTCGACCTCGTGTACGCCCCCGCTCGCACGCCGTTCCTCCTCGAGGCGGAGCGGCGCGGCGCGGCCGTTCGGAGCGGGCTCGGGATGCTCGTGCACCAGGCCGCGCTCCAGCTCGCCCTCTGGACGGGCGAGGTCGCGCCCCTCGACGCCATGTGGCGCGCCGTCGGGGGACGCGAGCCGTAGCACGGGGGCTCCGGTGACCGGGGAGCGGGACTGCCCGAGGGCCGCCCGTGCCCGGCGGGCCGGTAGCCTGGGGCCCCGTGGCCGCGCACCTGCTCGACCGGAGCGTTCGCACCCGCTCCCGTCGCGACGAGCGGGGCGCGGTCGCGCTCGTCCGCCACCTCGACGTCGTGCTCGTGGCCGCGACAGTCGTCGTCGCCGCGCTCGGGCTCGTCGTCGTGTACGCGGCGACGCGCTCCGTCTTCCCGCTCGAGCCCACCTACTACCTGAAGCGCCAGCTCGTGTTCACCGTGCTCGGGCTCGCCGTGATGGTCGTCGTCGCGAGCATCGACTACCGCAGGCTCGAGCAGTGGGCGTACGTGATCTACGCCGGGGTCGTGCTCGCGCTGCTCGCCGTGTTCGCCGTCGGGTCCTCGTCGGTGACGACGGGCACGGGCGGGACGACGTCGGGGATCGCGCAGCGGTGGATAAGCCTCGGTCCCTTCCAGTTCCAACCGTCCGAGTTCGCGGTCCTCGGGCTCGTCGCGGCGCTCGCGCTCTACATGAGCCGGCACGAGGGAGACCTCGGCCCGAGGCGGCTCGTGCCGCTCGCGGCGCTCTCGGTCGTGCCACTGCTCCTCGTCGTGAAGCAGCCCGACCTCGGGACCGCGATCGTGATGGTCGTCGTCGGGTTCACGATGGTCGTGATCGGCGGGGTGAAGATGCGCTACGTGCTCGCGATCCTCGCCCTCGGCGTGCTCGCGTTCGTCGTGGGCGTCGACCTCCACCTCGTGCACTCGAACCAGCTCCAGCGGCTCACGAGCTTCCTCCATCCGAACCAGGGCGCGCTCGGAGCGAACTACCAGGTGGACGTCGCGAAGAACGCGATCGGGGCGGGCGGGCTCAAGGGGTCGGGGCTGTTCCGGGGGCTCGTCACGAGCCTCAACTACGTGCCGGAGCAGTCGACGGACTTCATCTTCGCCACGATCGGCGAGCAGCTCGGCTTCATCGGGTCCGCGGTCGTGATCGGGCTCTACGCGGTGATGGCCCTGCGCATGCTCCGAGCCGCGCAGGCGGCCCGGGACGCGCTCGGTCGGCTGCTCTGCACGGGCGCGCTCGCGTTCCTCGTGTTCTCCGTCTACCAGAACATCGGGATGAACATAGGCCTCATGCCCATCACGGGAATCCCGCTCCCGTTCTTCTCCTACGGGGGCTCCGCGCTCATCGCCTTCTACGCGACCGTCGGACTCGTGTTGAATGTCGAGATGCGACGGCACCGCACGCGATGACGAGCCCCGCGCAGGACGCCCACGACCAGGCGGACACGGACGCACCGGACGAGGCGGACACGGGCGCACCCGGGACGGAGCCCGCCGGGACCGCCCCGGATGCGCTCCACCCGGAGGAGCCGTACCCGGAGGAGCCGTACCCGGAGGAGCCGTACCCGGAGGCCTACGAGCAGGTCCGCTTCGTGGACGTCGTCGTCCCGCTCCCGGCGACGAACGCGACCGTGCTCCTGGAGGAGGTCGCCCCGCCGTGCCGGCTGCTCCGGATCCCGATCGGCCTGCAGGAGGGCGCGGCCATCGCGTACGCGGCGCAGGCGATAGCGACCCCGCGGCCGCTCACGCACGAGCTGTTCGTGGCCGCTCTCGAGTCGTTCGGGCTCACGGTCGACGTGATCCGCATCACATCGGTCCGGCAGTCGTCGTTCACGGCGGAGCTCGTGCTCTCCGGTCCCCGGGGGAGCAGCACCCTCGCGTGCCGCCCGTCGGACGGGATCGCCCTCGCGCTGCGACAGCGGCTCGGAGCGCCGATCATGGTCGCCCCGGAGGTCCTCGAGCAGGCCGCGATCGAGAGCCCCGCGGAGTAGCGGGCAGGGTCAGCCCGAGTCCGGGACGGCGGGCTGCGGTGCGGTGCGCTCTGCGGTCCCCCCGCTCGCCCACACGGGGGTCGGGAGTGCGACGGGGACCTGGTTTCCCTCGTTCGAGATGCGCATGAGAAGGGCGAGGAGGATGTAGTTCGCGACGAGCGAGGAGCCCCCGTAGGAGACGAACGGGAGGGTCATCCCGGTGTCCGGGAGCATCCTCGTGACGCCCGCCATGATGATGAACGCCTGGAACCCGAGCGTGACCGTGAGCCCGACGGCGGCGAGCTTCGCGAACTCCGACCGCGCGCGAAGGCCGGCGCGAAGACCGCTTCCCACGATGAGCACGTAGCCGACGACGATCGCGACGGTGCCGACGAGCCCGAGCTCCTCGCCTATGGCGGCGAATATGTAGTCGCTCGTCGCGACCGGGAGGACGACGTCTCCCGGCGTGTTGATCTGGACGAGCCCGAGGCCGAGGCCCGAGCCCCAGAGGCCGCCGCGCCCGAACGCGAGCTCGCCCTGGATGGGCTGGTACCCGCCGGACTGCGCCTGGGGCCAGGGGTTCAGCCAGACGCTGATCCGCTCGTTCACCTGCGAGAGCAGATGGGACGCGAGGAACGCGCCCCCGGCGAAGAGGGCGAGCCCGATGAGGACGTACGTCCAGCGCCCCGTCGTGACCCAGAGGAGCATGAGGAAGACGGCGAAGACGAGCAGCGAGAACCCGATGTCGTGCTCCGCGAGGATCACGAGGAGCGAGAGGACCCATGCGACGGCGATCGGGCCGAACGCGCGGAGGTCGGGGAGAAGGTGGTCCCCGACGCGTCGTGTCGGGATCGTGAGCAGCTCGCGCTTCTCGACGAAGTAGGACGCGAAGAACAGCACGAGGAGGAGCTTGGCGATCTCGATGGGCTGGAACGAGATCGAGTGGAACGAGACCCAGAGCTTCGCACCGTAGGCGTTCTGGTTCGCAGGGCTCCGTCCGACGACCGGTGCGAGCGGGGCAACGAGCATCACGAACGCGGCGGCGAGGATGAGGTACCGGTAGCGCTCGAGGTCGCGCGAGCGCTTCACCGCGGCGAGGACGACCGTGTACGCGACGAGCCCGAGGACCATCCACGCGACCTGCTGGCCGGCGTGGCCGGGGTCGAGCGCCTCGATCATCACGTACCCGATCCCGTTGAGCGCGAGCGCGACGGGCATGATCACGGGGTCCGCGTCCGGGACGTAGCGGCGGTTCACGACCTGGAGCCCGACGACGAGGGCAGCCATCGTGAGGATGATCTTCACGGAGTTCGCGGGGAGGGCGTTGCTCAGCGCGAGCGACACGAGGAGCGCGGCGAACAGGACCGTGACGGCCGCGACGAGGAGCAGCCCGAGCTCGCTCCGCCGCCTCGATCGCGCCCAGCGGCTCGGGGAGCCGAGCATCGCGCGCCGGACCGACCGCGTGCGTGGGGTCGCGGCGAGAGTCACGGCGACAGGCTAGTTGCACGCCGGTCCTGTACCGGGGCCGGGTAGCCTGACCGGCGTGACCGGCGATCTGCGGGAGGGCCCTGTCGCCCCCGCAGCGGGCCGCGAGGGAGCGGCGGGGGACGGGCCCGACGAGGGCGAGCCAGGCTCGACCCACGCTGCCCGTCGAGAGCCCGAGGAGTTCGGGTCGGCCCGGTTCTTGAACCGCGAGCTGTCGTGGCTCGACTTCGCGGCGCGCGTGCTCGACCTCGCAGCCGACCCGGAGACTCCGCTTCTCGAGCGTGCGAAGTTCCTCGCCATCTTCGCGACCGGGGCCGACGAGTTCTTCCAGGTCCGGGTCGCGGGCCTGAAGGATCGCCACGCCGCGGGCATCCGGTCGCGTTCGGCCGACGGGCGCACGGTGAGCGAGCAGCTGCGCGCCGTGCGGGCGCGGGCGACCGGGCTGCTCGGTCGGGCCGAGCGCATCTTCTCGGACGGTCTCGTCCCCGAGCTCGCGTCCGCGGGCATCGAGGTCGTCTCCTACGGATCGCTCGACCGCGACGCGAGGGAGAGCCTCCGGGGGATCTTCGACCGGGACATCTTTCCCGTGCTCACCCCGCTCGCGGTCGACCCGGGCCACCCGTTCCCCTACATCTCGAACCTCTCGCTGAACCTCGCGGTCGTCGTCGCGGACCCGGAGACGGGCGAGGAGCGGTTCGCCCGCGTGAAGGTCCCGCCGCTGCTGCCGCGCTTCGTGGCGCTCGGCGACGACCGCAGGCTCGTGCTGCTCGAGGAGGTCATCGCGGCGCACCTCGAGCGGCTGTTCCCGGACATGGCGATCGGCGCGCACCACGTGTTCCGCGTCACGCGCAACGCGGACCTCGACCTCGACGACGGAGAGGCGGACGACCTGCTCGCCGCCGTCGAGATCGAGCTCCGGCGCCGTCGGTTCGGGCGTGCCGTCCGCCTCGAGGTGGACTCGGCCATCGAGCGGGAGGTCCTCGAGCTGCTCGTGACCGAGCTCGAGCTCACGGACGAGGACGTCTACCGCTGCACGGCGCCGCTCGACCTCGGCCAGCTGTGGTCCGTCGTCGGGTTCGACCGGCCCGAGCTGCACGAGCCCGCATGGGTGCCCGCGACCCCGCCGCGGCTCGCGGGGCACGGGGAGGAGCCGGTCGACCTGTTCGCGGTGCTCCGGGAGCGGGACGTGCTCGTGCAGCATCCCTACGACTCGTTCGCGACGTCCGTCGAGGCGTTCATCTCCCAGGCAGCGGAGGACCCGGACGTGCTCGCCATCAAGCAGACCCTGTACCGGACGTCCGGGGACGCCCCCTTCGTGACGGCGCTCGCACGGGCCGCGGAGGCCGGGAAGCAGGTCGCCGCGCTCGTCGAGCTGAAGGCGCGCTTCGACGAGCAGCGCAACATCGTGTGGGCACGCCAGCTCGAGCAGGCGGGGGTCCACGTCGTGTACGGGGTCGTCGGGCTGAAGACGCACTCGAAGACCGCTCTCGTCGTGAGACGGGAGCCCGACGGGATCCGCCGGTACTGCCACGTGGGGACGGGCAACTACAACTCGGACACCGCCCGTGTCTACGAGGACCTCGGGATCCTCACGTGCGATCCCGACGTCGGAGCCGACCTCAACGACCTGTTCAACCACCTCACGGGCTTCTCGCGCACGAGCGCCTCGCGAGCGCTCGTCCTCGCGCCGGAGCGCTTCCGTCCGTGGGTGCTCGAGCAGGTCGGTCTCGAGACCGCCGCAGGGGAGTCGGGACGGATCACGATAAAGGTGAACGGGCTCACCGACCCCGAGGTGGTCGACGCCCTCTACCGGGCGTCGCAGGCGGGCGCGCTCGTGGAGCTGATGGTGCGCGGCGTCTGCTCGCTTCGCCCGAAGGTGGCCGGGCTGTCCGATCGAATCTCCGTGCGGTCCGTCGTCGGCCGCTTCCTCGAGCACTCACGCATCTACCGGTTCGGGTGGCCCTCTGCGTCGGTGCTCGCCTCGTGCGCGACTCGGGACGACCCGGCGGTCGCGCACCGGGCCGCCCCGCGCTCGGTCGGGAGCGACGCTCGCTACTTCATCGGGTCAGGCGACCTCATGGAGAGGAACCTCGACCGCCGGATCGAGGCGATCGCGCCCGTGCGGTCGCCCGAGCTGTGCGCACGCCTCGAGGACGTGCTCGCGCTCGGGCTCGCGGACGACACGCACGCCTGGGACCTCGGGGACGACGGGACCTGGAGCAGGGTCCGTGGGGACAGGGGGGTCAGCTCGCAGGCGCGGCTCCAGGAGCTCGCCGTGGAACGGTCTCGTCGCCGGCACCCTGCCGAGCAGGCGGGCTGAGGTGTCGTGAGGATCGCCGCTCTCGACCTCGGGAGCAACTCGTTCCACCTGCTCGTCGTGGAGGCGCGCCTCGACGGGAGCTTCCTCCCGCTCGCGCGAGACCGCGAGATGCTGCGCCTCGGCGACCTCGTCGCCCGGACCGGGGAGATCGGGGACGAGGCGACGGGGCGCGCGATCGAGGTGATCCGGCGCTTCCGGGCCGTGTGGGAGTCCCAGCGGACCGACGAGGTCGTCGCGCTCGGGACCGCAGCGCTGCGCGAGGCGGTCGACGGGGTCGCGTTCGTGGACCGGGTCCGCGACGAGACGGGGCTCCGGATCCAGGTCGTCGACGGGGTGCGCGAGGCGGAGCTCATCTTCACGGCCGTCCGTTCGAGCGTGCTCATCGACCCCGGCCCGGCGCTCGCCGCGGACCTCGGAGGGGGGAGCCTCGAGATCATGGTCGGGGACCGGTCGGGAATCGGCTTCGCCGCGAGCGTTCGCCTCGGCGTCGGACGTCTCACGGCCGAGCTCGTCCGATCCGACCCGCCGAGCGCATCGGATCGCGCCCGCCTGCGCGCGCGGGTCGACGAGGAGCTCGCGCCGGTGCTCGCGGAGGCGCTGTGGGTCAAGCCGAGGATGCTCATCGGGTCGAGCGGGACCCTCGTGTCGATCGCACGGATCGCCGCGAGCCTCCGGGACGGCGGGGCGCCGCCGATGATCAACCAGCTCACGGTGTCCGCGAAGGAGATCTCGGTCGCTGCGAAGCGCATCCTCGGGTCGTCCGCCGCCGAGCGCGCCCGGTTGCCGGGCTGCGACGCGCGCCGCGCGGAGCTGCTCCCCGCGGGGATCGCCGTCCTCGAGGCGCTCCTCGACGCGACGTCGGTCGAGGAGCTCACGGTGAGCGAGTGGGCGCTTCGCGAGGGGATCGTGCTCGCGACGATCGGCTCCCACGACCGGGCCGAGCTCGAGGACGACCCGAGGGCCCTCCGCCGGACGTCGGTCCTCGCGCTCTGCAGGCGATCGAGCTGGCGGCAGAGGCACGCGCGCCACGTCGCGTCGCTCGCGCTCGAGCTCTTCGACAGCACGGCGGCGGGGCACGGTCTCGGGGCCGAGAGCCGGGAGATCCTCGAGCTCGCCTCCCTGCTCCACGACATCGGCGAGCACGTGAGCCGCTCCGGCCACGACCGGCACAGCGCGTACCTGATCGAGAACGGTGGGCTCCGGGGGTTCGCGCCGTCGGAGGTCGCGAAGCTCTCCGTGCTCGCGCGCTACCACGTGCGAGGCACCCCGAAGCCCTCCTTCGACTCGTTCGCGCTCCTCGCGGAGAGCGAGCGTGCGGAGGTCCTCACGCTTCTCGCACTGCTCCGGATCGCGGACGCGCTCGACGCGGCGCACTCCTCCTCGGTCGAGCACGCACGTGTGAGCGTCGCGCCCGCGGGCGACGCCGCATCGCCCGACGGGTCGCGCAAGGACGGCTCGTCCGGGGGCGTCCGGATGGCCGAGCTCGTGGTCGCGGCCCACGGGGACGCAGAGCTCGAGCAGTGGACCGTCCGGCGCAAGCAGGAGCTCTTCGAGCGGGTGTTCGAGTGCTCCTTGTCGTTCCGGCTCGTGCGGCTCGGACCGGCGCCCTACGAGCCGGACCGGGTCGTCGCGGGGCTCGGCTGACCGACGGGAGGGACCCGTCCCCGCGCGGGCACCGTCCCGGCGGGAGCGTGCCGGCCGGCGCGCCCCGGCGGCATCGCCACCGGGG
>JAJZBW010000108.1:0-2835 GCA_021798745.1 Actinomycetes bacterium
GCTCGGGGCGCCCGCCGGCGCGTCCTCGACCCCGGCCCGCTCCGGCGCCCGTCCCGTGTCCGCGGCCGTCGCCTGGCCGAGCCCCCAGTGGGTCGCCCCCACCGTGACGGGCACGAGCGTCGGGCACGTCGCGCAGAGCTCCCCCACCGCGGCGGTCGTCGGTGGCCGGACGATCGTCGCGGTCGGCGCGGAGAACGGGTACGTCTACCTCGTCGACGCGACGACCGGCGCGGAGCTCCCCGGATGGCCCCGCCGGATGGCCGCTCCACCGGGCGGGTCCGTGGCCATCGAGTCGAGCCCGACGATCGCGTGGCTCGACGGGCCGGGCCGACCGCCGTCGATCATCGTCGGGTCCGGCTCGACCTGGGTCCCGGACACGGTCGGCGAGGTCGAGGCCTTCCGCCTCAACGGGTCCGTTCGCTGGGTGTTCCGAGTCGGGGCGGCTCCGGGGACCGCTGTCGGCGTCATCTCGAGCCCCGCCGTCGGAGACCTCACGGGCTCGGGACAGCAGGACGTCGTGTTCGGCTCCTGGGACCACAACCTCTACGCGCTCGACCCCTCCGGCAAGGTCCTCCCCGGGTTCCCCTACAACGCGGCGGACACGATCTGGTCGAGCCCCTCTCTCTACCGCCTCGCAGGGCACGCGGGCGCCGACATCTTCCTCGCGAGCGACGCCTCGGGCCGAGCGGTGTCACGAGCCCCGGGAGCGTCGCGCTGCTACGGAGGCTTCCTCGCGGACTACCGGTACGTCCACCGCTCGGTCGTTCGTGAGTGGTACCACTGCGAGAACCAGGTGATCTGGTCGAGCCCCGCGGTCGGGACGATCGGGTCCTCCCACCGACCCGTCGTCGTGGTCGGCACCGGCTTCTACTACCAGCCCTTCCCGTCGGACACCGACAAGGTCCTCGCGTACTACGCGGACAACGGGGCCCCCGTGCCCGGTTGGCCGGTGTCGACCGCCGGGCCCGCTCTCGGCTCGCCCGCGATCGGCGTCATCAACGGGTCGGGCACCCCGTCGGTGGTAGAGACCACCTGGGTGTGCTCCTCGCCCGAGAGGACGGGATGCTTCGCGGGCTACCAGTCGCAGGTCGACGCGTGGTCCGGCAACGGGACCCTGCTCTGGTCGCGCAAGCTCGTCGGCCCGACCGACCTCGCGTCGCCCGTGCTCGTCCCGCTCCAGGGCGAGTCCACCGACGACGTCCTCGTCGGGTCGCCCGCCGGGCTGTACCCGCTGTCCGGCTCGACCGGCTCGTACCTGTTCGGCACGAACGGCACCTTTCGCTCCGCGACCGTGAACGCCGGTTGCGCGGTCTACAACTCCGTCGCGGTCGTAGACGTGCCCGGGGTCGGGCCCCGGAGCGGATGGCACGTGTTCGAGGGGTGCGGCGGACCGAGCCAGCTCCACCGTGCCGGGGAGTTGGCGAGCTACCGACTTCCGATCCAACCCGCGAGCGCGGCCGCCTGGCCGATGTTCCGCGGGGGCCCCGAGCACGACGGCGTCGCGTTCTCGAGCCTCCCGAGCGTCCAGCCTCCCGTCCCGGGGGCCGCGGTGCCGACCACCTCTGCGCCCGGCGGGCCGGCGGCGACCGTCCCGTAGCGCGCCGGGCGCCCGCATCTGCCGCGCGCACCGCACGCCCCTGACTTCCATCCCGGGGAGCGGTCGGGCAGGATCAGTGGGTGCCCCGCCACACGCCTCGCGTCGCGTCGCGCCACACGTGCCGCGGGCTCCGCAGGCGGGTGCTGCTCGTCGCCGCGCTCGTACTCCCCGCGGCCGCCATGGCTCCGGCCGTGGCCGCGCAGACGGCTCCCGCGACGTTCCCGTCGCCCACGTGGTCCGACACGGTCGGGCAGGTCGCGATCAGCTCGCCCACCGTCGCCGTGATCGACGGAGTGCAGGCCGTCGTGTTCGGCTCGGAGAGCGGGTACCTCTACGTGATCAACGCGCTCACGGGCGCCAACCTCCCGGGGTGGCCCGAGCCCGTCGACATCGCGCCCGGCGTCCCGACTGCCGTCGAGTCGAGCCCGACCGTCGCGTACCTGGACGGACCGACGAACCCTCCGACGATCGTGGTCGGTGCGGGGTCGACGTACGTGAGGAACCAGCAGGGCGGGCTCATCGCGTTCAACGCGAACGGGACGACGCGGTTCGTGTTCCACACGAAGGACATCTTCAACGAGTGGACGAACTCCCCCCACCCCGACGGCTACGACGAGGCCGTGTTCTCGACCCCCGCCGTCGGGGACGTCACGGGCAACGGGCAGCAGGACATCGTGTTCGGCTCCTGGGACCACGAGCTCTACGCGCTCACGCCCTCGGGGACGCTCGTCCCGGGCTTCCCCTACCAGACCGAGGACACGATCTGGTCCTCCCCCGCGCTCATGCACGTCCGTGGCGGACCTCGGACCGAGGACATCTTCATCGGGGGCGACGCGACCGGGCGGCTCGGCTGCTACGGGGGATTCGTGTACGACTTCACCTACCGGCACCGCAAGCCCCAGATCGTGTGGCAGCACTGCGAGCCCCAGACGATCTGGTCGAGCCCCGCGATCGGCGTGATCAACTCGACCGGTCGCCCGGCGGTGGTCGTCGGCACCGGGTTCGGCTGGCCCCCGCCGTACAAGGCGGGCTCGGACCAGATCTTCGCCTTCTACGCGGACACCGGTGCGACGGTCCCCGGCTGGCCGGTCCCGACCGCCGGGCCCGTGTTCGGGTCGCCTGCGATCGGGGCCCTCGCAGGAGGCTCCTCCCCGGTCGTCGTCGACACCTCCTGGTGCGTCGCGTGCACGCAGACCTCGTCGCGAGGGACCTCGAACGTCTCCGCGTGGACGGGCTCG
>JAJZBW010000108.1:2845-9229 GCA_021798745.1 Actinomycetes bacterium
GGGCGTCCGACGCCACGGACGACGCCGGACTCGTCGAGGCGGCGGGTGGTCGAGTCGTCGTCGTGAGCGGCGACCCGGGCAACGTGAAGATCACCGCTCCCGCCGACCTCGAACGCCTCCGCGTGGACGGGCTCGGGGAAGCTCATCTGGAACCAGACCCTCAACGGCCCGAACGACTTCGCCTCACCGGTCATCGCGAACCTGACCGGTGAAGGGGGCAACGACGTGATAGTCGGCTCGGCCGGTGGTCTCTACCCCATCGACGGGGCGACCGGCGCCTTCCTCTTCGGGACCTCGACCTACTCGCCCATCAACACGTGCTCGTCGCAGAACTCCGTCGCGATCGCGGACGTGGCAGGCACCGGGCCCGGATCCGGCTGGCACATGTTCGAGGCGTGCGGAGGGCCGCACCAGGTGACACCGATCGGCCATCTGTACGACTACCCGCTCCCCTCGACCCCGTCGTCACCTCCGCCGTGGCCGATGTGGCGCGACGGCACGGACCACAACGGGGTCGCGGTCTCGACCCTGACGCCCGCGTACCGACGGAGCGCCGGTTAGCCCGCCCGGTCCACCGCCCGCTCACCGCTCACCGGGCCGGGGCTCGACCCGCCATCGCGGACCGGTCGATGACCCGGTCGATGAAGCCGTACTCGAGGGCCTCCTCGGCCGTGAACCAGCGGTCCCGGTCGGAGTCGGCCTCGATGCGCTCGAGGGTCTGGCCCGTGTGGAACGCGATCCGCTCGGCCATCATCCTCTTCAGGTAGATGATCTGCTCGGCCTGGATCGCGATGTCTGCCGCCTGCCCCTGCATCTGCCCCGACGGCTGGTGCATGAGGATCCGGGAGTGCGGGAGCGCGTACCGCTTGCCCGGCTGACCCGCGCACAGGAGGAACTGGCCCATCGACGCCGCGAGGCCCACGCAGATCGTGGACACGTCGCACTTCACGTACTGCATGGTGTCGTAGATCGCGAGCCCGTCGGTCACCGACCCCCCGGGGGAGTTGATGTACAGGCTGATGTCCCGGTCCGGCTCCTCCGCCTCGAGCAGAAGGAGCTGCGCGCACACCATGTTCGCCGAGGTCTGGTCCACCTGGGTGCCGAGGAAGATGATCCTCTCCTTGAGGAGCCGCTGGTAGATGTCACCGGAGGGGTCTCCCGACGGCGCCACCGCCATCGAGAGCGGCCCGTCCGAGGTCACGCGTGTCACGGTCATGGCGAAAGGCTACCCCCGGCGCACCGCGGCGCGGCGCGGCCCGACGGGTAGTGTCGCCGCAGGCCAGCGCACGCGGGTGTGGCGGAATTGGCAGACGCGCCGGGTTTAGGTCCCGGTCCCCTCGGGGGTGGAGGTTCGAGTCCTCTCGCCCGCACGCTGGTCTCCCGCGCCGGGCTGCAGCGCAGTCGTGCCGAGGGTGGGGACATGGTCCCCTGCTGCCCGGGAGCGCGGAGGCTGGCCGCCTCTGCCGCCAGCCCGGAGGGGCGGACGGGGACCGGACCCAGCAGTGCGTCGTCGTCTGGCCGATGACGCTCGCATGTTGCCTGGGCACATTGGAACATGGACGGCACTGGCCGAATGTGGGACCGACGTGGCGGGACATGCGTGGCCCGTGCTCGGGACCGTTCCGTTGCTGCCGTCTGCCCGCCTGCCCCGAGGGTGCGGCCCGCGCAGACGGGTCCTGCTCCGTCCCGGCTCCCCGCTGCGCCCCGGTCCGCACCGGCGTCGCCCGACACGACGCCCTCGGGCGGGGTGAGGTAGCGGCCGAGCACGGCGAGTGCCCCGTTCAGGTCGGCCGCAAGCTCGCATGCCCGCGGGACCGGGCACGCTCGCCGTGGACGCGATCACGGGGCGTCACAGGAGCATGCTCCCCTCTTCTCCCGGTTCCGAGCTCCGCGCTTCTTCCGGTGTGGGGCCGCGTGCTCGTCGGCCCGGGGTCCTGGCGTCGAGGCGACTCCGGCCGCGAGGAGCCTCATCGCTGTCGTCCGGGCGATCCACGCAACGTCAGCCCACCGGGCAACCGTCCATGCGGTCCCGGTGCTCCGTGGCGTCGCGGGGCCAAGGTCGTAGCCACTGCCTTGCTGCACGCCGTGCTCGCCCGCCGTCACGGCGCTGACGACCTCGACGCAACCGGCCGCACGAACGTCGGTCCATCCAGGACCGGCGAGCCGTACGACGTCGGTCGAATCGTGCGGTGGCGGAGCGCCCGCACGCGAGTGAGGTGGCCAGCTCCGCGCACGCCCGATGACGCCGGCGATCGCGAAGAGCGCAAAGAGCACGGCCGCGAGCGCTCCGAGCATCCGATGCGGGCTCGTCGGCGCGCCTCCCCGGGCGGGACGCCACCTGCCGGGCGTGTCGGTGGCTGCTCGCCACGACCTCCGCCCGGCGCACGGCAAGGCGGCCGACGCAGCCGGGCGTCGTCGCTCGTCGCACGACCGCTCGTGAGCAGCGCCTCGCGGGCCTGGTCGTCGACGACGACGTCGACAGTCGCCGCCTTGCGGGCAGCGTCGGGTCCCTGCGCCCTGCCGCGTCTCCTGGCATACCCTACCGGGTATAGTTGTCCCACACAGGAGCCAGCTGCCGACGACGTCGTCGCTCCGGCACGACGCACGAACGAAGGAGCCCCATGTACCGGGACCTCGACGCCGCGGAGCTCGCGGCCCGTCTCAGGACCGCGAACGAGCCGTTCCTCCTGGACGTGCGCGAGCCGGACGAGTTCGCCGCGTGGTCGATCCCGTCTGCGGTGAACATCCCGTTGGGGCAGCTCCCCGCGCGACTCGCCGAGGTGCCGGAGGACCGCGAGATCGTCAGCGTGTGCGCGTCCGGGAGCCGGTCCGCGTCCGCGTCGGAGCTGCTCGCACGCGCGGGCCGCCGCGTGGCGAACCTCTCGGGCGGCATGCTCGCGTGGGCGACTGTCTACGACGCGGTCTGCGTCGAGCTCGACGACGTCCGCATCGTGCAGGTCCGAAGGCGCGGGAAGGGATGCCTCTCCTACCTCGTCGGCGCCGGCGGCGAGGCGTTCGCCGTCGACCCGTCGACCGACCTCGACGTGTACCTCCGCCACGCGGACGAGCACGGCTGGCGGATCACGCGCGTGTTCGACACCCATCTCCACGCCGACCACGTGAGCGGTGCCCGCGCGCTCGCAGCGGTCACGGGGGCGACGCTGCACCTCAACCCCGCGGACTCGTTCGAGTTCCCCTTCGAGCACATCGCCGACCGCGAGATCTTCGAGCTCCCGGGAGCAGTCCGCTTCGAGGTCACGGCGGTGCGCACGCCCGGGCACACGCGCGGGTCCACGATCTACTCGGTCGCGGGCCGGGCGCTTCTCACCGGCGACACCCTGTTCGTGGAGAGCGTCGGACGCCCCGACCTCGCGGACCGCGCGGAGCCCTTCGCGCGAGACCTCTTCTGGTCGCTGCACGACCGCGTGCTCGCGCGGGAGGGCGACACGCTCGTGTTGCCGGGCCACTACGGGGACTCCGTGGAGGTCCTCCCCGACGCACCGGTCGGCGCCACGCTCGACGAGCTGCGAGCCAAGCTCGCGCCCCTCGGCTACGACGAGGAGGAGTTCGTGCGCTGGGCGACGGAGCGGACCTCGCCGCGTCCCCCGCACTACCGAGAGATCGTCGAGGCGAACATGGGCACGTCCTCCGCACCGCTCGCGGCGCTCCGCCGGCTCGAGATCGGACCGAACCGCTGCGCGGTCTCGGGATGACGCCCGGGAGCGGGCGCCCGCGGCTCGGAGCGGGAGCCCGGCTCCTCGGCCACTAGGGTCGGCGCGATGGCCCTGTACCGCGAGCGGGTCCTGCCGCACCTCGTGGACCTCGCGTGCGGGAGCCCTGCGCTCGGCCGCTGGCGCGCCGAGGTCGCCGCGGGGCTCGCGGGCACCGTGGTCGAGGTCGGCTTCGGCTCCGGGTTGAACCTCGGCCACTACCCTCCCGAGGTCGCTCGGATCCTCGCCGTCGAGCCTGCAGCCACCGCGAGGCGGATCGCGGCACGGAGGATCGCCGCCGCGCGGGTCCCGGTCGAGCACGTCGGGCTCGACGGCCACTCCCTCGGGCTCGACGACGCGAGCTGCGACGCCGCGCTCTCGACCTTCACGCTGTGCACGCTCCGGGATCCCATGGCGGCGCTCGCCGAGCTGAGGCGCGTGCTCCGCACCGGCGGGAAGCTCCACGCGCTCGAGCACGGTCTCTCGCCGGACCCGTCCGTCGCGCGCTGGCAGCATCGGCTCGACCCGCTGCAACGGAAGCTCGCCGACGGCTGCCACCTCACGCGTGACCCGCTCGCGATGCTGCGCGACGCGGGGTTCCTCCTCGAACGGGCCGACCAGGCGTACGGGGCGGGCCCGAAGCCGTGGACCTTCTTCACGCTCGCGGTCGCGTCGAGCCCGGCCGCTCGGGGCACGCCGCAAGGCGGGCCGCCCGGGTGAGCTCGGGCTCGTGCCGGAACGTGCCGGCCGAGGCCCGTCCGCCCGGGCGCCTCGCGCCCGGTGTGCAAGTGTTGGTCGGTGAGCCTCCTCGAGCTGTCGGGCCTGAGTCGTCGGTACGGGGCGGTCGTGGCGCTCGATGACCTGGCCTTCTCGGTCCCGTCGGGGCAGGTCGTCGGCTTCCTCGGGCCGAACGGCGCGGGCAAGACCACGACCATGCGGGCGATCTTCGACCTCGTCGACCTCGACTCGGGAACCGTCACCTGGGACGGGCGGCGGATCGGAGCGGCCGAGCGGCGGCGCTTCGGCTACATGCCCGAGGAGCGCGGCCTCTACCCCTCGATGCTCGTCGGCGAGCACCTCCAGTACATCGGGAAGCTGCACGGGATGAGCTCGTCCGCCGCCGCCGAGGCAGCAGCGGCCTGGCTCGAGCGCCTCGGGGTCGGCGACCGCGCGACGAGCCGGATCGACGCCCTCTCGCACGGCAACCAGCAGCGGGTCCAGCTCGCCGCGGCCCTCGTGCACTCCCCCGACCTTCTCGTCCTCGACGAGCCGCTCGCCGGCCTCGACCCCGCCGCGATCGACGCGATCGGTCAGGTGCTCGTCGACCAGGCGCGCGCCGGGTGCTGCGTCCTTCTCTCGAGCCACCAGCTCGATCTCGTGGAGGACCTCTGCGAGTCGGTCACCATCATCGACCACGGCCGGCTCGTCGTGTCGGGGCGTGTCGACGACCTCGCGACGAGCGGGGCGCGCCGGCTCGCCGTGCGCGTCGAAGGCGACCGGACGGCCTCCTGGGCCGAGAGGACCCCCGGCGTCACCGTGTCCGAGCTCTCCTCCGGCGCGGCGCGCCTCGTGCTCGACGACGGCGTCGACAGCCAGTCGGTCCTGCGGGCGGCGATGGCCGCGGGTGCCGTGACGGAGTTCGCGTTCTCGCGCCGTCGCCTCTCCGAGGTGTTCCGGGAGGCGACCGCGTGAAGGGTCTGTACGTCGCGGTCGTCGCCGCTGCGGTCGTCGCGCTCCGACTGGGCCTCCGCTCCTACGGGCGCCGGAGGCGATCCGCGCCCGGCTCCACGACGGACGAGCGCTCCTCGGCGGACGAGGGCTCCGCTCGTGCCCCCGACCCGCACGCCGAGCACGCCCCCGGAAGGGAGCTCGCGGAGCGACGGCGGCGCACCGCACCGTCGCCGACGAGGGCACGCGAGCTGTTCGAGCGGGCGGCCGGCGAGGTCGGCCTCGTCGCCGCCCGCGAGGTCCGCGAGCGAACGCGCGGGAGGATGTTCCGAATCGGGACGCTCGTGATCCTCGCCGCGGTCGCTGCCGCGATAGTGATCCCGTCGGTGCACTCGACGAGCACGACCACGCGGACGATCGGGGTGGTCGGCTCCCTCCCCGCGTCGCTCGAGCGCGACCTCGTCGCGGCAGGGGCAGCGCTCCACGAGACCGTCCGGATCGCGCGCGAGCGGGACGTGCCGGCCGCGACGAGGGACCTCCGAAGCGGGCGGATCGCCCTCGCGATCGTGGGCGCACGGGAGGTCGTCACGAAGGACCCGGTCCAGGCCACGGACACCTCGGCGGGTGCTGCGCTCTTCCGCGCCGCTGCTGCCGCGGTGAGCCTCCACCTTGCGTTCACCTCGGCCGGGATCACGCCCGCACAGGCTGCTGCGCTCGCACGGGCGCCCTCGGCGCACGTGACGAGCCTCGCCCGTCCGAGATCCTCCGGCGCGGCGCGGCCGACCTCGGTGTACGGGCTCATCCTTCTCTTCATCCTGCTCCAGCAGTACGGAGCGTGGACGCTCATGGGCGTGCTCGAGGAGAAGGCGAGCCGCGTCGTCGAGGTGCTCCTCGCCGCCGTACGGCCCGTCCAGCTCCTCGCGGGCAAGGTGCTCGGGATCGGGATCGTCGCGCTCGCCCAGTCCGGGCTCGTCGTCGCGTTCGCCCTCGTCCTCGCGAAGGCTGT
>JAJZBW010000109.1 GCA_021798745.1 Actinomycetes bacterium
CCGGACGGCACCCGGGCCGTCCAGTGGCACGTGTCCGGGCACGAGGTCGTGCGTGAAGGCGACGCAGTCCTGCTCACGGTGCGGCTCGCCGACGACCGGCACCCGCTCGTCGCGCACCTCTGCTACGGGGCGTTCGACGGTCACGACGTTCTCGAGAGGTGGGTCGAGCTCGAGCACACCGGAGGCGAGGGCCCGGTCGTCGTGCGCGCCGCCCGCTCCGCGGAGTGGTGGATACCGGGGACCGGTCGCCGGACCGTCCGGTACCTGCACGGGGGGTGGGGTCGCGAGACGCAGCTCGTGGAGAACGTGCTCGCTCCGGGGAAGCTCGTCCTCGAGAGCCGCCGCGGGCTCACGGGGCACCATCTGAATCCCTGGTTCACCGTCTCGGCGACGGGAGCGGTCACAGAGGAGAGCGGAGCCGTGTGGAGCGGCGAGCTCGCCTGGAGCGGGTCGTGGAAGATCGTGCTCGAGTCCACGCCGGCCGGTCGCCTGCACGTGGTCGGTGGGTGGAACGAGTTCGACGCGCCGCTGCTCCTCGCCCCCGGGGCCCGGCTCGGGCTCCCCGTGTTCGCCGGATCCTGGTCCTCCGAGGGGTTCGGCGGCTCGCGGCGGGGTTGGCACGCGTACCAGCGAGAGCACGTGCTCGCGTCCGAGCAGCGGTCAGGTCGTTCGCCCTCCTTCCCCTCCCGCCCGGTGCGCGGCGGGCGGCCCGTCGGTCCTCGCCCGGTCCTCTACAACTCCTGGGAGGCGACGGAGTTCGCCGTCGACCTCGACCAGCAGCTTCGGCTCGCGGAACGGGCCGCACGGGTCGGTGCCGAGATGTTCGTGCTCGACGACGGATGGTTCGCGGGGCGTCGGGACGACACGGCCGGGCTCGGCGACTGGACTCCGGATCCGGGGAAGTTCCCGAAGGGGCTCGGTCCCCTGGCTGACGGTGTGCACTCGCTCGGCATGAGGTTCGGGGTCTGGATGGAGCCCGAGATGGTGAACCCCGACAGCTCGCTCTATCGCGAGCACCCCGACTGGGTGTTCCACTTCGAGAACCGGAGGCGCTCGACCTGGCGGAACCAGCTCGTTCTCAACCTCGCGCGCCCGGACGTGGCCGACTGGCTCTTCCAGGCCGTCGACACCGTCCTGTCGGACGGGGACGTGGACTTCGTGAAGTGGGACATGAACCGAGCGCTCTCGGAGACCGGCTGGCCCGAGGAGGTGGGCCGCAACCCCGAGCGCGCGTGGATGGAGCACGTGGAAGCCTTGTACCGGATCCTCGAGCGCCTCCGGCGCGCCCATCCCGAGGTCGCGTTCGAGTCGTGCGCGAGCGGAGGTGGCCGTGCGGACCTCGGGATGCTCGCTCGCGTGGAGCAGGTCTGGACCTCCGACGACACCGACGCGTGGGACCGCGTCGCGATCCAGGAGGGGTTCGCCGAGGCGTACGCGCCGGTCGCGATGATGAACTGGGTGACGGACAGCCCGAACCCTCTCACGGGGCGCCGCCTCCCCCTGTCGTACCGCTTCCACGTCGCGATGGGGGGGTCGCTCGGGATCGGGGCCGACCTCGAGGCGTGGGGCGAGGACGAGATCGCCGAGGCGTCGCATCACGTCGCCGTGTACAAGCAGATCCGCCGAACCGTGGCGGTCGGGTCGCACCACCGCCTCGAGCGGTCCTCGGACGGGGGGATCTCGGCGACGCAGTACGTCGCGCCCGACCGGAGCGAGGTCGTCGTGATCGCCGCATGGGGAGTCCGCCGGTTCGCGGCGCATCCGTCTCGGATCCCGCTCGTCGCGCTCGCTCCGGACGAGCACTACGAGGACGCCGACACGGGGGAGCTCCGCAGTGGGGCGGACCTCATGGCGATCGGGGTCGACCTCCCGGGCTCGCTCGACTACGGAAGCCTGTGCGCGAGGTTCCGGAGAGTGCCCGGGGCACCCTGAGGGCAACCGGCCGACGGGGGTCGCGAGGGAGGCTCCGGCCTCGGGCCTGCCCGTTGCGAGCCCGGGCGCCGGCTCTCGGCACGGCGTGCCGGAGGGCGTGCCGAGGAGCATCCGTCTCGCCTTGCCACGCGGGAATACGATCTCCGTCGGACGTCGGCAGGGGGGGCGGGCGGTGTCGTCGAGCGGACGGGCCCCTGAGGGGGTGGAGACACGCGCTGACCTCGCCCGCGAGCTCACCGCGCTGCGGAGCCGCTCAGGGCTCACGGTGCGCGAGCTCGCGAGGAGGGTCGGCACCCCGACCGCGACGATCGGGGGCTACTTCAGCGGCCGGCACTTGCCGGGGACCGCGCAGCTCGGGCTCTTCCGCGAGCTTCTCCGCCAGTGCGGGGTCGCAGGAGGAGACGAGGTCGAGTCGTGGGTCGACGCGCTCTCCCGGGTGCGCCTGTCGTCGGACGGGCGCGTCGTCCGGCCTCCCGCTCCCTACCGTGGGCTCGAGCCCTTCCAGAGCGAGGACGCCTCGCTCTTCTTCGGCCGGGAGGACGTGGTCGAGGAGGTGATGCTCCGCCTGGCGGCGATGCGCGAGCAGGCAGCGGAGGGAGGCGGCCCGCTCCTCGTCGTCGGTCCGTCGGGGTCCGGCAAGTCGTCCCTCCTCGCCGCGGGAGTGGTCCCGCGGGTGCGGTCGGGGGAGCTCTCCTCGGACGGCGCCCCGTGGAGCGTCGCGACGGTCGTACCCGGCGACGCTCCGCTCGCGGCCCTTCGGGCGTGCGTGTCGGAGCTCGGGGCCGCGCCGAGGCTCGTCGTCGTGGACCAGTTCGAGGATGTGCTCGCGGCCTCGCAGGACGAGCGGGCCTCGTTCCTCGCCGAGGTCGCAGGTCTCGGGTCGCGGGACACGCTCGTCGTCGCGGTGCTGCGCGCGGACTTCTACGAGGTGGCGGCGGCCGAGCCCACTCTCCTGCGGGCCCTCCGGAGCGCTCCCGTGCTCCTCGGGCCGCCGTCCGAGGAGCAGCTGCGCCGCGTCGTCCTCGAGCCCGCCCGCCGGGCGGGGGTATCGGTCGAGGACGGCCTCGTGGACCTGCTCCTCGCGGACCTCTCCCCGGGTGGTCCGGGAGGTCTCGCGCGCGAGTCGGGCGCCCTCCCGTTCCTCTCCTACGCGCTCCTCTCGACCTGGGAGCGCGCGAAGAGGAACCGTCTCGGGGTCGCGGACTACCGCGCCGCGGGAGGAGTCGGGGGGGCGATCCGCCAGCGCGCCGAGGAGCTCTACACGGCGCTCGATCCCGTCGAGCAGGAGCTCGCTCGCCGGATGTTCCTCCGTCTCGTGCCCGTCGAGGAGGACTCCCCGCTCACGAGGCGACGCGTGCCGCTCGGAGAGCTCGAGGAGCTCGCCGCCGGTGCGAGCGACGGGGTCGCGGGAGTGCTCGACCGGTTCGTCGCGGCGCGCCTCGTGACCGCGGACGCGAAGGCCGTCGAGGTGAGCCACGACGCCCTCCTCGTGGCGTGGCCCCGGCTCGCCGAGTGGATCGAGGCCGACCGAGAGGGACTTCGCGTCCGTCACCAGCTGACGGACGCTGCGAACGCATGGTCTGCGGGAGGACGTGACCCGTCGTTGCTGCTCCGCGGCACGCGTCTCCAGCTCGCGCGCGACTGGGTGGGAGAGCCGAGGCACGTCGGGGACCTGAACCGTGTCGAGCGCGAGTTCCTCGACTCCGGGATCGCGGAGGCCGCGGCGGAGCAGCGCGCGACGCGACGGCGTGCACGCAGGGCCAAGCAGCTCCTCGGGGCGGTCGCGCTGTTCGCCGCTGCGGCCGTCGTGCTCGCGTCGGTCGCGTTCGTCGCGCAGCGCGAGGCCGTGCAGGCCCGGAACGACGCCCTGTCCCGCCAGGTCGCGACAGAGGCGTCCGGGCTCGAGCCCACGGACCCTGCGCTCGCGATGCAGCTCGCGCTCGTCGCGTACCGGACGGCTCCGACCGTCCAGGCGACCTCCACTCTCCTCGACGCGTCCGCGTTCGAGATGCCGACGCGCGTCCTCGGCCCTCCGGGGCCGAGCACGATCGCGACGGGGGCGCGCGGAACGCTCCTCGCGGTCGCCCGCTCCGCTGCGGACTCGGTGGCGATGTACTCGGTCGCTCGCCGCGTGCCGGTCCACCTCTCGACGGTGGTGCTCGGCACCCGGGCGAGCGAGGTGTTCGCGGTCGCCCTCAGCCCGGACGGGCGGCTCCTCGCGGCAGGAGGCACGGCGGGGGTGGTCACCCTCTGGGCGGTGGAGGGGCATGCGCGTCCCGTTCGCGTAGAGACGCTCCACGGGTTCACGAGCACCGTGTACGGGCTCGCGTTCGCCCCCGGCGGGAGGAGGCTCGCCGCCGCGGACGACGACGGGAGCGTGCGAGTGTGGTCCCTGTCGCCCTCGGGGCACGCATCGCTGTTGCGCACGCTGCTCTCCCCCGGGCGGGACCCGGTCCACGCGGTCGCGTTCAGCCCCGACGGCCGGCTCCTCGTCGCGGCGGCGGCAGGCGGCGAGCTCCTGGAGTGGGGGCGCGGGCGATCCGCCCCGGTGGTCACGCACTCGGGCTCCGGGGTTCTCACGTCCCTCGCGTTCAGCCCGGACGGGCGGACGCTCGCGCTCGGGAGCGAGGACGACCTGATCCGCGTCCTCTCGGTCGCGACGGACGGCGCCATCCGCGCGGAGCGCCCGCCGCTGTCGGGCTTCACGAGCTGGGTCGACTCGCTCGCGTTCAGCCCCGACGGGCGGTATCTCGTCGCGGGGGGATCGGACAACTCGCTGCGCGTGTTCTCCACGACGGGCTGGGCCGAGGTCGCGACGCTCGGCCACCCCGCCCCGGTCACCGGCGTCGGGTTCGAGGCGGGCGGCCGACGGCTCGTGTCGAGCGACGGGGACGGGACGGTGCGAGTCTGGTCGTTCCCTCCCCCGAGCACGTACGTGACGCCGGGGAGCGTGTACACGGTCGACTACACCGCGAACGGACGGGAGCTCGCCGCGGTGAGCGGCGGGAGCGCCGGGGACGTCACGCTCTACGACGTCTCCGACGCGGCACGCCCCGTGGAGGCAGGTTCCGTCACGATGCCGGCTGCGTTCGGGCCGGTCGCGGGCGTCGAGTCCCTCAGCCCGGGGGGCCGGCTCCTCGCAGTCGGGAACGCGAGGGCGGAGGTCCGGCTCGTCCGTCTCGCCGACCCGGGCCATCCGACCCTCGTCGGCCCGGTGATCAGGGGCGCGACGCCGAGCATCGAGCAGCTCAACTTCAGCCCGGGCATGAAGGTCCTGTCGGTCGGCGACGACGCGGGAAGGGTCCACCTGTTCGACGTGTCCCGTCCCGCGCACCCGAGGCTCCTCGCGACGCTGCGAGCGACGTCGAACGTGCTCGGTGTCGCGTTCAGCCCGGACGGGCACCTTCTCGCTGCGGCGAGCGCGGACGACGAGATCTGGCTCTACGACGTCGCGGATCCGTCGCGGCCGCGCCGGCTCGCCGTGCTCGGCGGGTTCACGAGCTACGCGTACGGAGTCGCGTTCACCCCCGACGGCCGAACGCTCGTCGGGAGCAGCGCGGACGGCACCGTCCGACTGTGGGACGTGAGCGATCCCGCCCGGCCGCGCCTTCTCGGCTCCCCGCTCTCGGGGCCCGGCTCGACCGTGTACTGGGTCGCGGTGAGCCCCGACGGGAAGACCCTCGCCGCGAGCACGACGAGCGGGGAGGTGTGGCTGTGGAACATCGCAGACCCCGCGCGTCCCGTGCTCGTCGCGGACCTCACCGCGGCGACGGGCGAAGTGTTCGACGTCGCCTTCAGCCCGAACGGCACGACCCTCGTCGCCGGCGGCTCCGACGCGACGCTCACCTTCTTCGACTACCACCCCGGACAGGTCGCGGCCCGGATCTGCGCGGTCGCGGGCAGCCCCGTGACGCGCTCCGAGTGGGCGCAGTACGTGCAGGGAGCACCGTACGGCCCGCCGTGCGGCTGATCGTGGCCGCGGCACGCGCCTCCGACGGCTCGGATGGGTCGTCCCGACGCGAGGCGCGTCCGGAGTTGTCCGGATATGTCCCGGGCCGTTGCGGGTGTCATCGACGGAGCCGAGACTCCTGCGTGGCGGGGGTCTGCCGTCCACGCGGGCGGCGGAGCCGGGCGGGGGAGGGAGCGATGGCGCGGATCGGTCGTGTGGTCGGCGCGTGCGCGTGCGTCTCGGTGTCGGTCCTCGCGCTCGGCGCGTCTGCGGCGTCGGCCGGCTCGGTGCGCGGTCGGGACCGTTCGCCGCGGGCGGTGTCGGGCAACCCGGCGGTCATCGCGTTCTACCGCAAGGTGGTCGCGGCGACGCGCGCGGCGACCGCCGTGGCCGAGTACTTCACTGCGACGGACTCGATCGCGGAGGTGAGGGTGAACCCGAACCGGAGCTACACGTGGTACCAGCTGGGTCCCCCGAATCCCGGGTTCACGCCCGCGAGAGGGGTCCTGTGGATCGTGGCCGCCGCGGGCCGGGTTCGGTTCGTGACCGAGTCGTTCGTGTACGGAGGAGTCGGAAAGTCCTTCGGGCCCTTCGGGATCGCGCTGAGCTCCCGCGGCGAGGTCATGCTCGGCGGGAACGCGTTCCCGAGGGTCGTGTCGCCTTCGGCCGCGTCGCCTTCGGGCTCCTTGCACGTCTACCAGCCCTGCGCGGGGGTCACGAGCGGTGCGGTGGACGTCGGAGGGTACGTGAAGGTGGGCGGTCCTGCCGGGTACGGGCTGTACGGGGACTTCCTCTCGATGCACCGGGCGGGGGGTTCAGAGATCGTGACCTCGAGGTACCCGTGGGGCAGACGGGGCCAGAAGGTGACCGAGGTGGACACGGTCCCGCTCGCGACCGACCTCCCCGTCCGGTCCGTCCAGCACGTCTCGGCCGTTCCCGGCATCCCCGCGTACACGTTCGCGTACAGCTCCGTCTGGTACCACTCCCCGGTGCAGCCTCCGACTTCGGACGGGATCTGCGCGACGTACCTCGCGTCCGCGTCCTGAGGCGTTCGTGCCACGGCGCGGTGCTGCGCTCGACGGTGGGACGCCGAGGACGCTTCGGCGGTGCCTGTCGCTCGTGCCACGCTCGGCCGCGGCAGTCGCGTGGCTGGCTCTCGGGCTCCTCGGTCTCGCGACGGAGTCCTTCGCGGCCACGGTGACCTCGCAGCAGACGCAGCTCTCCGTGGACCTCTCGCTCCCCGCGCAGGCCCCCGAGGGCGCCCCCTACCACGGGACCATGACCGCGAGCGCGAGCGGGCTCGTCGGCTGCTACCGGTGGATCGTGAGCGGGCTGCCCCGAGGGCTCGAGGTGTCGCCCGCGGTCAGCTGCGCCTCGGGAGGGCCGACGATCACGTCGTCCGTGACAGGCGTCCCGGCCGCTCCTGTCGGTGCCTCCTTCGCGGCCACGGTGACGGTGACGCTCGAGGCGGTCGGGACCTCGCCCGCCGCGCCCGCCGCGAGTGGCCCGGTAGCGGGCACGGCGACGTCGAGCGTCGTCGTGCTCCCGGGGGAGTGGGGCAGCTCCACGGCCACGGACGCCTACGCCGGAACCCGACTGTCCCTCGTGTCGTGCTCCCGAGGTCCGTCGTGCTGGGTCGTCGGGACCTCGCAGAACGTCGTTCCGCCGCCCACCGCGCCTCCTGGCACGTCGACGACGACCGTGACGTCGACGCCGGGCGCGCCGGGCGCGTCGGGCGAGACGGGCACGCGTCCCGTGCCCGTGCCGTTCACGATCCCGGGCACCTCGCGGACGGTCGGGCTCGTCGAGGGCGGGACCTTCGTCGCGTCGGTCGACCAGATCTCTCCTCTCCGTCTCGGGATCGTGCGCGCCGCGATCCCGTTGTCCGTCTCGGGGATCTCGTGCCCGAGCGCGTCCGCGTGCGTGCTCGTCGGGAGCGAGCCCGCTCCCGGGAACGCGACGGTCCCCGCCGTCCTGCTCATGACCGACGCGGGGGCGACGTGGAGCGCGGCCACGTTGGCGCTGTCGAGCCCGTACACGACGGGCTCGCTCACGGCGGTGACCTGCCCGCGCGCTGCCGGGTGCCTCGCGACGGGGACCGCGGCGACCGCGGCGTCACGTAGCTCCGGCTTCACGGTCCCGATCGCCCTCACGGGAGACGGGGCGACCGAGACGGCGAGGTTCGGCGCCGCCGTGCTCGTGTCGTCGCAGTCGGCCCAGCTCGCGGACCTGTCCTGCGCGAACGCCTCGGACTGCGTCGCCGTCGGGCGCTCGGCGGTCCGCACGGGAGCAACCGACAGCGCCGTCGTGCTCGCGACGACCGACGCGGGCGCGAGCTGGCGCGTCGACCAGCACGTCGGCGCCGACTCGCCGAGCCCGAGCCCCCACGCCCACCGGGCGCTCCAGCCGTGGATGCCGACCGTGGACGGTCCGCTCGAGTACGGGGGGCTCGTCGGAGTCGGCTGCGCGCCCGGCGCCGCGGCGAGGTCCTGCGAGGTCTCCTGGCCCTTCTGGCCGGCCCTCGCGAACACCGTCGACGGGACCCACTGGTACTCCGACGTCCCGTCCATGGGGATCTCGGGGTCGATGGGCGGGAGCATCTCCTGTCCGTCGGCGGGCCGTTGCTTCGGGGTCAGCGCAACGCAGTTCATGTGCGCCTACGACACCGTGTGCACGTCGTCGCAGATCCTGGAGACGATCCCGGCGGCCGCGAACTGGGAGGTCGGTCTCGCGGGCGAGGGCCCGAGCTACCACTTCGGCCCGTGGCTCGAGTCGATCTCGTGCCCGTCGGTCTCGACCTGCGTCGCGGTCGGCAGCTGGTCCCCCCGGTCGGGCTCCTCCTGGTCCCCCGTGTTCCCGCTCGTGATGTCCCCGCAGCTCGCGATCCACCCGTTCTTCCTCCCACCGCCGCCTCCGGGGACGCTTCTCACCTGGACGAACGCGGGCATCCTGCTCGGGATCGTGTCGCTCGCGACCGGCGTCGGCGCCTTCGTAGACGTCTTCGGCGCCGTCGCTCTCGTCACGGGCGTCGCGGGCGTCGGGATCGGGGCGGCGACGACTGCGCACGGCGACGCCCTCGGCTGGGCGTCGGTGGCGCTCGGGTCCTTCGGGCTCGTCTGCTTCCCCCTGTCGGTCGCGTCCTTCGTCGCGGGCGTCGCCGACGTGCCGCTCGCCCCGTCGGGCGCGTCTCCGGGCGTCCCTCTCCCGCAGTCGCTCGACGACGTGCCGACTCCGGAGAGCTCGGGAGAGGTCCCGCCCGGTCCCGGGACGGGGCGCGCCGGAGGCCCGGGTGGCTGAGGGCCGG
>JAJZBW010000110.1 GCA_021798745.1 Actinomycetes bacterium
TTCCGATCTCTCGGCGGCGTCCGAGAGGAGGTCCATCGTCTCGGCCCACCTCTCGAGCGTGTCCGCGGACTGGCGCGACTCCTGGTGGAGCAGGCTCGACTCCACGACCGCCGCGAGGCACACCTCGAGGTTCTCCCGCCCGAGCTCGGTGAGCGCGTACTTGTCCGAGATGACCTCTCCCTGCTCGGTCACCTTCAAGAACGCGTCGACCGTCCCGTAGGGCTGCGCGAGGATCGCCTCCCCCGACGGCCCGCCGCCGCGCCCGACCGTCCCGCCCCGCCCGTGGAACAGCCGGAGCGTGACACCGTGGGCGTGCGCCACGTCGCGAAGAGCCCGCTGCGCCTTGTGGATCTCCCACTGGGAGGTCGTCACGCCGGCGTCCTTGTTCGAGTCCGAGTAGCCGACCATCACCTCCTGGACGTCCCCGCGAGCGGCCACGACCGTCCGGTAGCCGCGGTCGCGCAGGAGCTCGTCGAGGAGCTCCCCGGCCGCTCGGAGCTCGGCGACGGTCTCGAGGAGCGGCACGAAACCGATACGCGCCCTCCTCCGCCGGACGTCGACGAGCCCGGCCTCGCGGGCGCACACGACCGCGGCGAGCACGTCGTCGGGTCCACGCGTCATCGAGACCACGTAGCTCTCGACGACCCCTTCTCCGAACCGGTCGAGCGCCGACGCGATCTCGCGGAAGGTCGCGAGAGTCCGGGCGCCCTCCTCGTCGAGCTCGGACCACGGTGCGACGAGCGCACGCGCGGAGGAGAGCTCGCGCGACAGGACCGACCTGCGTGCGTCCGCCGCGAGCTCCGCGTACGGCGCCGCGAGCTCTCCCGTCGGGTCGAGCAGCTGCGCGAGGGCCGCGTGGTGCTTCTTCGCGTGCTCGCGCACGTCGAGGGTCATCACGTGGAGCCCGAACGTCGCGACGAGCCGTCCGATCCGCCGGACGCGTCCGCGAGCGACGAGCCCGCCGTTGTTCGCGACGAGCGAGTCGTGGACGACCCGGAGGTCCTCGAGGAGCTCGCTCGACCCGAGGTAGTCGACCCCCTCGACGTGCGGCGTCCCCGACGCGATCCGCGCCCTCGTGTTGAGCACCCGCTGGCGGACGTAGGAGCACTTCAGCCGGTACGGCTCCTCCGCGTCGAGGCGCTCGTACCGGTCGTAGACCGCCGGGAGCAGCACCCTGTCGCGCTCGAGGCTCTCGACGAGCTCGGCAGAGACCGACACGATCGCCGTCGAGGTGCTGAGTGCCTGGGTGAGCACGTCGAGCTCGGCAACGAGCCGCCGGGTGCCGAGGTCGTGCTGGAGCACGAGCACGTCCGCGGTCACGCGCGGGGTCACGAACGGGTTGCCGTCCCGGTCCCCGCCGACCCAGGACCCGAGCCGAAGCAGCGACGTCCCGAACCCGAGCTCGATCCCGCACCGCTCGAGCTCGTCGTCGAGGTCCTCGAGGAGCTCCGGGACGGCCGACTCGTAGAGGCGCCCCACGTAGTACAGGACGTTCTGGGCCTCGTCCTCCGGCCGCGGACGACCGGCCCGGAGCTCGCTCGTCTGCCAGAGGAGCTCGACGAGCTCGCGGAGCCTCCTGTCATCGCGCCTCTCCTCGCTCGCGCCCCGGTCCCGGCCGAACGCCTCGACCAGCTCCGCGATCTCGACCACCTTGTCGAGGACCGACCGGCGTGCCGACTCCGTCGGGTGCGCCGTGAACACCGGCCGGTACTCGAGGCGTGCGATCGTCGAGCGGACGAGCGCCGGGTCGAGCCGGCGGGCGACTATCCGGTCGAGGGCGTCGCGAAGCCACGTCCGCTGCTCTCGCCGATCGTGCCGGAGCTCTGCTGTCCGGTGCACCTGCTCGACGACGTTCGCGAGCTGGAAGTACGCGCCGAACGCCCGCGCGAGCCGGAGCGCAGTCGGTGCCTCGACGTCGCGGAGGAACCCTGCGAGGTCTCCCGTCGGGTGCTCGGGCGCGGCGTCGCGGTCCGATCGCTCCCGCTTCGAGACGGCCCGGACCTCCTCCACGAGCTCGAGCAGCTCGCGTCCCTCCTGTCGCTCGATCGTCTCCCCGAGGACGGAGGCCACGACGCGGATGTCCCGGCGGAGCGCCGCGTGACGCTCCTCCGAGCGGACCGGGTCGTAGGACGCGACCGGGTCGCGCACGTAGAGCGGAGCGAGCTCGCGGTCCCCCGACCCGGGCGCTCCGGTCTCTGCACCGCGGGGGTCGGGGGCGGTCACGGCCGTCGCGCCCGGTCAGCCGGCACGCGAGAGCTCCGCGCGCGACGCGAGGACCGTCTCGACGAAGAGCGCGTGCAGGCGCGTGTCGCCCGCCAGCTCGGGATGGAACGCGGCCACGATCACCGCCCCCTCCCGGCAGACGACCGGGCGCAGCTCTCCACCGAGCTCCACGGACGCGAGGACCTCCACGGTCGGCCCGACACGCTCGACCACCGGCGCCCGGATGAACACCGCGTGGACGGACGGGCCCGCGAGCCCGACGACGTCGAGGTCGGCCTCGAAGGAGTCGACCTGACGGCCGAACGCGTTCCTCCGGACCGCGAGGTCGATCGCCCCGAACGACCTCTGGTCGGGCCGCCCTCCGAGGACCTCGCGCGCGAGCAGGATCATGCCCGCGCACGTCCCGAGAGCGGGCATCCCTCCCGCGAGGCTCCGCGCGAGCGGCTCGCGCACGTCGGAGGAGTCGAGGAGCATCGACAGGGTCGTCGACTCGCCCCCGGGCACCACGATCCCCTCGATGCGCTCGAGGTCCGACGGGCCGCGGACCTCGACGACCGAGACGCCGATCGACTCGAGCATCGCCGTGTGCTCCGCGAAGTCCCCCTGGAGGGCGAGCACCCCGACGACCGGGCGCGCCGTCGGCGCGTCCGGCGGGACCGTCGCGGTGCTCACCAGCCGCGGTCGGCGAGCTTGGTCTCGAGAGTCGAGATCTCTGCTCCGGGCATCGCGTCCCCGAGGCCACGCGACACCTTCACGAGGATCTCCGCGTCGCGGAAGTGCGCGGTCGCCTCCACGATCGCCCGGGCGAAACGCGGTGGGTCCGCGCTCTTGAAGATGCCCGACCCCACGAACACGGCCTCCGCGCCCAGCTGCATCACGAGGGCGGCGTCCGACGGCGTGGCGATCCCCCCGGCGCAAAAGAGCGGGACGGGCAGCCGACCCGTCGCGGCGACCTCCTCGACGAGCTCGACCGGCGCCTGGAGCCGCTTCGCCCACGCGTACCGCTCGGCGGAGTCCGCCGTCCCGACCCTCCGGATGTCGCCCAGGATCGAGCGGAGGTGGCGGACCGCCTCGACGACGTTCCCCGTGCCCGCCTCTCCCTTGGAGCGGATCATCGCCGCTCCCTCGGAGACCCGCCGGAGCGCCTCGCCGAGGTTCGTCGCCCCGCACACGAACGGGACGGAGAACGACCACTTGTCGATGTGGTGCTCCTCGTCCGCCGGGGTGAGCACCTCGCTCTCGTCCACGTAGTCGACGCGCAGCGCCTGGAGGACCTGGGCCTCCGCGAAGTGCCCGATCCTCGCCTTTGCCATCACGGGGATGGAGACGGCCTCTTGGATCCCCTCGACGAGAGCCGGGTCGCTCATGCGGGCGACCCCTCCGTCGCGTCGGATGTCCGCCGGGACGCGCTCGAGCGCCATCACCGCGACGGCCCCCGCGTCTTCGGCGACCTTCGCCTGGTGCGCGTTGACCACGTCCATGATCACCCCGCCGCGCAGCATCTCCGCGAGGCCACGCTTCACGCGGGTCGTCCCTGTCGTCCGCCCGCCCGTGGCGGGCGCTCTCTCCGTGTCGTTGCGGTCGTCGGCGGTCATGCCCCCAATCTACCTGCTCCCGTGCCCACGGGGTCCTGCGTCCCCGCGTCCGCACGGGCGGCGCGAGCGCTCAGCTCGCGCTCGTGTAGACCTCCGGGTTCACGCACGCCGGGAGGACCTCGCCCCGAAGGCCCGCGAGGAGGTTGTCGACGGCGAGGCTCGCCATCGCGGTCCGGGTGGCCGTCGTCGCGGAGCCGACGTGCGGGAGGACGACGCAGTTCGCGAGCCCGAGAAGCGGGTCGTCGAGCGGGATCGGCTCGACCTCGACGACGTCGAGCCCCGCCCCGCCGAGCGACCCGGACCGCAGCGCGTCGGTGAGCGCCGCCTGGTCGACGACCGGTCCGCGGGCGGTGTTCACGAGGAGCGCGCCGGCCTTCATGAGGGCGAGCTCGCGCGCTCCCACGAGGTGGACGGTCTCCGGAGCGAGCGAGACGTGGATGCTCACGACGTCGCTCCGCTCGAACAGCTCGTCGAAGCCCACGCGCTCGACGGCCTCGAGCCCGGGCGCCAACGCGGTCGCCCCCGACCTCGACCACGCGAGCACGCCCATCTGGAACGCGAGGGCCCGGCGCGCGACCGCCTGCCCGATCCGACCGGCCCCGAGGATCCCGATCGTCGAGCCCGCGAGCTCCATCCCGAGCATGAAGCCCGGGTCCCACCCCTTCCAGCGCCCCGCGAGCACGGCGTCACGAGCTTCGACGACCCGTCGGGCGGTGACGAGCACGAGCGCGAACGCGAGGTCGGCCGTCGCCTCCGTGAGGACGCCCGGCGTGTTGCCGACAGGGACGCCGCGCCTCGTCATCGCCGGCACGTCGACGTTGTCGTACCCGACCGCGAGGTTCGACACGACCGCGAGGTCCGGGCACGCCTCGAGGAGCGCTTCGTCGACCCGGTCCGCGCTCGTGGCGAGGAGGCCGTCGACGTCCCGGCACCGGACCGCGAGCTCGCGCGCGCTCGGCGGGTCCGATCCCTCGTGGACCTCCACGTGGGCGACCTCCGCGATCCGACGCATCAGCTGGTCGGGGATCGGGCGCGCGAGGAACACGCGCGCCCGCCCGTCGTCCCGGCGCACGACCGGCCGGGCCCCGGACGCCGGCCGGTCGGGCACGAGGGCCTCCCTAGAGGACCGCGAGAACGGCGTCGGCCGAGCTGACCGTGAGCCCGGGCCCCGGCTCGACCGCGAGATGGGTCACGACCCCGTCCTCGATCACCGCCGCGTACCTCTGGGATCGCCGTCCCATCCCGAACCCCGTCCCGTCGAGCTCGAGCCCCATCGCCGCCGCGAACTCCCCGTTGCCGTCCGCGAGCATGAGGACCGACTCTCCGACGCCCTGGGAGGCGCCCCAGGCCGACATCACGAACGCGTCGTTCACCGACACGCACGCGACCGTCGACACGCCCTTGGCCGCGAGCTCGTCCGCGCGGACGACGAACCCCGGGAGGTGGTAGTCCGAGCACGTCGGGGTGAACGCCCCGGGAACGGCGAAGAGCACGACCCGTCCCGTCCCGAGCACCTCCCCCGTCGACACGGACTTCGGTCCTTCGCTCGTCATCGTCGAGACCCGCACGTCGGGCACCCGGTCGCCGATCGCCACCGTCATCGTCGCTCCTTCTCCCCACTCCTCGGGCGCCGGCCCACGTCCGGGCGCGCCGCGCCGCGATGCAGTCCGCGCGCGCCTGCCCAGCTTACGGCCGCTCCGGGGCGGCGTGTCGGGGCGCGGAGCCGACCCGACGCCCCCCCCACTCCGGGCCGTCGGGGAACGTGAAGCGCGCGACGGACTCCCGGAGCATCTCGGTCGAGGACCCGGGGGCGGCCGGGGCCGCGTACCGCCCGGAGACGACGGACGCCGGCGCGGCGAAGTGCTCGTGCAGGTTGTCGATCCACTCGACCATCCGCCCCTCCGACGTGCACGACACCGCTGCGTAGTCGAAGAACGCGAGGTGCTGGACCGCCTCGCACAGGCCGACGCCGCCCGCGTGCGGGCAGACGCGAGCTCCGAACTTCGCGGCGAGCAGCAGGTTCGCGAGGTTCTCGTTGACCCCGCCGACACGGCACGCGTCGATCTGCATCACGTCGAGCGCACCCGCCTGGAGGAGCTGCTTGAACACGATCCGGTTCGCGACGTGCTCGCCCGCCGCGACCGGGACCGGCGCGACCGCCCGCCGGATCGCCGCGGTCGCAAGGACGTCGTCGGGGCTCGTCGGCTCCTCCACCCACGCGAGGTCGAACGGCTCGAGGGCCCGGATCCACTCGACGGCGGGACCCGCGTCCCACACCTGGTTCGCGTCGACGGCGACGCGCACCTCGGCGCCGACGACCGAGCGCGCGAGCCGAAGTCGTCGGACGTCGTCCTCGAGGCTCGTCCCGACCTTGAGCTTCACCTGCGAGAACCCGTCCGCGACCGCCTGCTCGAGCTGCGCGACGAGCTGCTCGTCTGTGTACCCGAGCCACCCGGGTGACGTCGTGTACGCGGGGTAGCCGTGCTCCTCGAGCTCCGCGATGCGCTCGGCCTTCCCTCGCTCGGCCGCCACGAGGATCTCCCGCGCCTCGCCGGGCGTGAGCGCGTCGCTCAGGTACCGGAAGTCCACGAGCGCGAGCACCTCGTCGGGCGAGAGCGTCGCGAGCAGTCGCCAGAGCGGGAGCCCGGCGCGTCGCGCCGCGAGATCCCAGAACGCGTTCAGGACCGCGCCGACCGCCATGTGCACGACGCCCTTCTCCGGGCCGAGCCACCGGAGCTGGCTGTCTCCGACGAGCCGGCGCGACAGCCCGCCGAGATCGTCGAGCGTCGCGTCGAGGTCCGCCCCGGACACGAGCGGCTCGATCGCACGGATCGCAGCGGCCTGCACGTCGTTCCCCCACCCGTTCGTGAACACGAAGGAGTGCCCCGCCGTCCCCGGCGAGTCCGTCCGGACCACGAGGTAGGCGGCCGAGTAGTCCGGGCTCGGGTTCATCGCGTCCGAGCCCGCGAGCGTGCGCGAGGTCGGGAAGCGAACGTCGTGAACCTCGAAGCCGGTGACTCGCGTCATGACGTACCTCCGCGCCGTCGGGTGCCGCCGCGGACGGGACTGTACCGCCGCTCGCCCCCGTCGGCCCGGGACCGACCCCGAGAGAGCTCGTGCGGCCGTATTAGCGTGGCCGGGATGCGCATCGCCCTGTTCGTCACCTGCGTGAACGACGCGGTGTTCCCCGCGACCGGCAGGGCCGTCGTGACCGTCCTCGAACGGCTCGGGCACGAGGTCGCCTTCCCCGCCGCGCAGACCTGTTGCGGCCAGATGCACCTCAACTCGGGGTACCGCCGGGAAGCCGCCGCGCTCGCCCGACGCGTCGTGCGCGAGCTCGACGGCTACGAGGCCGTCGTCGTCCCGAGCGCCTCGTGCGCGGGAACCGTCGTCGAGTCCTACGCGCAGCTCGCGTCGGACGTCGGCGACGGCCCCCTCGAGGAGGCCGCCCGGTCGCTCGCCCCTCGGGTCCACGAGCTCACCCAGCTCCTCGTGGACGTCCTCGGGGTGACCGATGTCGGCGCGTCGTTCCCCCATCGCGTCGCCTACCACCCGACGTGCCACTCCCTCCGCTCCCTCGCGCTCGGGGAGCGGCCCGTCGAGCTCCTCCGCAACGTCCGCGGCCTCTCGCTCGTTCCGCTCGAGGACTCGACGACCTGCTGCGGGTTCGGGGGCACGTTCGCGCTCAAGAACCCCGACGTCTCGGTGGCGATGGTCGCCGACAAGGTCGCACGCCTCACCGAGAGCGGCGCAGAGGTGTGCTGCGCGGCGGACAACTCCTGCCTCACCCACATCGGCGGAGCCGCTACTCGGCTGCGCTCCCGGTTCCGGGTCATGCACCTGGCGGAGGTGCTCGCGAGCACCGAGGGCACGCCCGGGGGGCTGCGGTGAGCCGCTCCTTCGCCTCCTCTCCCGCCTTCCCCGCGGCGGCGCGCGACGCGGTGCGCGACACCCAGCTGCGGGCGAACCTCTCGCACGCGACGACCACCATCCGGCGCAAGCGCGACGCCGTCGTCGGCGAGCTCCCCGACTTCGAGGAGCTCCGGCTCGCGGCCGAGGCCGTCAAGAACGACGCCCTCGCCCACCTCGACGAGCTGCTCGTCGAGCTCGAGCGTGCGGTCACCCGAGCAGGAGGAACCGTCCACTTCGCCCGCGACGCCGAGGAGGCGAACCGGATCGTGTGCGATCTCGTCGTCGCGACGGGCGAGCGCGACGTCGTCAAGGTGAAGTCCATGACCACCGCCGAGATCGGCCTCAACGCGGCACTCGAGGCGGTCGGCGTCACCGCGTACGAGACGGACCTCGCGGAGCTCATCGTCCAGCTCGGGGACGACCTCCCGAGCCACATCGTCGTGCCCGCGATCCACCGCAACCGATCGGAGATCCGCGAGACCTTCGTCGAGCAGATGGGGCGGCGGGGCCGACCCGCCCCCGTCGGGCTCACCGACGAGCCCGCTGCGCTCGCAGGGGCGGCGCGGCTGCACCTTCGCGATCGCTTCCTCTCGACCAAGGTCGCCGTGTCCGGCGCGAACTTCGCGATCGCCGACTCCGGGTCGCTCGTCGTCGTCGAGTCCGAGGGGAACGGGCGGATGTGCCTCACTCTCCCCGAGACGCTCATCTCGGTCGTCGGGATAGACAAGGTCCTCCCCACGTTCTCGGACCTCGAGATCTTCCTCCAGCTCCTCGCGCGCTCCGCGACGGGCGAGCGGATGAACCCCTACACCTCGATCTGGACCGGGGCCGCCGCGGGCGACGGGCCCCGGGCCGTCCACCTCGTGCTGCTCGACGACGGGAGGAGCCGCGCGCTCGCGGACCCGGTCGGGCGGCACGCGCTCCGGTGCATCCGCTGCGCGGCGTGCCTCAACGTCTGCCCCGTGTACGAGCGCGTCGGGGGCCACGCGTACGGGTCCGTCTACCCCGGGCCCATCGGGGCGGTCCTCGTCCCTCAGCTCGACCGCGTCGCGACCGATCCCGTCGCGGCGTCCCTCCCCTTCGCGTCGACGTTGTGCGGCGCGTGCTACTCGGTGTGCCCCGTGCGGATCGACATCCCTCGGCTGCTCGTCCACCTCCGCGGCGAGGTCGTCGAGCGCGCCTTGTCGCACGGCCCGTCGGCCGAGTCCGTCTCCATGGCCGCGGCCGGCTACGTGCTCGGATCGCCGCGTCGCCTCGCCGCGGTCGAGCGGTCCTCCGCGGCGATCGCCCGCGTGCTGTTCCCCCGCGGCCGCGTCGGGCGGCTCCCCGGCCCTCTCGCGCGGTGGACCGACGCACGCGACGCTCCCGTCCCCGCCGCGAGGTCGTTCCGCTCCTGGTGG
>JAJZBW010000111.1 GCA_021798745.1 Actinomycetes bacterium
CTGGTAGATGCCCGAGAGGCTGACCGCGCCGGACGGGACGCCGCTCGCCGTGTACACGATGTTGGCGATCGCGATCGTCGGGTTCGCCGCGCCGACCCCGGTCATCGTGAGCACGAGCTCACCGCAGCCCGACGAGTTCGTCGCGGCCGCGACGCCGATCGTGTAGCCGGTGGCCTGCGCGGTCGTGGTCGCGGCGTTGAACGCGAGCGTCCCCGTCGACGGGCACGCCGCCGTGATGACGATCTGGTCGCCGATGACAGGGGTTCCTGCGACGCTCAGCGAGAGGTTGCCCGTCGTCTGAGCCGTGCTGTCGCCCGTGATCGTCGTCGCGCTCGTCGCGAGCGAGGCGCTGACCGTCGGGGTCGTCGCCGCAGAAGCCACCCCCTCCGCGAGGGTCGAGGCAGCGCCAAAGGCAGTAACACCCGCAAGGAGCGCTACTCCCACCCGGCGCATCCGGAAGGATCTTGGACTCAACTTGTTCTCCTTGTTTGTGGTGTTAGTTCTGGTGGCTGCTACGTGACGAGCCACTACGGTGCACCGGACAGCAGACGCCAGCCGGCGTCAGCCGACCATACGTGCCCCTACCCGCGAGCGAGGCCAGGTTACAGCACCGACCACGCCGATGCGAGGATGGTCACACAATGCTCACACGGAGAGCGCGCACTCCTGACAACTGACTGTGAGCGGACATTCTCCCTCCCGCGCCGTGCTCCGTCCATTCCATCTGCGCACGCCGCGCGACGGCTTCGTAGAGGCTTTCGGCAGTTCACGGCCACCGTGGGGCGGGCGGGCACCCGTTGTTGCGCACGGCGCACCGAGGGCGCGTCGGTCGGGCCCGATGGGCGATTTCGAGGCCGTGCCATATAGTGCTGAACTGCGCCATGCTATGGCGCCCTATGCGACGCTCGGCGTCGCGGCGCGCGTCGCGTTCAGCGGCTCGCGCGGGCCGCGCCCGGCTCGGCGTCGCGCACCGTCACGTCCACGAGGTCGCTCGCCGCGTCGCTCCCGAGCGGGCGGCTCATGAGGAAGCCCTGCGCGCTGTCGCATCCGAGCTCGGTGAGCTGGAGGCGCTGGTCCGCGTGCTCGATGCCCTCGGCGACCGTGCGCATGCCGAGGCTGTGCGCGAGGCCGACCATCGTCGTGATGAACGCCTCGCCCTCGGCGCCCGGGTCCGCGAGCGGGTCGACGAAGGACTTGTCGATCTTCAGCACGTCGATCGGGAAGTGCTTCAGGTAGGTGAGCGAGCAGTACCCGGTGCCGAAGTCGTCGATCGCGAGGCGCACGCCGGCCGACTTCAGCTCGCGGAGCACCGCGCCGACGCGGCCCGCGTCCGCGATCACCGCGCTCTCGGTGATCTCGAGCACGAGCCGGCTCGGGTCGACGCCGCTCACGGCGACCGCGGTCCGGACGTCGTCGACGAGGTGCGGGTCGGTGAGCTGGCGGCCGGAGAGGTTCACCGAGACCGAGAGGTCCGCCCCCGCCCGCGACCAGCGCGCGGCCTGCTCGCAGGCCTTCTCGAGCACGAAGCGCCCGATCGGGACGATGTGGCCGGTCTCCTCGGCGAGCGGCACGAACCGCAGGGGGCCGACGAGCCCGAGCCGGGGGTGCTGCCACCGCACGAGCGCCTCGAAGCCCTCGAGCGTCCCGTCCGCGAGGCGGAACTGCGGCTGGTACTCGAGGAAGAGCTCGTCCCGTTCGAGCGCGCCCGCGAGCGCGCTCGTGATCTCGAGGCGCTCGAGCGTGCCGTCGAGCATCGTGGGCTCGAAGATCTCGAGCCGGCCGCGCCCCGCGGCCTTCGCCGCGTACATCGCGGAGTCGGCCTGGCTGAGAAGCTGCTCAGTCGTCGTCGAGATCCCGGCGACCGCGACGCCGACGCTCACGGAGAGGCCGACCTCCCGGTCGCCCACGCCGACGGGCTGGCGGAGCACGGAGACGACGCGCTCCGCGACCGCGACAGCGACCGCGGGGTCGTCGAGGTCCTCCATGAGCACGGCGAACTCGTCGCCCCCGAGGCGCGCGACCGTGTCGCCCGGCCGGACGACGCCCGAGATGCGCTTTCCCGCGGCGACGAGCACGGCGTCGCCCGCGAGGTGCCCGAGGCTGTCGTTGATCGTCTTGAAGCCGTCGAGGTCGCAGAAGCACACGCCGACGAGCCCGTGGCCGCGCGCCACGGACGCGAGCGCGTGGTCGACGCGGTCGTGGAGCAGCGCCCGGTTCGCGAGCCCCGTGAGGTCGTCGTGGAACGCGCGCACGCGGAGCTCTCCCTCGAGCGCCTCCCGCTCCCCGAGCGCGACCTCGAGCGCCCTCGCCTGGCCGCCGACGTGGTCGAGCATCCACCAGAGCCGGACGACGACGAGGACGAAGACCGCGACGGAGATCGCGGCGAGCGGTCCGACGTCGCTCGGGGAGCCGAGGAGCGCCCCGACGACGAGGATCACGGGCGCAATGAGCCCCGCGACCGCGACGAGCGGGAGCCGGCGACGCACGCGCATCGCGTCGGGGGGGACCGCGCCGGGACGCAGCGCCATCGACGGGTGGAGCGCGGCGACGCCGACGAGGAGGTAGTTGAGGAGCCAGCCCGCGTCGACGGGGTCGCCGACCGTGTACGTGCCGTGGACGACCATCACGTCGTAGACGAAGTCCGAGACGACCATCGCGATCATCGCGACCGCGAGCAGCCGATGGACGGGCCGCCGGGCCGTGCCGAACACGAGCCCCTCGACGACGATGAAGAGCACGGCGAGGTCGAGCACGGGGTACGCGAGGTTCACGAGCCTCCCGAAGATCCCGACGGTCGGGTCGGTCGCGTACGCGCCCATGAGGAAGTGCCAGGAGATCGCGAGCGCGCCGGCCGCGACGACCGCCGCGTCCGCGACCGACTCGCGGGTCCGGCCGTGCGCGGCGCTCCCCCGCGTGACGCGCGCGATGCCGAGGACGAGCCAGGGGTACCCCGCGAGGTAGAGGGCGTCCGCGAGCGAGGGGAACGGGGTCGGACGGTGCAGCACGTACTGGTACCCGTCGTAGACGGCGTCGCCGCAGACGAAGCAGAGGTTGCCCGTGGCGATCGCGACCCAGCCGAGCCGCTCGGCGGGGCGCCGGCGCGCGATCCCGACCGCGACGCAGACGACCGAGGCGACGCCGATCACCGAGTAGTCGACGTTCTTCGCCGCCTCGCCCGGGAGCGCGAAGTAGACGGCGACGGCCGCGAGCCCGACCACGAGCACGACGTTCCACCTCGCCCGCGCCACAGCCATCTGGAACCGACCTCCCCGACGACGAACGGCCGGACGGGCGGGGGCGTTTAGCGCGGCGACGCCCCTGCGTGACGAGCCGTCCCCGCGCGGGCCCGCTCCCCGGAGATCCCGGGCCGCCCAGGGATAGCATCGGCCCCGTGCCCTCGCCTGGCGACGACGCGCCGGCTCTGCTCGCCGTGGCGGGGCTGGCCGTGACCGGGTGGGCGGTGACCGGGTGTGCGGTGACCGGGCGTGCCGTGACCGGGCGGGCGGGCGTCGCGGCGCCGGCCCGCCGGAGGAGGGAGGTGCCGCCGTGGCTCGTGCGAGCGTGCTGGTGCTCGGGGGGAACTTCGGCGGGCTGACTGCCGCGCTGGCCGTCCACCACGAGCTCGGGGGCGACGTGGACGTGCGCGTGGTCTCCGCGTCCGACCACTTCGTGTTCAACCCGTCGCTCATCTGGCTGCCCTTCGGCAAGCGGAAGGCGGCCGACATCACCTTCCCGCTCGCGCCCACCTTCGAGGCCCACGGGATCGACTTCGTCCACGGCGAGGCGACGCGGCTCGCGCTCGGCGAGAAGAAGGTCGTGACGAGCGCCGGCACCTACGGCTACGACTACCTCGTGATCGCGACCGGCTACCGCAACGACTACGCCGTCGTTCCGGGGCTCGGGCCGGGCGGGAACGCCTACGGGATCACCTCGCTCGAGGACGCGATCCAGGCCGGCGAGGGCTGGCGGAGGTTCCTCGACGCCCCGGGCGACGTCGTCGTCGGCGCGACCCAGGGCGCGGGCTGCTTCGGCGCCGCCTACGAGTACCTGTTCAACGTGTCCCACCAGCTGCGCAAGGCGGGCCTGAAGAAGCAGGTGCGGCTGAGCTTCGTCTCACCCGAGCCGTTCCTCGGGCACTTCGGCATCGGCGGCCTCCCCCACGGGGAGACCCTGCTCGGCATGTTCCTGAAGAAGGAGGGGATCACCCCCCACATGGACGTCGGCGTCGCGCGCGTCGAGGAGGGCCGGGTCGTGCTCGCGGACGACGAGGAGATCCCGTTCTCCTACGCGATGCTCGTCCCGCCGTTCCTCGGCCAGGAGCCGGTGCGCGCCGCGACGGAGATCGCCGATGCCAAGGGCTACGTGAAGGTGCGCGACACCTACCAGACAGAGGCCTACGACGACGTCTACGCGGTGGGCGTCGCCGCGGCGGTCCCGGTGCCCTGGCAGACCTCGACGCCGCTCGGCATCCCGAAGACCGGCTTCCCGACCGAGCGGATGGCGCACGTCGCGGCGAGGAACGTCGCGGCCCAGGTCCGCGGCGAGCAGCCGCGGGCGCACGAGGAGTTCGGCGACATGCCGGCCGTGTGCGTGATGGACGCCGGCAACAACGGGGTGATCATCCTCGCGGACAAGATGCTCCCGCCCCGCAAGCACGGGGTGCTCGTCCCCGGGCCGCAGGCCCACGCGATGAAGCTCGCCTTCGAGAGGTACTTCCTGTGGAAGGCCCGCCACGGCTACGTCAGCCTCCCCTGAGCTGCCGGCACGGGCCTAGCGACGGTCCACGCACCGGCCGCGCCCGACAGCACTGGCCCTCGCGTGACGGCCCGGGGCGGCATGCGGCGAGGCTCCTCGGCCAGCCTCGACAGCCTGGAACGCGCCCGAGTCGTTACTGTTGTAGCTGGGAGCTGTCACGTGACGGCATGGACTCCGCCTGTTGGGGGGTGTGATGTCCGAGTTGCGCCCGGATAGCAACACCGGTAGCGAGGAGCCGACGGCGCTCGTCTCGCGTCCTGGGGGTGGGGCCTTCAGGTTGCTGCTGGCCGCGAACCCGCTGCCGATGTGGGTCTACGACCTCGAGACACTGCGCTTCGTGGAGGTGAACGAGGCGGCGATCGCCCACTACGGCTACTCGAGGGACGAGTTCTTGGCGATGTCGATCTCCGACATCCGGCCCGAGGAGGACCGTGCCCGCCTGCGCCAGGCGATCGCCGAACGCGCGGGCGCGCTCCAGCGCTCGGGGACCTGGCGCCACCGCCGCGCCGACGGGACGCTGCTCGACGTCGAGGTGACCTCGCACGCGCTCGACTGGGAGGGACGCCCGGCGTCGCTCGTGGTCGCCCACGACGTGACCGAGACCCACCGTCTCCAAAGGGAGCTGGCACGCCGTGCCCTTTATGACGACGCGACCGGGCTCGCCAACGCGGCGCTGTTCGTGGACCGGACCGCCGCCGCGCTGGCGCGGGCAGCAGACCGCGGCCACGTGGGCGTCGTGGTCGTCGCCCTCTCGGGACTCGACGCGGTCGCTGCCACCGCGGGCGACACGGCCGGTGACGCCTTGGTGGCCGAGGTCGCCCGGCGCCTGAGGGCCTGCTGTCGGGCGCAGGAGACCCTCGCCCGGCTCGGCGGCGGGCGCTTCGCCGTGCTGTGTGTGGCCGGCGATCGCCAGGGAGTCCTTCGCCTGGCCGAGTCGGTCGTCGTCGCGCTCGACGAGCCGGTGGCCGTGGCGGGCTTCGGGGAGCTGCGAGCCTCCCCGGCGGTCGGCGTGGCGGTCGGCGACGACCACGGTCAGGACGCGGCGGGCCTCGTGCGCGACGCCACCTCGGCGATGCGCCACGCCGCCGAACGCGGCGGGGACAGCTTCGTCGTCGCCAACGCCGAGCTGCGCCGGGCGGCCCTCGAGGTCTTCGAGACCGAGCAGGCGCTCGTCGGGGCGCTGCGCGGCGGGCAGCTGCACCTCCTCTACCAGCCGGTCGTCGACCTCCACGGCGGCGAGGTGGTCGCGTGCGAGGCACTCGTGCGTTGGGAGCGCCCCGGGATCGGCCTCGTAGGCCCGGACCGCTTCGTGCCCCTCGCCGAGCGCAACGGGCTCATCGGCGAGCTCGGCACCTGGGTGATCGACCACGCCGTCGCCGAGGCGGCGTCCTGGCCGGGGCGCACCAGGCATCGACCGAGGGTGGGGATCAACCTCGCGGCGCGCCAGCTCCACGACGGGCGCCTCGTCGAGCGCTTCGCTGCTGCCTGCGCCGCCTCCGGGCTCTCCCCGACGGCACTGTGCGTCGAGCTCACCGAGTCCGCATTCGTCGCCACTGACGACTACCGCGCCTACAAGAGCCTCGCCGCGCTGCGCGAGCTGGGGGTCGAGGTGGCGATCGACGACTTCGGCACGGGGTACTCGGCTCTGTCGTACCTGAAGCACCTCCCTCTCGACGTCGTCAAGATCGACCGGGGTTTCGTAGCCGGGCTCGGCACCGACCCGGCCGACGCGCTGCTCATCGAGGCGATCGTCACGGTCGCCCACGGCCTCGATCTGCGTGTCGTCGCCGAGGGGGTGGAGACCCGCGCCCAGCTCGAGGCGCTACGCGGCCTTGGCTGCGACGCCGCGCAGGGCTACCTCCTCGCCCGCCCGACGGCGACCGGCGCTCTGCCGGCCGTGCTCGACGCCGCCAGCAGGGCGGCTGGTGGCCGGACCGCGAGGGTCCCGGCGCCGCGCCGGGGGGCGCCCGCTTCGGATCCAAGTCGTCGCAGGTGGTGGCCATCGTCGTAGCATGCTCGGCTGAGCGCTCGGGCGAGGGTTCAGGACCGCAGCCCGACGTGCCGTTGACCACGGTGGGCTCGCCACGGGGCCGGCCCGCGTTAGGACGCCCGTGTCGATGAGATGCCCAGCCCACCGGGAAGGTCCGGCCCTCACGGAGCCGCCACGCCCACGCCCCCCCTCCCCCTGGGAGAGGTGACAGGTGACGGCCGAGACCGCGGCCAACCCCGAGCGACGCGAGCGCGCCCGGCCGCCCGCGTCGGCGGGCACGACCGCGGCCGCCCTCACCCGGGCGTTCTTCGCCCATCCGAACCTCATCGCGACCGCGTTCTGGGCGGGGGGCGCGGTCGCCGTCGTCTCGGCCTTGGTCCTCGTGCGCTGGTCGCACCGCTCGTTCCTCGCCCTCGCCGTGCTCGCCGGGGTCTGCGCCCTCGGCAGCGTCCTCCGGCTGCTCGTCGGCGGGCGGCTCCCGAGCTGGGCGCTGTGCGTCGACGCCGGGGTCGCGACGGTGGTGACGAGCCTCCTCGCGGCCGTGGGCGCGACGAACGAGGTCCATTTCGCGTATCTCTACGTCTGGGTCGTGCTCTTCGCCGCGCTGTACTTCCGCCCTCCCGCGGCGCTCGCCTGCATGGCGGGGGTCGGGGTCGCGTACGCCCTCGTGCTCGTCCTCGGACCACGCGTCGACGAGCCCACGGCCGCGTGGCTGGCGCTCGTCGGCACCGCGTCGGTCGGCGGGCTCGTGGTCCTCGGGCTGACGAGCATGCTGCGCGCGACCGCCCGGACGGATCCCCTCACGGGCCTCGCCAACCGGCGGATGTGGGACGAGCGAGTCGAGGAGGAGATGGGTCGCTCCGTGCGCAGCGGCACGGCGCTGTCGGTCGTCATGGTCGACCTCGACGGCTTCAAGGCGATCAACGACGCGGGCGGCCACGACGCGGGCGACCGCCTGCTCCAGGACCTCGCACGAGCCTGGCGGGGGGTCGTGCGCGGCGGCGGCGACTTCCTCGCGCGTCTCGGAGGCGACGAGTTCGGCCTGCTCGCCCCCGGGTCGGACGAGATCGGCGCCCGCGCGCTCGCGAAGCGCCTCTCCAACGCGATCCCCGAGGGCGTCTCGGCCTCGGTCGGCGTCGCCAGCTGGGACCGGACCGAGGGGGCCTCGGACCTGCTGCGGCGCGCCGACCAGGTCATGTACCGGAACAAGCGGCGCCACCGCCGCGGCGCCCCGCCCGGCCCGGCCTGACGGGCCGACCGTCGTCGGTGCCGCGCGGACGGAGCCCTGCGACGTGCCTCGTCCTGTGCCGCGGCTCGGGCGCCGGCTCTGCCGCTGCTGGCCCGTCAGGCGTCCCCGACGGCCTCTCGTCGCGCGCTCTCGTGCTCGACCTCGGCGGCTTCTCGGTAGACGCGGCGCGTCCTGACGCTTCCTTCGAGATGATCGATCGCCTGGGGGTCGGGGTCGACGGGCGGCATGGTCGCGTGATCCGTCATCGCCTCGCTCCTCTGGCTGGTCGCGGTAGCGACGACTGTCGTCACGGCGGCCGCCGACTGGGCAGCGAAGACGAGCGAGAGCGCGGCAGCCGTGCTCGACCGGTGCGAGCCCTCGCCCACCGCACGCGGTGGGACGAAGGCTCGTGCCCCGTCGGACGTGGTGGGCCGGGAAGGATTCGAACCTTCGAAGGCTGTGCCGACAGATTTACAGTCTGCTCCCTTTGGCCACTTGGGTACCGACCCGTCGGCCGGACACGATACCCGACGCGCGCACGGCCCGTCCCCGGCTCTCGGAGCGCCCCTGGGGTAGCGTGGGCGCCGTGCCGAGCTTCGACGTGACCTCCGAGCTCGACCTCCAGGAGGTGCGCAACGCGGTCGACCAGGCCGCTCGCGAGGTCGCGACCCGCTTCGACTTCAAGGGGACGGGCGCGACGATCGAGCTCGCGGACGGCCGGGTCGAGCTCCACGCGCCGACCGAGGACCGCCTGCGCGCGCTCGTGCAGGTGCTCGAGGAGAAGCTCGTCAAGCGCAGCGTCTCGCTGAAGGGCGTCCACTACGGCAAGGTCGAGGAAGCCTCGAAGGGAACCGTCCGCCAGGTCGCGGAGCTCCAGTCCGGGATCTCCTCGGACAGCGCGAAGCAGATCAACAAGGCCGTGAAGGACCTCGGGGTGAAGGGCGTGACCTCCCAGGCACAGGGCGACCAGGTACGCGTGACGGGCAAGAAGCGCGACGAGCTCCAGGCGGTCATCGCGCACCTGAAGGAGCAGGACCTCGGCATCCCGCTCCAGTTCGGCAACTTCCGCGACTGACGCGGGCGCACCCCGCCGCATCCCGCCCTCCGCCCCGCCGCGCCCCACCTCTCCGGCGCGCCGCGCCCCGCCC
>JAJZBW010000112.1 GCA_021798745.1 Actinomycetes bacterium
TGACCGAGCCGCCCCTGATGGTTGGCACTCGCATTGAGGAGGTCGTCGGGCGCCACGTGCTCGTCGTGGACGTGTTTCGAAGCTTCGAGATCCACGCCGACAAGCAGGGCCGGGGCAGCCACCGGGTCGGTACCGACTGTGTCCCCATGACTCCCCACGATCACCGACGCCTACGCGAAGAGCGGCTCGGCGTCGACTGGTCGGCCCAACCCTCGGACCGGGCCCTCTCGGACGTGGACCCGGGGGCGATGCGGACAGCCCGGGAGGCGCTCGGCCGGGTGACCGACGATCGCCGACCCCTGGCCGATCTCAGCGACGAGGACTTGCTGCGGGCTCTCGGAGTGGTCGACGAAAGCGGACGCCTGCTCAAAGCGGGCGAGATCCTGTTCTGCGCGCCGCCGGCGGAGTCGAGGCGCGCCATCGCTCCGGGGGCGACGCGACGATCGTCGCCCGCGACGCGGTCGTCGGATGGGTGCGCGGCGCGCTCGGGAGGTCGCCGATCGCGCGCTGATCCGTGTGCCCCGGCCGCGTCCGGGTTATCGTCTCGACATGGGCCATCCGGGAGGGACGCCAGCTCGCGCGGACGCGACGGTCCAGTCGGTCGAGCGCGCCGTTTCGGTGCTCCAGATCCTCGCCCGGGAGCGCGAGGCAGGGCCCACGGAGATCGCCGCGGAGCTCGGCGTCCACAAGTCCACGGTCTCGCGGGTGCTCGCGGTGCTCGACCGTCGCGGGCTCGCGACCCAGGTCCGAGAGCGCGGTCCCTACCGCCTCGGTCCCGGGCTCGCGGAGCTCGCGGCGTCGGCTGTGCCGCCGCCTTCGGAGCTCGCGCGTGCGAGCACCCCGGTGTGCGAGTGGCTTGCCGCCGCGTCGGGAGAGACCGCGGGCGTGAGCGTGCTCGACGGCCGCGACGCGCTGCGTGTCGTCGACGTGCGCTCGGGCGCGGCGGTCGTGAGCCAGCACCCCGTCGGGCAGCGGTCGCCCGCGCACGCGACCTCGGTGGGCAAGGTGCTCCTCGCGCACCTCTCCGCGGCGCGCCGGAGGGAGGTTCTCGCGGTCCCGCTCACGCGATTCACGGCCTCGACGGTGACCGAGGTCCGCGCTCTCGCGGTCGAGCTCGAGGAGGTCGTCGGCCGCGGCTGGGCGACGTCGCGAGACGAGTGGGAGGTCGGGCTTCACGCGGTCGCCGCTCCGCTTCGCGGCCGCGACGGGGCGGTCGTGGGCGCCCTCGGCGTATCGGGACCGTCGTTCCGGCTCGGTCCGGACGAGATGGCCCAGGCAGCGGCGCTCGTGTGCAAGGCCGCGAGAGAGGTGGGCAGCCTTCTCGGCTACGTCGCGTCGCCGTGACGGCCGCGCCCGACTCCGTGCGGTAGGCGGTCCCCGCACGCTCGTGGCGTACGGGGACCTGCTCACGGCGTGACGACGGACCGGTAGACGGTTGCGGTCCTCTCGGCGATCGCGTCCCACGAGAACGTCTCCTCGGCGCGCCGCCGACCGGCCTCGCCGAGCGCACGGGCCCGCTCGGGGTCGCGGACCAACGAGTTCACGCCCGCGGCGAGCGCAGCGGCGAACGCCTCCGGGGAGACGGGGAGGCGCTCCCCCTCCTCGCGCAGCTCGACGGGGACGAGCACGCCGGTCTCCCCGTCGAGGACGACCTCGGGAATCCCTCCGACGGCGCTCGCCACGACCGGCGCGCCGCACGCCATCGCCTCGACGTTCACGAGCCCGAAGGGCTCGTAGATGGACGGGCACACGAAGCACGCGCAGTGCCCGAGGATCTGGGCGACGTCGCTCCTCGGGAGCATCGAGTCGATCCACACGAGCCCTCCGGGACGCGAGCGAGCGCGGGGGAGCAGCGCAGCGACCTCCGACGCGATCGCGTCCGAGTCTGCGGCTCCCGCGCACACGACGAGCTGCGCACGACCGTCTATCGCGGGAGCCGCCTCGAGGAGGTGCGTGACTCCCTTCTGGCGGGTCACGCGGCCGACGAACACCACATAGGGCCGCTCGGGGTCGATCCCGTTGCGGACGAGGACCTCGGTCCCGGGGTCGGGGCGCCAGGTGCTCGTGTCGACGCCGTTGTGCACGACCTCGATGCGGTCGGGGTCGACGGACGGGTAGCAGGCGCGTACGTCACGCGCCATCGCGTCGCTCACTGCGATGACGCGGTCCGCCCCCTCGATCGCGGTGCGCTCCGCGAAGCTCGACAGCGCGTACCCGCCGGCCAGCTGCTCGACCTTCCAGGGGCGGAGCGGCTCGAGGCTGTGGGTCGTCACGACGTGGGGGACACCGTACGCGAGCTTCGCGAGGTGCCCGGCGAGGTTCGCGTACCACGTGTGGGAGTGGCAGAGGTCCGCGTGGCCGACGGCGGCGGCCATCGCGAGGTCGACCGACAGCACCCCGAGCGCGCTGCGGACTCCGGGTGCGTCGGCACCCGCGAGAGCGTCCCAGGGCTCGTACGTCGCCTCGACGAGCGGGGAGGGGCGCGGTGCGCCGAAGCAGTGCACCTTGACCTCGACCATCGGAGCGAGGGCTGCGGCGAGCTGCTCGACGTGGACTCCGGCCCCCCCGTAGATCTCGGGGGGGAACTCCCGGGTGAGCATCGCGACCTTCACGCGGGCGAGACCTCCTGGCGCTTGGCGAGCACCGCTATCCCCTTGTCGGACACCGTGAACCGGCGTCGGTCGGCATCGGGGTCGACGCCGATGCGCGTCCCCGCGGGAATGTCGACCTGCTTGTCCACGATCGAGCCCATGACCACGGCGCCCGGGCCGACGGTCACGTCGTCGAGGAGGACGGATCCCTCGACGAGCGCTCCGGCCTCGACGCGGACCCCGCTCGAGAGGACCGAGCGCCTCACGGTCCCCCCGGCCACGATGACGCCGGCGCTCACGAGCGAGTCGAGCGCGTGGCCGCGGCGCCCGCCGTCCTCGTCGAACACGAACTTCGCGGGCGGCATGGGCGGATGCCACGTGAGGATGGGCCAGTCCTTGTTGTACAGGTTGAACACGGGATGCACGGACACGAGGTCCATATGCGCCTCGTAGTACGCGTCGAGGGTCCCGACGTCCCTCCAGTACGCGTGCTCACGCTCTCCGACCCCGGGGATGACGTTCCCGTGGAAGTCGTAGACACGGGCCGTTCCCGAGGCGACGAAGCGCGGGACGATGTCGCCGCCGATGTCGTGGGAGCTGCCCTCGTCGGCCGCGTCCTCGCTCACGGCGTCCACGAGCGCGTCGGTGCGGAAGATGTAGTTGCCCATCGATGCAAACGAGTGCTCGGGGTCGTCGGGAAGGCCGGGGGGGGAGGCCGGCTTCTCGAGGAAGTCGGTCACGGTGCCGCCCGCGCCGGCCGCGATGATCCCGAAGGAGCTCGCCTGACGGCGCGGGACCTTCACCCCGGCGACGGTCGCCGATGCGCCCGTCTGCACGTGGAACTCGAGCATCTGACGCGGGTCCATGCGGTAGATGTGGTCCGCACCGAACACGAGCACGTGGTCGGGCTGCTCGTCGCGGATCAGGTTGAGGTTCTGGAAGATCGCGTCCGCCGAGCCGGAGAACCAGTGCGGTCCGCGCCTCATCTGCGCGGGGACGGTCGCGACGTAGTTCCCGAGCTGCGGGGAGAGCCGCCAGGACTGGCTGATGTGGCGGTCGAGGCTGTGGCTCTTGTACTGGGTGAGGACGACGATCTTGCGGAAGTCCGCGTTCGCGAGGTTCGAGAGCACGAAGTCCACGATCCGGTAGCAGCCCCCGAAGGGCACCGCCGGCTTCGCGCGGTCCGAGGTGAGCGGGTCCAGCCGCCGGCCACGGCCGCCTGCGAGGACGATCGCGAGCACCGACGGCCTCTCCCGACCCGGGTGTGCTGTCACGGCCGCCTCCCTCGCAACTCTGCGGGCACCACCTCGGACGGTCCGCAGGCGCCCCCATTCTCCCCGGCGCGACCCTGTGGCGCCACGGCGCGCGCTCGGCGATGATCTCGGGGTGGACGACGTGAAGGTGATGCCGCGCGCCCGGGTCGTCGCGCTCGTCCCGGACCTCATGGACCGGTCCCGGGTCGCCGCGGCGGCGGCGCGCTGCGGCCGCCCGCTCGTCGTCGTGGCGACCGCGGGAGAGCTCGCGGCGGCGTCGGACGAGGCCGGGGCGACGTACCTCGTCGACCTCGCGCGGCCCGGCGCGCTCGAGGCTCTCGCGGGGCTCCCGGGGGAGAGGACCGTGGGGTTCGCCGGCCACGTCGAGCGAGAGCTCGTGTCGCGCGCCCGCTCCGTGAGCGACGCGCGGATCATGGCGCGCTCGAAGCTCTTCGGCTCGCTCGACGACGTGCTCGCCTGAACGAGACGCGGGCTGGGAGACCGTCAGGTCGCGCGGGGCGCCATCCCCGCGGCGCGGTAGGCGGCGTCGATGGCCTCCATGTTCGCGATCGCGTCGGAGCCGCCGGTCAACGGGACACCCCCGTGCTCGAGGAGCGCCGCGAACGCCTCGAGCTGGTAGTGGTACGTGGAGGACCCGCCGACCTCCTCGTCGATCTCGGTGCCGTCGTCGAGCGAGGCGCGGAGGCGGTTGCCCGTGTGGGGGATGATCGGGTTCGTGACCATGAGCGACCCGTGCTCGCCCTCGGCGGTGAGGAAGGCGACGAACTCCTGGCCGTCCTCCATCGACGTCCGCAGCCGGCACTCGACCCCTGAGGGGAATCGGAGCTCGGCGACGAGCACCTCGTCGACCCCCGGGGGGTTCTCGACCGCGCTCGCGCGCTCGACCGTCGGCTCCTCGCCGACGAAGGTGCGCACCCAGTGGAGCGCATAGCAGCCGAGGTCCATGAGCGCCCCGCCGGCGAGCTCGGGCTGGTAGCGGATGTCGGCGTGGTCGCGGATGTCCGACGAGAACTCAGCGTCGACCCGCACGAGGGGGCCGATGCGCGCGCCGATCTCGATCATCCGCGCGGCGAGGGGGTGGTAGCGCCAGTGGAAGGCCTCGACGAGGTACCGGCCCGCGCGCTCCGCGGCCGCGACCATCTCTCGCGCCTCTCCCGCGTTCGAGGCGAAGGGCTTCTCGACGAGGACGTGGCGCCCTGCCTCGAGCGCCGCGATGGACCACTGCGCGTGCAGGGAGTTCGGCAGCGCCACGTACACCGCGTCGAGCCGGTCGTCGGCCACGAGCGCCGCGTAGTCGTCGTGCACGGTCGGTATCCCGTTCTCGGACGCGAACCTCTCAGCGCGTGCGCGATCACGCGCCGCGACGGCCTCGACGGTGACGCCTTCGATCTCCGACGCGGGCACCACGAGCGCCTTCGGCGCGATACGGGCGGCTCCGAGGATTCCGATTCGCACGGGGTGCTCCTTGTCGCCGGGTCCGGGGCTTGGTCGCGGACCCGTCCGGCTCCGAGCCCGTCTGCCACGGTACCGCCACCGTGACGTGCTCCGCGTGCGAACGACGGCGCTCGGGAGGGACGGCGCTCGATCGGTCAGCCCGCCGAGAACCCCCCGTGCGCGTTGTCCGGGGCGACGACCCACGCGTACGCCTCCGCGAGCTTCAGGATCGTGTCGCTCGTGGCTCCCGCGTCGAGCTGCTGCACTATCCGCGCGGCGATGGCCGCGCCGAGATCGTCCGTCCCGCTCACCGTGGTCCTCCTCGTTCGTCGTGCCGGCCGCGCCCCAACGGCCGGCGGCGCCGGCACGAGCGTAGAATGCGCTCGTCATGGACCGGCGCACCGAGCGGCTCGCACGCTTTCTCCAGCGGTGGTGGGAAGGAGAGCGGGCGAAGGAGGACGCGTCCCTCGGGTGGCGCCGGGACCGGACGGTCGAGCAGCTCGCGAGCGAGCTCCGGCGTGACCTCCGCTTCGAGCTCAACCAGAGCACGTTCCTCTCGCGCAGACCGGACGAGGGAGCGGCGCGCGCGGCCGTCGCGTCGCTCGTGCCCGCCCCGAGCCCGCAAGACGCGGACCTGCTCGTCTCGGTGCTCGTGCGGGCAGGGGAGCGGGCGCGGCGCGTCCGGGCGACGACCGGTGTCGGTGCGGTCGTGACGGTGTTCGCCCTCGTCCTTAGGAACGTGCTCCGCGGCCGGTGAGGGACGCGGCACTTCCCCTTCCACCCGGCGGGGCCGCCGCGCTCTCCTACACTCGGAATATGGGTGACGCCGGAACGGGCGGTCTCGACCGGGTTCTCACGGTGCCGAACGGGCTGTCGGTCGCCCGGGTGGTTCTTCTCGGGCTCTTCTGCTTCCTCCTGCTCGGCACGGGGGACCGCGTGGCGGCAGCGGCGGTGCTCGCGGTCGCCGGCGCGACGGACTTCCTCGACGGGTACGTCGCGCGCCACTTCGACCAGGTCACGACGGTCGGGAAGGTTCTCGACCCGACGGTGGACCGCGTCGTGCTCGGCGCCTCGGTCGTGTCGCTCGCCGTGTACGGGGCGATACCGGTGTGGCTCGCGGCCGTCGTGCTCGGACGCGAGGCGCTCGTGAGCTCGACCGTCCTCGTCCTCGCCTCCACGGGGGCGAGGAGGATCGACGTCCTGTGGATCGGCAAGGCGGGGACGTTCGGCCTGATGGTGAGCCTTCCGCTGTTCCTCGCGGGGCACGGTCCGGGGGGGCTGGCGCGGGTGGTCGCGGACGCGACCTGGGCCGTCGCGCTGCCTGCGCTCGGTGCGTCGCTCGGCTCGCTCGCCGCGTACGCTCCGCTCGCGCGACGCGCGCTCATCGGACCGCCGGCGACCGAGGTCGGGTCGACGGCGTGACCACGCCTCGGGACCTGCCCGGGCCCGGAGGCCCGTCCTCGGCGGCTCGCGACCTCGGGCGTGGGGTGACCGAGCGATGAAGGCGGTGATCATGGCGGGCGGCGAGGGGACCCGCCTACGGCCGCTGACGGTGAACCAGCCGAAGCCGATGCTCCCGATGGCGAACCGTCCGCTCGCTGAGCACGTCGTGGCCCTGCTCCGGCGCCACGGGATCGACGAGATCGTCGTCACGGTCGCCTACCTCGCGAACACGATCCGCACGTACTTCGGAGACGGGTCGGAGTTCGGGGTCCGGATCGTGTACGCGACCGAGGAGACCCCGCTCGGGACGGCCGGGTCCGTGCGCAACGCGCGCGACGTCCTCGACGAGAGGTTCCTCGTGATATCGGGGGACGTCCTCACCGACGTCGACGTCGGCGCGCTCGTACGCGCCCACGACGAGAGCGGCGCTCTCGCCACGCTCGCGCTGAAGTCCATGGAGAACCCCCTCGAGTTCGGGATCGTGATCACCGACGCGGGCGGACGGATCGAGCGGTTCCTCGAGAAGCCCACCTGGGGCCAGGTGTTCTCGGACACCATCAACACGGGCGTGTACGTCGTCGAGCCGGAGGTCCTCGACCGGGTGCCGTCCGGCAGGCCGGTCGACTTCGCGTCCGAGGTGTTCCCCGCGCTGCTCGACGACGGCGCGCCCGTGCACGGGTACGTGACGGACCGCTACTGGGAGGACGTGGGCACCCTCGATGCGTACCTCCGTGCGCACGAGGACGTGCTCGACGCCCGCGTGCAGGTCGAGCTCGACGCGTTCCCGATGCGACCCGGGGTGTTCCTCGGCGAGGGAGCGGAGGTCGACCCGAGCGCGGTCATCGAGGGTCCCGCGCTGATCGGCGACAACTGCCGGATCGGGGCGGGCGTGCGTCTCGGCCCCTACAGCGTCCTCGGGAGCAACGTGCGAGTCGGCGAGGGGACGGACCTCGAGCGGAGCGTCGTCCACGACAACTGCTACCTCGGGGCCGGGGTCAACGTGAGCGGGAGCGTGATCGGCCGGTCGTGCGAGGTCCGCAACGGGGTGCACCTCGAGGCGGGCGTCGTGCTCGGCGACGGGTGCCGGGTCGGGGACCACGCGGTCGCGCTGTCCGCGGTGAAGGTCTACCCGAACAAGGTCGTGGAGGCCGGTGCGACCGTGACCTCCTCGATCATCTGGGAGTCCCGTGCGTCGCGCTCTTTGTTCGGGCGGCTCGGGGTGTCGGGTCTCGCGAACGTGGACCTCTCCCCGGAGCTCGCCGTGCGTGTCGCGATGGCCTTCGGGAGCATGCTCCCGAAGGGCACGACGGTGACGACCTCCCGGGACTCGAGCCGTGCGGCGCGTGTGCTCAAGCGTGCGGCGATGGTCGGGCTCAACGCCGCGGGGCTGAACGTCGACGACCTCGAGGCCGCGACCGTCCCGGTCACCCGGTTCCAGGTCCGAAACGGGCACAGCCGCGGCGGGATCACGGTCCGGCTCGACCCGGGCGACTCCCAGTCGGTGCTCCTCCGGTTCCTCGACGCGGACGGCAACGACCTCGACGAGGCGGGACAGCGCAAGGTCGAGCGCCTCTACTACCGAGAGGAGTCGCGGCGCGTCCTCGCCGCGGAGATCGGGGACATCGGGTTCCCGCCACGCACCGCGGAGCTGTACACGGAGGCCCTGTTCGAGGGAGTGAACCTCGACGCGGTCCGCTCGACGCGCTACAAGCTCGTGCTCGACTACGCCTACGGGACCGCGAGCCTCGTGATGCCGTCCGTGCTCGGCAAGCTCGGGGCGGAGGTCCTCGCGGTGAACCCCCTCGTGTCGACGCCCGGCGTCCTCGGGTTCGACCGTGCCGTCCACGCGGCGCGCCTCGCGGACCTCGTTCGCTCCTCGGGAGCGCATCTCGGCGCGGTGATCTCCCCGGACGGCGAGCGGATGACGCTCGTGGACGACAGCGGGCACGTGCTCTCGGACACCGAGGCCCTGCTCGTGTTCGCGGACCTCGTCGCGCGCTCCGCCCCCGGTGCGAGCCTCCTCGCGACCGTGGACGCGCCGAGCGCGCTCGCGGGGCTGTGCGCACGCCGTGGCGCTCGCGTGAGGTACATGGGGCTCGCGACCTCGGAGATCGCCTCCTCCCGCGGGGAGGTTGCCGTCGCGGGCGACTGCGACGGAGGGTTC
>JAJZBW010000113.1 GCA_021798745.1 Actinomycetes bacterium
GTCGTGGGCGCTGGCCGGCGTCGGGGCCCGGGGCCCGGTCGCGCACCTGCGGCTCGCCCGGCCGGGGCGTGCGTGGGTGCGCCCGGACGGCGCGGTCGCGTACCTCGACGGGGCGGAGGCTGCAGCGATCCTCGCGTCCCAGTCCCGGGAGGTCCGCGCCGTCGCGTCCGGGGCGCTCCGGGCAGAGCTCCTCCGGGAGCTCGCCGCGATCGTCGCGGGCGAGCGGAGGTCGAGCGCGGGGCTCTCCTCGCCCGGTGGCGCCCGCCCGGTGCGGTGGCTGTCGGTCACGCGGGCAGGCGGGACGGCGACCGTCGACGGCTACGTGGCGACATGGGTCGAGCAGACCTCCGTGCGCAGGCTCCCGGGACCGGGGGAACGGCACGTCGCGAGCGAGAGCGTGTCGTACGCGGAGGTCGAGGCTCTCGCGTCGCTCGCCTCGTCGGGGGGCACGTGGAGGGTCGTGTCCCTCGCGGAGAAGCCGTACCAGCAGGCGACCTGAACGGGTGCGGCCCGGCCGCGGGCCCGGGGCTACGGGCGGGCGGCGCCGAGCAGCTCCGCGGCGCGCTCCGCGATCATCACGGTCGGGGCGTGGGTGTGGCCGCGGACGATCGTCGGCATGACCGAGGCGTCCGCGACGCGTAGCCCGGCCACGCCCCGCACGCGCAGCTCGGGGTCGACGACGGACGACGCGTCGCGTCCCATCCGGCACGTTCCGACGGGGTGGTAGAGGGTCTGGGCGAGCCCGGTGACGGCCGCGTGGACGAGCGGCTCGCCCGTGAGCCCCTCGGGCGCGACGACCCGGCCCAGCTCCCCGGCGAGGGGAGCGGTGGCGGCGACGCGTGCGCACACGCGCACCCCGGCCTCGAGCCGCTCGAGGTCCGCCCCCGCGGGGTCGCTCAGGTAGCGCGGGTCGACGACGGGCTTGTCCGTCGGGTCCGGCGAGGCCACCGTGACGGTCCCCCGGCTCTCGGGCCTGAGCAGGACCGCCGCGAGCGTGACCCCGTGCGCGCGCGGAAGGGTCAGCCCCTCGTCGAGGAACAGCGCCGGGGCGAACCCGATCTCGAGGTCGGGCGCGGCGACGCGCGGCCCGCTCCGGAGCAGCGCGTACGCCTCGAGGACGTTCGAGGTGAGCATCCCCCGGTGGCCGAACGCGTACCGGAGGAGCTCGCGTGCGGACGGCGTGCCCCGGAGCGACACGGGACGGAGCGACTCGATCGCGAGCCCCGAGGCGAGGTGGTCCTGGAGGTTCCCGCCGACGCCCCCCGAGTCGACGAGCGTGCGGATCCCCGCCGCGGACAGGACCGCGCCGGGGCCGATCCCCGAGCACATGAGCAGCTGGGGCGTGTTCACGGTCCCCGCGGCGAGCACGACCTCGCGACGCGCGCGGACCTCTCGGAGCTCGCGCCCGACGAGGTACGTGACCCCGACCGCACGCCCGCCCGAGAGCTCGACGCGCAGGCACCGGGCCCCCGTCCGGACGACGAGGTTCCGCCGGGAGAGAGCGGGGCGCAGGTACGCGTCGACGACGCTCGCCCGACGTCCCCCCGACTGGGTGACGAGCGTCTCGCCGACCCCTTCGCCCGTCCCGACGTGGGGCTCGCTCGCCGGGGCGATGCCCGACGCGACCGCGGCGGCGACGAAGGCGCGCGTGAGCGGGTTCGGGTCACGGAGGCGCCGCACCGGGACCGGGCCGCCCCGTCCAGCGCCCCCGTCGCCCCCGTCGAGCGCCCCCTCGACGTCCTCGACGCGCGCGAACAGCCGTGCGACGGGCTCCCTGCCCCAGCTCGGGCCCGCGGCGCCCGCCCACTCGTCGAAGTCCTCCGCGACGCCGCGCACCCACATCATCGCGTTCGTGGAGGAGCACCCTCCGAGGAGCCTCCCCCGTGGCCAGTAGACGCTGCGACCCGCGAGCCCGGGCTGGGGAGCCGTCTGGTAGTCCCAGTCGAGCCGCGACTTGAACAGCCGGGGGAAGGCTGCGGGGACGTGGACGAGCGGGTGGGAGTCGCGAGGTCCCGCCTCGAGGAGCGTGACGCGCCGGGACGGGTCCTCGCTGAGGCGGGCCGCGAGCACGCACCCCGCGGTCCCGCCCCCGACGACGACGACGTCGGCCTCCTCCCCGGAGCCCGCGGAGCGCGGGGTCGTCGGGTCCACCGCGACAGGCTCGCACGCGCGCGGCCGCTCGTCACGCCTCCCGCCTCGTGCTCCCACTGCTCGCGACGGGCTCGCACGCGCGCGGCCGCTCGGGGGGACCGGCGAGGAGCAGGATCCTCGTGCGCACGCGTTCCGGGGCCGCGAGCCGCGGCCCGCGGCGGCTCGTCGGCGCGGCCGCGGAAGGTAGCCTGCGCAGCGTGTCCGTCCACTTCGTGATCGTCGGCGGCGGCCCCGCGGGTGTCGAGGCCGCGTCGACCGCGTCCCGGCTCGGTGCGGACGTCACGCTCGTCGAGAGCGAGGTCGTCGGAGGGGCGGCGAACCTGTGGGACTGCATCCCCTCGAAGGCGATGATCGCGACGGGCGGGGCGATCACCTCGAGCCGGCGCGCGGCCGCCCTCGGGCTCACCCCCGCCCGAGCGGCGTCCGACCTCGACGCGCTCCGTGAGCGCGTGCGGTCGATCTCGGAGCTCCTCGCGACCTCCACGACGCGCCAGCTCGAGAGCCAGGGGGTGCGCCTCGTGCGCGGGAGAGGGAGGCTCGTCGGGCCGCACCGGGTCGAGATCACCCCGGACGGGGCGGTCGGAGGGCCCGGAGATCCGTTCGTCGAGGACGCCGACGCGATCCTCCTCGCGACGGGCTCGAGCCCCCGCGTGCCCGACTGGGCGCCCGTCGACGGGGAGCGGGTGCTCGTGACCCGTCAGGCCTACCCTCCTCCGACGATCCCCGAGCACCTCGTCGTGATCGGGTCCGGCGTCACCGGCGTCGAGTTCGTCCACATGTTCCGGTCGCTCGGGTCGCGCGTGACGCTCGTCGTGTCGCGCCAGCAGGTCCTTCCCCAGAAGGACCCCGAGGTCGCGGCCGCCCTCGAGGTCGACTTCCTCGAGAGCGGAGTGTCGCTCGTGAAGGGCGCGCGGGCGGTCGGGATCGCCCGCGAGGGCGACCGGGTCGTCGTGACCTGCGAGGACGGCCGGGCGCTCGCGGGCTCGCACGCGCTTCTCGCGATCGGCTCGGTCCCGTCCTCGGCGGGGCTGGGGCTCGACGCGGCGGGCGTGGAGACGAACGCGGGGGGCTACGTCCCGGTGAACCACCACTGCCAGTCGAACCTCGCGCACGTGTACGCGGCGGGCGACCTGTCGGGCCGGCTCCCCCTCGCGTCGGTCGCGGCGATACAGGGTCGAAAGGTCGCGGAGCACGTGATGGGGCTGCACACGCGCGAGCACCGCCACCTCGACTACGACAAGGCCGCGTCGGCGATATTCACGGAGCCCGAGATCGCGGACGTCGGCCTTGCGGAGGCCGAGGCGTTCGCGCTCGGGAGGAAGATCCGCGTGACGAAGGTCCCCTTCGCGCTCAACGCGAAGGCGATGATCGACGGCGACCCGCGTGGCTTCGTGAAGCTCGTGTCCGACCCCGCGACCGGGGTGGTCCTCGGCGGCTCGATCGTCGGGGCGCACGCGGCGGAGCTCATCAGCGTGATCGCGGTCGCCGTGACCGCGCACCTCCGGGTCGACGACCTCGCGGAGGCGATCTTCGTCCACCCGGCGCTCGCGGAGGTCCTCTCCGCCGCCGCGCAGTAGCGGTACGCGGGCTACCGCCCGCCCGCGCCCTCCCCCCGGGCCCGCGCACGCGCCGCGACGCCGTCCGAGAGGATCCTCCTCGCCGCGGACACGTCCTCTGCCCGCGGTCCGTCCCCGTCTCCGGGCACCTCGAGCACGGCCGGCACGTCCTCGATCGCGGGGTGGCCGAGGAGCGACGCGAGCGCGGCCGCGCCGACCTCTCCCTCGCCGAGGTTCTCGTGGCGGTCCCGGTTCGCACCGAGCGGGACCTTCGAGTCGTTGAGGTGGATGCACCCGAGCCGCTCGAGCCCGACGGAGCGGTCGAGCGCGTCGATCGCCGCGTCGGCCCCCTCGAGGGAGGAGTAGTCGACGCCCGACGCCCAGAGGTGCTGGGTGTCGAGGCACACCCCGAGCCTCGGGTCCCCGCCCGCCGCGTCGACGATCGCGGCGAGCTCGTCCAGGCTCCGGCCGACGGTCCCCCCGGCACCGGCCGCGTTCTCGAGGAGGAGCCGGCACGCGGGCGCGCCGAGGGCGTCCTCCGCGTCGTCCAACGCCCTCTCGATCGCGTCTCGGACCTGGCCGAGCACGCTGCCCAGGCCCGCGCCGCGGTGGCTCCCGACGTGGAGGACGACCCCGGAGGCCCCGATCGCGGACGCCGTGACGAGGTTCTCGAGAAGGCAGCGGCACGACTTCGCGTACAGCTCCTCGTCGCCGGAGGCGAGGTTCACGAGGTAGGTCGCGTGGGCGAAGGTCGCACGGATGCTCTCGTGGGACGCCGCCGCGTCCCGGTATGCGGCGAGCGCCTCGGGCGTGTGGGACGGGCTCCGCCACATCCTCGGGCTCTGGGTGAACACCTGGACGACGTCCGCTCCGACCGCCGTCCCGCGCTCGAGGGCCGTCACGAGCCCGCCGGAGGTGCTCACGTGGGCCCCGATCAGCACGGGACGACGCTAGCCCGCCGCGTCCCGGCGGGCCGCGACCGCGTAACCTTGCCCCATGGCCAGGAAGTTCTTCGTCCGGACGTTCGGGTGCCAGATGAACGAGCACGACTCGCGGCGCATCGCCTCCGACCTCGTCGCCGACGGGCTCGAGCCCACCGACGACCTCGACGACGCGGACGTCGTCGTGCTCAACACGTGCTGCATCCGGGAGAACGCGGACAACAGGCTCTACGGGAACCTCGGCCGGCTGAAGACCCTTCGCGCCCGGCGCCCGGGGATGCAGATCGCGGTCGGGGGGTGCCTCGCCCAGAAGGACGGGGCCGCCCTCGTCGAGCGCGCCCCGTTCGTCGACGTCGTGTTCGGGACCCACAACGTGGGGCGCGCCGCCGCGCTCCTCCGGGAGGCCGCGTCGGGGTCGGGACCGGTCGTGGAGGTCCCCGGAGCGCCCGCGAGCGACGCCGACGCGTTCGCCTCGGCGCTCCCCGTCCGAGACGACCTCCCGCACGCGGCGTGGGTCACGATCCAGGTCGGGTGCGACAACTCGTGCGCGTTCTGCATCGTCCCGTCCGTGCGCGGACGCGAGCAGAGCCGGCCGCTCGAGGAGATCGTCTCGGAGGTCGCGGCGCTCGCCCGCACGGGAACCGTCGAGGTGACGCTCCTCGGCCAGAACGTGAACTCCTACGGCCGGGACATCACCCGGAGGCGCCCGCTCTTCGCGGACGTGCTCCGGGCGGTCGGGTCCGTGGAGGGGATCCGGCGTGTCCGGTTCACGAGCCCGCACCCGAAGGACCTGCGGCCCGTGACCGTCGCGGCCATGGCGGAGACCCCGGCCGTGTGCGAGCAGCTCCACCTCCCTCTCCAGTCCGGGAGCGACGCGGTGCTCTCGGCCATGCGCCGCGGGTACACCGCAGAGCGGTACCTCGAGCGCATCTCCGCCGCACGGGCGGCCATCCCGGGGCTCGCGGTCACGACGGACGTCATCGTCGGGTTCCCCGGAGAGGGCGAGGAGGACTTCGAGGCCACCCTCGAGGTCGTCGCCGAGGTCGGGTACGACGGCGCGTACACGTTCGAGTTCTCGCCGCGCCCCGGGACCCGTGCGGCGGCGATGACCGACCGGTTCGTCCCGGCCGAGGTCGTCTCGGAGCGGTTCGCGCGGCTGACGGCCGTCGTGGAGCGCTCCGCGCTGCTCCGGCACGAGGCCCGCGTCGGGACCCTCGAGGAGGTCCTCGTCGAGGGACCCTCGAGGAGGGACCCCGCGATGCTCACGGGCCGGACGCGCCAGGGCAAGCTCGTGCACTTCGCACCCGGGGAGCGCGCGCCCCGGCCCGGGGCGTTCGCGGGCGTGGAGGTCCGGCGCGCCGGGCCGCACCACCTCCTCGGAGACCTCGTGTCGGTCGAGCAGGGCCCGCCGGCTGCTCGTCGGCGGATCCCAGTGCGCGTCACGGCCCCCTAGGGGCGACGGCGCGGGGCGCCCCCTCCCGGGGCCGGCGAGCGGGAACCCGAGGCGCTCGGGCGTAGACTGCCCCGCCGTGAGCGTGTTCGCAAAGGTCCTGCGCGCGGGCGAGGGCAAGAAGGTCCGGAACCTCGCCTCGGTCGTCCCGCTCATCAACGCGCTCGAGCCCGAGGTGTCGGCGATGGGCGACGAGGACCTCGCGCGCATGACGGTCGACTTCAAGCAGCGGGTCGCGGACGGCGAGGACCTCAACGACCTCCTCGTCGAGTCCTTCGCCGTCGTGCGAGAGGCCGCTCGTCGGACGATCGGGCAGCGCCACTACGACGTGCAGCTCATGGGCGGGATGGCGCTCCACTTCGGGTGGATCGCGGAGATGCGCACGGGCGAGGGGAAGACGCTCGTGTCGACGCTCGCGTGCTACCTGAACGCGCTCACGGGCAAGGGCGTGCACGTCGTGACCGTCAACGACTACCTCGCCCGGCGAGACGCCGAGTGGATGGGCCAGGTCTACCGGTTCCTCGGGCTCGAGGTCGGGCTCGTCCTTCCCGAGGTCTCCGACCCCGACGCGAAGCGCGCCGCGTACGCGGCGGACATCACCTACGGGACGAACACCGAGTTCGGCTTCGACTACCTCCGCGACAACATGGCCGTCGAGCGCGCCCAGATGGTCCAGCGGGGGCACCACTTCGCGATCGTCGACGAGGTCGACTCGATCCTCATCGACGAGGCCCGGACTCCGCTCATCATCAGCGGTCCCTCGGACGACTCGTCACGCCTCTACTACCAGTTCGCGTCCATCGTCCGGACCTTGCGGCGCGACGAGGACTACGAGGTCGACGAGGAGAAGCGCACGGTCGTCCCGTCCGAGTCGGGCATCGCGAAGGTCGAGCGCCAGCTCGGGGTCGAGAACCTCTACGACGCGGTCGCGGTGAACTACGTGCACCAGCTCGGGAAGGCGCTCGAGGCGAAGGAGCTCTACCAGAGGGACAAGGAGTACATCGTCGGGGACGGCGAGGTGAAGATCGTCGACGAGTTCACGGGGCGCGTCCTCGAGGGCCGGAGGTGGTCGGACGGCCTGCACCAGGCCGTCGAGGCGAAGGAGCGCGTGCGGATCAAGGAGGAGAACCACACCTGGGCGACCGTGACCCTCCAGAACTACTTCCGCATGTACGACAAGCTCGCCGGGATGACCGGCACGGCCGAGACGGAGGCCGCCGAGTTCGCGTCGACCTACGCGCTCCAGGTCGTCCCGATCCCGACGAACCGTCCGATGGTGCGCGGCGACGCGGCAGACCTCGTGTTCAAGACCGAGGAGGCCAAGTTCAAGGCCGTCGTCGAGGACATCGCCGAGCGCTACGAGAAGGGCCAGCCCGTCCTCGTCGGGACCGCGTCCGTCGAGAAGTCCGAGCACCTGTCGCGCCTGCTCGACAAGCAGGGCATCCCGCACGCGGTGCTCAACGCGAAGCAGCACGCCCGGGAGGCCCCGATCGTCGCCCAGGCGGGGAGGCTCCACGCGGTGACCGTCGCGACGAACATGGCGGGGCGCGGCGTGGACATCCTCCTCGGAGGGAACCCCGAGGGGCTCGCCGTCGACACGGTGCGGGCCGAGGGGATCGACGCGCACAGCGCGGAGGGGGCGGAGCGTGTCGCGGAGCTCGCCGCGAAGTACGCGCCCGAGTGCGCGGCCGAGGCGGACAGCGTGCGCGAGCTCGGCGGGCTCTACGTGCTCGGGAGCGAGCGCCACGAGAGCCGGCGCATCGACAACCAGCTGCGCGGGCGCGCGGGCCGCCAGGGCGACCCGGGGGAGAGCCGGTTCTTCCTCTCGCTCGAGGACGAGCTCATGCGCCTGTTCGCGAGCGGGGCGATGAGCTGGGTGATGGACCGCGCGCTGCCCGAGGACGTCCCGATCGAGGCGCGGATGGTGAGCCGGGCCATCGAGCGCGCGCAGAACACCGTCGAGGCGCGCAACGCCGAGATCCGCAAGGACGTGCTCAAGTACGACGAGGTCATGAACGAGCAGCGCAAGGTCGTCTACGAGCGCCGCCTCCAGGTCCTCGACGGGGAGGACCTGCGCGAGCACACCGCGGACCTCCTCGCGTCGACCCTCGAGCGCGTCGTGAGGGCCGCGTGCCCGAGCGATTTCGCCGAGGAGTGGGACCTCGAGCGGCTCGTCGCCGAGATCGCGCAGTACTACCCGACGGAGTTCACGGTCGAGGACCTCGAGCAGGCCGAGACCGTCGAGCAGCTCGTGGAGTCCGTCGTGGCGGACGCCCTCGAGTGCTACGAGCGACGCGAGCAGACGACGCCCGGAGGCGAGGAGACCGCGCGCCAGGTCGAGCGGCAGATCATGCTCCAGATCATCGACCAGCGCTGGCGCCAGCACCTCTCGGAGATGGACCACCTGCGCGAGGGGATCCACCTCCGGGGCATCGCCCAGACCGACCCTCTCGTGGCCTGGCAGCGCGAAGGGTACGAGCTGTTCGGCAAGCTCATGGAGACCATCGACGACGACTACCTCCGGTACGCGATGCACGTCCAGGTGCTCGTCGAGGGGGAGAGCGCGCCGGACTACACCCAGGCGAGCTTCGAGGCGGCCGAGGACCCCGTCGAAGGGCTGCGCGCCGCGGCGGGGGCGCCCGGCGCGGGGGCGCCGTCGGTCTCGCTCCTCGAGGCTCCGATACCGTTCCGCCCCGCCGAGGGCCCGGGTGGCCCGGGTGGCCCGGGTGCCCCTGCGGGAGCGCCCGACGGGCAGGCGCCCGCGGGGGACGCGCCCGCCGCGGTCGCGCCGCACGCGG
>JAJZBW010000114.1 GCA_021798745.1 Actinomycetes bacterium
GTCGTGAACATCGTTGTCAGCGCCTCATCGGTGACGCCGAACACTCGCACGAGAAGAGGTTACTCCACTCATCGCCATCTCGCGCGGACTATTCTCTACCGAGCCCTAACGATGGACCGGGACAAGAGTGGCCCGGACTCCAGTCGTGTCCCAGCCGAAGTATCGGGCCATCATCGACCAGGCGCTGATTCCGCCGAGCAACGCTGTGGCGACGAGATTGTGGACGTCACGCGCCCGGACGACGAGGGCCACGGTGATGGTCGAACCATCGCTCACTCCGCCATGCTGATCCATGCTCTGCATGAGCGCGTACGGGTTTCCGTGACTCGCGCCGGAGAGGTAGCACCACAGCTTCGGGGCGGTGCTCTTCTCGCTCTGCGGGTCGCCGAACAGATGGTCGAGCGCGGGCTTCGTGTCGATGAGCGACTCGCCGCCGATCGTCATCTGTCCGATACTCATGTCCCAACCGTTGGCCGTCGCGAAGTTGCGAATCGAGTCCTTGTTCTCCTCGGACTGCGTCGTGAGCGCTGGGATGCCGAATCGCGAGAGCTACTTGGCGTCATCGAGCCGCATGAGCAGTCCGCGCTTCACGCGAGTGTCCCGGCTGAGCGGGCACTCGGCCAACCATCGACCGAACGCGAACGCCTCAAGAGCGGCGCAACCAGTCGGAAGGTGTGCCCATACGAAGATCGGCTCGGTCTCTATGAGGGTGCGGACCGCTCGGAGGCTGTCGTTTCCCGCCTGGCCCGACAGGTCGATCATCGACATGAGGTTGTCACTCGGCAGGTCGTCCGGTGCTCCGGCGTAGTTCGCTTGGTGCTCGAGCTCGGTCAAGGCCGGGCACGTGACGGCAGGATTTGGTCGACCGCCATACCGATCGCGCATATCCTTGGTCGCTGTCGTGAAGGTTCCGATTGCCTAGACCGCCTCTGCGATCGAGGCCCGATACTCCGGTGAATGCCCCGGGGTTTCCATGGGTCATCTCCTTCTAGGGTATCTCACTCCGACGCCGCGGCCGGGAGCTCAAGTGTCGGAGGCGTCAGGGGGAGCGGCTCGTCCGGGAAGTCGTCGAACGCCTCGCGCAGCAGGCTGACGTAGTGGATCGCCGCTGGAGCGAAGACGACCGCCAGGTCCTCGATCTCGGCCGGCTGCGTACCGGTCACTTGCAGGTAGCTGAGCACGAGCGGTGCCCAGGTCGCGAGGCGGTGGGCCATGAAGGCAATCTCGTCTAGCGGCACGGTCCGATAGGCGTTATCGAGAGCGGGCATCGAGATCCGCAACTCGGAGTTCATGACCTCGAGGGCCTCGAGCGAGATGGTGCCTCGGTCGAACCCGAGGACGGCCTCCATTGCCTCGCCGTTGTAGTAGTCGCCCCCCATCAGGTGGACGAGGCCATTGACGACGAAGGAGTGGAAGATCGCGTCCGCCGGTTCGCCGAGCTGCTCAGCTCGTTGGGTGGCGTTGCGGTAGAGCGCTCGAACTACCTTGACCATGAGCGGCGGTACACCGCGAGCGTCGGACATCAGGTCCCGGGCCAACTGCTCGATGGCGGCGAACCCCGCATCGCCTGTCGGGCTGCTCGACAGGTCCGTCATGGGCGGGACGAGCGCCGGCGGTTCGGGCGAGATGCCGAGCTCGCGCAGGATCGCTCCCCGTAAGCGCTCGCAGGTGTAGCCCCGCGAGGCGAGGCGCCGGGCGACCATGTCGGCGTCCCGGCCCACCGTGGAGAGCGACGCCACCTCGGCGTAGTGGTGGACGAGGATCGAGAAGTCTGGCGTGCCGATCGGCCCGAGGCCATCGTGGGACCAGCGTTCCAACCTGCGGGTACTGGCGGGGCGACCCTGCTTCACCAGGGCCTTCGCCAGCCGGATCGTCGCCTGGGCGTTTCGTTTCACGCGTCGAGCTTACGAGGGAGGTGTGACGGTCCCCGGACCCAAGACGGGTACCACCCGGGTGGAGGTACCCGCTCTGGCCCGACGTTTGGCAGGGGGGCGGGTGCATCCTGGTGGCAGAAAGGAGGTGATCGCCATGCTGACCGAAATCGTGCTGTTCATCTTGAGCGCGTTGGGTCTGATTGCTGCTGGGAAAGAGTTCCTCCGGCGCGGCAGCAACCTCGGGCTCTGGGGCGCTTAAACCAGCCCGGACGGCCCCGTGCCAGGGTTCGCTTTCCCGGTACGGGGCCGCTCCGATCTCGGACTGATCAACGAACTGGGCGACGTCGGCGATCAGCCTTGGCATCCGACCGACGTGTCGGCGTCGACAGGCAGGTTCGCATGCGTACAGAACGACGCCAACGGATCCACGTTCGCGTCGCTCCGATTCGGCGGTCTGGGCGGCTCGACCTGACCACTCCGGCAATTTGGGCGACAGACCACCAGGTCCATCGCGAGGCCGTGCGCGCTCAAGGGGCCGATCGAATGTCCCCTGTTCTAGCCGGCCCCCATCGCGCTCACGCGACGGCGAGCGCCGATCAAACGCCGAGCAGCTTCACGATCGCTGCCGCGGTCCCCGCCGCGACGAGGCGGCGGCGGCCCTTGCCGAGGGGGTAGACCGCGACCCCGAGCGCGCGGAGCGCGGCGATGATCGCCGCGGCGTCCTCGGGTCGGGGAGCAAGCCGGTCGAGCTGCTCGACCACCACGAGATCGAAGCAGCTCGACGCCGCGTCGACGATGAGGCGCGTGAGCCCCGGGCGGCCGATCGGCGGCGTCGGCCCGATGTCGCTGTAGGCACCGACGAGCGCGCCGGCGCGCCGGGAGGCCACCGCCATAGCGAGGTGACACTCCCGACGCGCGAGCTTGGCCCGATCGGTGCAGCACGCGACGCGCGTGTAGGTGACGACGCGCGGCGTCCGGTCGGCGCTCGTACTCACGACCCGACTGCCCCGCTCCGCTCGTCGGTCTCACTCTGGTCAGTCGCGGTGCTGTCAGCGGCGGCCCCATCCCCCGCGATCCGGTAGCGGCGAGGCTTCTCGCTCACGAGCTCAGCGCTGCCGTCCGCGGTGAGCCGGACCAGCGCGTTGCCGACGGCCCCACTCGACTTGCCCCCGAGTGCCTTCGCGATCTCGACCGGCCCGTGGTCGCCAGGGTTCTCCATGAGGTAGGCGAACACGAGCGTCCCGAGTGTGCCCTTACCGAGTCGCGGTCGTTCGTCCGTGGCCGGCTCAGGCGGTGGCAATGTTCCGGCCGGAGCTTCCGGCTCGGGGTCCTGCTGGGACGAAGCGCACGCCTCGGACGAGGTCGCGTCGACCTCGATCTCCGGCTTACTCTCGGCTGCCGCTACGGCCGACCACCGATCGGGGAGCCGCCGGGCTCCGTCACGCCCGCCCGGCACGCGAACAGCCGCGCCCGTCGCCTCCAGCGCGGCGAGCGCCTTGCCGATCGTCGATTGACCGAGGCCGGCGAGGCTCGCCAGCTCGGCGACGGTGACGTTCTCGTTCGCGCCGAGCAGTTCGGCGACGACCTCCGCGGCTGGGCGGCCGCCTCGCTTCTGTTCGCTGACAACTGCACTCTCGGTAGTGGTCATGACCTGCCCCTTTCGTCGTTATTGCTGCACGGGTCGAGGTCCTACCTCCGTCGTCGCGACGACCTCAAGGCATCGTCGGAAGGTTTCTCCGGGACGGGCGTCCTCCGGCCGTCACAGCCCGCTCCGTCACAGATCGAGGCGCCAGCGCCGATTCCCTTCGGCACAACCTCCGGTCGCGGGCACTCCCATGACCACACACCCCGCACCACCGACACCGACCCGCCACCGTCGCTCGGGTACCGCAGCAGCCGCGCCAAGACCGCGCGCGTCGTCGCCCGAGGTGCCGCTCGCGCTCTGGCCCGTCGCGCAGACCTCGCCGCGGTACCAGCGCGTCGGCCGCTACCACCCGAGCTCGACCGCGCACCCCGGAAAGATGCTCCCGAGCTCGCCCGGCGCATCGTCGCCGAGTTCTCCGCCCCCGGAGCGGTCGTCTGCGACCCGATGGCGGGCTCGGGAACGACGCTCGTCGAGGCGGCGCTCCTCGGCCGTCGCGCGGTCGAGGTCGAACTCGAGGCGCGCTGGGTGCACCTTGCCGAGGCGAACCTCGGCCACGCCCTCGACGAGGAGCACCGGCGCCTCGCTCAGGTCCACGTCGGCGACGCCCGGCATCTCGAGCAGGTGCTCGGCGAGCTTCACGGCCGAGTGGACCTCGCCTGCACCTCACCGCCGTACCTGTGCGACGCAGGGGTCATCGACAAGCCGGGCTGGCTGGCGGGGAAGTGGCTCTGCCCGCCGGAGACGCTGAACTACTCGACCGACAAGGCGAACCTCGGCCACGCACGCGGCGCCGCGTACGACACGGCGATGACCGAGGTCTATGCGGCGTGCTTCGCCGCGCTACGGCCAGGCGGGCTGCTCGTCGCGGTGACGAAGAACACCCGCCAGCACGGCCGTGCGGTCGACCTCGCCGGCCGCACCGTCGCGCTCGCGACGGGCGTCGGGTTCACCTACCTCGCCCACGTCGTCGCGGTCCACGCCGCGATCCGCGACGGCAGCCTTGTCGGCCGCCCCTCGTTATGGCACATGCTCCAGCTCCGCAAGGCCCGAGAACGCGGGGAGCCCGTGCACCACACGGCGCACGAGGACGTGATCGTGCTCGCCAAGGGGACGCCGCGACGCATCGTCACAAAGGACGTGGAGGTGGGCCGTGACCGCTGACCTCACGCTGTCGATCTGGCCGACCGCGCAACAGACTTCTCGCACGCAGCGCGCCGGGCGCTACCTCGAGCTGTCGGGTCGCCACCCGGCGAAGATGCTCCGCGCCATCGCGGCGCGAGCCGTCGCCACCTACACAGAGCCCGGGAGCCTCGTCCTCGATCTTATGGCCGGCGTCGGGACCACGCTCGTCGAGGCGGTGCACCTCGGGCGCGACGCCATCGGAATCGGCATCGGCATCGAGTAGGAGCCGACCTTCGCCGAGCTCGCGCGAGCGCACCTCGACCACGCCCGAAGCCAAGGGGCGGCCGGCCACGGCGAGGTGGTCCTCGGCGACGCCCGTTCGGTCGCGACGCCCGTCGACCCGGCGGTGCGCGGCCTCGTCGACCTCGTGTGCACCTCCCCGCCCTACGGACGGTCGCTGCACGGCCAAGTGGTCGCGCGACACGGCCAGGGCATCAGGAAGAGCGGCGGTCGCTACTCGGCCGATCCGGCGAACCTCGGCAACGTGAGCCTGGCCGTTCTCCTCGACGCGCTGTCGACGATGCTCCGCGGCTGCGCGGTGGTGCACCGGCCGGGCGGGTTCGTCGTGATGACCGCCCGGCCGTGGTGGAGCGACGGTCACCTCGTCGACCTGCCCGGTGCGCTCGCACGTATCGGCGAGGAGGCCGGCCTCGTCCTCTACGAGCGCAACGTGGCGCTCCTCGCGGGCCTTCGCGGCGACGGGCTCGTGCCCCGCACCTCGTTCTTCGCGCTCGAACAGGTCCGCCGGACACGGCGTGCCGGCGTGCCGCGACTGGTGACCGCGCACGAGGACCTGATCGTCCTCCAGAACCAGGAAAACCTCCACGAGTTCCGCTGAACTCAAGGGTCATCAGCGCGAACCGAAGTATGTACCCCCGACGCCGCCGCCGTCCAGCGCGCCCGTTCCCGGCGAACCGGCGGGTCCATCTTCGTGAGGCTGCTCGAGGAGCTGGCGGGCATTGCGGGCGTAGCGGATCGCAGCGGATCGCAGCGGTCTCGCTGATCTCGAAGACCGCGGCCACCTGGAGCGGGTCGGCACCGGTGACGAGCGCCTCCTCGAGCTGGTGGTCGATGCGCAGCCGTTCGAGCGTGGCGGGCAGCCCGTAGAGCGTATGGCCGACCCACGGCGCGCTGACCGGGCCGAGCTTCAGCGCGCTCTCCCGGCTGAGGAAGAGATGCCGATTCGCGGTGTGCGGCCAGCGACGGCGGCGGTAGTCGAGCCAGTCGACGAGGAGGCGATGGGTCAGGTCGTCGAGCGGTCGAGATCGACCGGCGATCGTGAGCCGGTGATTCGCAAGGTCGACGTCGTCGAGCTGCAGCGCACGGATCGCGCCGAGCCGCGCCGCATGCACCGCCGCCAGCGCGACGAACAGCTTGGCCTGGCGGGTCGCGGCGACCTCGAGCGTCCGGGCGATCTCGTCCGGGCGGAGCGGCTGCCAGATCGACCACTCGTGAGAACCGATCGGCACGCGACTCGCCGGGTTCGCGAAGACGACGCGGTTCTTCTTCGCCCAAGAGAACAGCGACCGGAGCGCCCCGAGCGCGTTCTCGCGAGGGTAGCCCTCGAGCGTCTCGGCATAGGCGACGACGTCCGCGCGGCCGACCTCGCGCAGGTGGTCGTAGGTCGTCGACCACTCACGGAGCGCCGGCAGCGCGGCACGAAGGTGCGACTGCACGATGCTCGTGTCACGCGCCCGGCTGCGCGGTCCTCCGTCGTGGAGGGTGCGTGCCCACTGCTCGACCGCCGACGCGATGCCCGGCACGAGCCCGCGGAGCGCATCGGCCAACCAGACGTCAAACCCCGCCGGGCGGTCGTCGAGGAGCACCCCCATCTCGGTAAGGACCTCGACCGTGTGGGCGACGCTCGTTCCGTGCTCGCGAAGGATCTCGGAGAAGCTCGACATGCGGATCACTTCGCCCCCGCGATGCTCGGCGAGGAGCGTGACAAGGCTCCGCTGGAGCGCGCTGCGCACCTCCGGGTTGAAGCCACGGAGCTCGGCCAGACCGTGGGCGAGGTAGAGCCCGTAGGCGAGCCAGGGGTTCGCCGGCGGCGGCCCGTTGCGGAGGTCGACGCGGGCGTAGTGGTAGCGACGGGGGGTCTCGAACAGCTGTTGCTCGACCCAATCGACGCGCGGCCGGTCGACCGGTAGCGGCGGGGGCTTCAGCGGTCGGCCCTTCGCTCCGCGGCGGCGGGCGATGTTCGGCGGGGGTGCGTGGAGCCGGCTCAGTCCGCGGTTCATACTCGCGAAGAAGAGCTGCTGGTAGCGGACGAGCGCGACGTACGGGGCGAGCGGGTGGCCCGGGCCGCTCGGGCGGTCGGCGTACGCCTGGCACCAGCACAGCCGGCAGTAGCCCTTCTTCAAGAGTTCTATCCGTCCACATGCCCCGCAGGGGCCGGCAGTCTTGAAGTAGGCGGCGAAGCCGTAGCAGGGAAGGCAGACACCCTGGCTGTAGGTCATCCCCCAGGCGAAGCACGATGGGCAGCTCGCCACCTGCTGGGTCGTCCGGGGATTGTTGCCGGCCCGCAGTGCCAACGCGGATCAGGCCGGTGGCGACGAACGCCCGTCGCGCCTTCGGGGTACGACCGGTGAGGCGGCGGCGCGCTCGGCCGCCTGCGGCGTCGCGGGCTCGTCGTGACGCGGGACCTTATCCGGCTCGGGGACGAGCAGCTCGCCGATCTCGCAGCCGAGGACCGCGCAGATGACGTCGAGGTCGTCGAGCTTCAGCGAGACCGGCTGGCCGGACCACAGCGCCGACATCTTGCCGGCCGAGATGACGAGGCCGCGCTCGGCGAGCATCCGCTGGAGCTCGGAGGCCTTCCAGATCTCGCGGTGTGCCGCCGCGAGGCGGAGCTGCCACTTCATCGGAGCAGCCCCTCGAGGCGCTTCGCAGCGCGCTCCTGGCCGGCGAGCCAGGCCTCCTCGATCCGCGTCCGGTGGACGTGTAATGGGGCACTCGTCGTCGCGACCCAGGCGTGGCCGAGCAGCTCCTGGATCGCGATGAGGTCGACCCCGTTCAGGTAGAGCTCGGAGGCGCAGAAGTGCCGGAGCACGTGCGGCGTGAGCCGGCCCGACCACGCCGGGAGGTGGGCACTCGCCGCAACGGCAAGGCCCGAGCGGAGCGCGTCGTAGCCGACGCGGGCGCGCGAGCCGTCGGCGTTCTTCCGCTCCGAAGGGAACAGCGGTGCGCCGTGGCGGGTGTGGTCGTCGCCGAACTGGCCCCACACGTCCTCGATGAACCAGCGCAGCGTCTCGCCGGCGTGGTTAAGAAGCGGCACCATCCGCTCCTTCGGCCCCGAGCCGCGGGAGCCCTTCCCGTAGCGGACATGCAGCTTGCCGAACCGGCCGAGCTCCCAGCGGATGTCCGCGAGGTCGAGGCTGCGAGCCTCGTTCACCCGCAGTCCGACGTCGGCCATGAGCTTCGCTGCGGTGTAGTTGCGGGCGCTCGGCGCGAACTTCCGGCACGAAGTGAGCTCGGCGGCCCATCCGGCGAAGAATCTCGCAAGCTCCTCGGCGCGCGGTGGGATCCGCAGCCTCGGGTCCTTTGTCCCTCGCGGCCGATTGATCTCGTCGATCGGGCAGGCGACGCCCCGGCCGGTCAACGAGTGGAGCTCGACGGCGTGGCGCAGCTCGAGGTACTCGAAGTACGTGCGGAGCGCCTGGGATCGGGCGAGGCGCGTCCCGCTCGGCGAGCTCCGAAGCACCCGCCCGAAGTAGTCGTCGGCGTCGGTGGGCTCCATCTCCCACAGCGGCCGGCCGAACCAGGTCCGAAGCTGGTCGAGGTTGCTCAGGTCCCCGCGGATCGTCCCGTCCGTGAGGCCGGCCGACGCCCGGGCGAGGACGAAGCCGGCCAGCACGTCGACCTCGAACTCCTCGAGCTCCTCGGACGACGCCGGCGCGCGGTACTCCCGCAGGTCACGTACGACGGCCAACGCCAACCTCGACTCCTTGCCTTCAGACGGTCCGCCGAATGTACACGGAGATCGAGTATGCTTCGAGAATTCTGAAATCACCTCGAAATGGACCGGAACACCTTAGGAAAGGAGAAACGCCTGATGAGCACCTCACCACGTCCAGAAGCTTTGACGAGCCCGAGCGTTGTCGTACTTCCTGACCGGGTAGCTCCCGCAATGTCCTGGTGAGGGATTTGGCCTCCCGATCGCACACAAGACA
>JAJZBW010000115.1 GCA_021798745.1 Actinomycetes bacterium
CACCCGCGGCGGCGAGAGCGGCCGCGGCCGCGTACCGGCGCCTCACGGCATCACGGATTCGGATCTCGTCGCTGTCGGCGGCGTCGCTCATGACCGTGACCTCCCACTCTCGGGACTGCAGCAAGGCGGCGAGGGCTCGGGGGGCCGTCGGCCCATGACGACGTCCGCCGCGCTCGGAAAGCACTCCACGCAGCTCGGGTTGACGGAGTAGAAGGAGCTGGTGCCTCGTCTCTCGACCTGCACGAAGCCGACTGCGGCGAGCGCCGCGAGATGGTGGCTGACCGTCGACTGGCCCACCGGCAGAGCCGCGGTGAGATCTCCTACCGATAGCGCGTCCGGGCACCGAGCGAGCAGCGCCACGAGCTGGACCCGGGTCGGGTCCGCGAGCGAGCGGAACCACTCCGCGTACTTCTCCGCAGTGTCGCGGTCGATCAGCTTCCCCGTCATCGATGATCGACGATACTAGATCTATAGCCTGACGGCCGGCCGGGCCGTCGGGCCGAGCTGCCCGGGAAGGTGGTCGCGGCCTGCGAGCGCCCCGGAGCCGGGTCGCTTCCTCCTCGCTCGACCCGCCCGACCCACGGAATGGCGAGCCCGCCGCGGGTGTTCGAACAGGGCATGGAGAGTCCGAGCAGCGCGGGGATCTGGGCACGCCACTCCGACGTCAACCCGGACGTCGCAGGAGAGCTGGAGCGGCTCGGCTACTCGAGCCTGTGGCTCGGCGCCTCCCCTCCTGCCGGGCTCGACGCGGTCGATCCTCTGCTCGCGGCCACCGGGACCCTGGTCGTGGGCACCAGCATCGTGAACATCTGGACCGCACCTGCTCACGCGGTGGCCGAGTCGTTCCACCGCCTGCAGGCGACGCACCCGGGGCGCTTCGTCCTCGGCATCGGCGCGGGGCACCGGGAGAGCCAGGCCGACTACAGCAAGCCCTACGAGGCACTGGTCGACTACCTCGACGAGCTCGACCGGGAGGGTGTGCCGGTGCAGCGCCGAGCCCTGGCCGCGCTCGGGCCCCGTGTCCTGGAGCTCGCGCGCACACGCAGCGCCGGCGCGCTCCCCTACCTCGTCACCCCCGAGCACACCCGCATCGCACGCGCCCGACTGGGCCCCGACGCGCTCCTCGTGGTCGAGCAGAAGGTCGTCGTCGACGCCGACCCGGACCGGGCACGCCGGCTCGGCCGCGAGCGCGTCGGCCCCTACCTGCGGCTCTCGAACTACGTGGCCAACCTACGCCGGATCGGGTTCGACACCGACGACGTCACCTTCCCCGGCAGCGACCGGCTCGTCGACGCGTTGGCCGTCCACGGCGAGCCCGAGACGGTCGCCGACGGGATACGTGCCCACCTCGCGGCCGGAGCGAACCAGGTCGCGATCCAGGTGCTCGCCCCCGACGACGACATCCTGGCCGGGGCGCGGGCACTGGCGCGACTTCTCTGAGGCGGGCAGCCCCGTCGCTCGGGAGCGTCGGCCGGGGCCCGCTGGTGCGGGAGGCGACCACGGGCGCCGCGAGGAAGCCGTCGCCGGCGAGGAGGGCGCGACAGGGGACACGCGGTCGGCCGACGTGCCGCTGAGGCCCGGCACGCCGTCGCCTCCGCCGCGCTGTCGCGGCCGTCACCGATCGTCCTTGGTGGACTTTCGTGGATGGAGGGACTCGCCGCGGGCGAGCATGCCGACGTACTCGGCCAGCTTGGCGTCCCGGGTCGTCGGCCGCTTGACGGCGTTGAGCCGGTAGACGATGGAGTAGCGGTTGGCCGCGTCCAACTGGTCGAACGTCGCGGCTGCGGCCGGATTGGCCGCGAGCGCCCGGGATAGGTCGGGCGGGACCTGCATGTCGGCCTGCCCGCGGTAGGCGGTCTGCCACCGTCCGCGCGCCTTGGCCGCGTCGGCCGCCGCGATCCCGGCCGGCCGCATCCGGCCCGCCTCGGTGAGGCGGGCGACGTGCTCGACGTTCCTCGCGGACCACGAGCTGCTCGGTCGCCGCGGGGTGAAGCGCTGGCGATAGCTGTCGTCGTCACGCCGAGCGACCTGCCCGTCGATCCAGCCGAAGCACAGCGCCTCGTCGAGCGCCTGTGCGTAGGTCAGGGCCGTCGCCCGGCCGCCCTTCTTGTGCAGCACCAGCCAGACCCCCGGGTGGTCGGCATGGTGGCCGTCCAACCACGCGTGCCACTCCTGTGCGTCCTGGACGAGCAGCTCCGCGAGCTCGGGCACGGCGCGGCGCTACGGCGTCGCCGAGGGACGGGGACCCATGACGAACGGTCGGCCGTCGGGATCGAGCAGCACCCGCCGGCGGCTGGCGCCGGGTTGGGCACCGGGTTGGCTCGCTCCGAGCGCGCACAGGACCTCGGCCGCCTCGTCGACCTCGTCCACCTGCAGGTCGAGGTGGACGCACGCGGTGCCCGCGGCATCGGGCCACGACGTGGAGTATGCGTGACTCACGCATATACTCTAGGGCGGTGTCGCGAATACGGTCAAGCCGCCCGCACGCAGCGAACGTCCTCGGCGCGTTGAGCCTCGTCGTCGTCGACCGGATGAACGCCGCCGTCGAGGCGGTCGCCGCGATCGGCCCGTCCGCTCCGGCCGCGCTCGCCGCGTTGCACGAGTTCCTCGACGGCGGATCGGTCACCCAGCTGAGCTCCGTGCTCGGCCTCACCCACTCGGGCACCGTCCGCCTCGTCGACCGCCTCGTCTCCGAAGGTCTCGTCGAGCGGGCCGGGGCACACGACGGACGGTCCGTGTCCGTGGTCTTGACCGGCACCGGCCGGCGCACGGCGGCACGGATGCTCCACGCGCGCGAGAGGTCGCTCACGAGCGCGTTGTCGGCGTTGTCTCAGCAGGAGGTCGACGACCTTGCAGAAGCGCTGGGCACGATGCTGACCACGGTGACCCTCGCGAGAGCCGCGGAGCGCTCATCCCGCACCGACGGCCGCCCGCAACCGTGGCTGTGCCGCCTCTGCGACTTCGCCGCGTGCGGCCGAGGCGACGGCAACTGCCCGGTCGACAACGCCGTGTGACACGGCTCGATCGCGTATCGCCAGCCGAGCACGAGACCACCTCGGGAGCGGCGTGGCATGAACGACCCGTGCGCGAGGAAAGGGGTCGACTCCGCGTTGCCCGCTGCCTCGGCGCGGCCCGACGTCTCCGTCGCACACGAGCGAGATATATCGACTATTGATATAATGCGGTCGTGGCCCGCACGCCGCCCGGCAGAGCGCTCGACGTCGACCGCCTGACGACGGTGATCGAGGACTTCAACACGGTCTTCATCCGCCTCGCGTCGGTGCAGAGGTCAAGCTTCTCGACGCTGTCGGTGCTCCACAGCCTGTCGCGGCGCGGGCCGATGCGGCTGAGCGACCTGTTGGCGACCGAGCAGATCAAGCAGCCGGCCCTGACCAGCCTCGTCTCGAAGCTGGAAGCGGCCGGCCTGGTGTCACGGCGGCCCGACCCGACCGACGGCCGTGCCGCGCTGGTGTCGCTGACCTCGGCGGGCGAGACGGTCGTCCGGGCCCGGCACGCCGAGCGAGCACGAATGCTGGCGAAGCTGACCGACAGGCTGGACGACCGGGACCGGGCCGTGCTCCAAGACGCCGGGGATGTGCTGTCTCGGCTGGTCGCCCTCGCCCACGACGCATCGGCTGACCCGAGATCGAGCGGTCCCCACGTGCCGAGGAGGACGACGTGACCCGATTCGCGGGGGAGCCCACCCCGATCCACGTGCCCGACGACATCCTCGACGACCTGCGCGCCCGTCTCTCGCGGACCCGCCCCCCGCCGGACGAGGGCAACGAGGACGGGTCCTACGGCGTCCCGCACACCTATCTCCGCGATCTGGTCGCCTACTGGCGGGACGGCTACGACTGGCGACAAGCGGAGGCTGCGATCAACGCCTACGAGCACCACCAGGTGAGCGTCGCCGGCGTCGCGGTGCACGTCATGCACAAGGCCGGTCGCGGGCCCCGACCGATCCCGTTGATCCTCACCCACGGCTGGCCGTGGACGTTCTGGCACTGGTCGAAGGTGATCGACCCGCTCGCCGACCCGGCCTCCTTCGGCGGCGACCCCGCCGACGCGTTCGACGTCATCGTGCCGTCCCTGCCCGGCTTCGGCTTCCCCGGCCCGCTCGCCGGCTTTCCGGACGTCAACTTCTGGAAGGTCGCCGACCTCTGGCACCTCCTCATGACCGAGACCCTCGGATACGAGAAGTACGCGGCGGGAGGCTGCGACATCGGCGGGATCGTCTCCAGCCAGCTCGGCCACAAGTACGCCGACGAGCTGTACGGCATCCACATCGGGTCCGGCCTGCCGCTCGACTTCTTCACCGGCCCGCGCGCCTGGGACTTCGCCCGGAACCGGCCCCTCACCGACGACCAGCCACCGGACGTCCGCGCCCGCATCATCGACCAGGACCGCCGCTTCGCGTCCCATCTCGCCGTGCACCTGCTCGACGGCGCCACCCTGGCCCACGCCCTCAGCGACTCACCCGCCGGGCTGCTCGCCTGGCTGCTGGAGCGCTGGAAGGCCTGGAGCGACAACGGCGGCGACGTCGAGTCCGTCTTCACCAAGGACGACCTGTGCACCCACGCCACCATCTACTGGGCGAACAACTCTATCGCGACCGCGATGCGCTACTACGCCAACGCCAACCGCTACCCCTGGGTGCCGGCCCACGACGGCACCCCGGTCGTGCAGGCCCCGACCGGGCTCACGTTCGTCACCTACGAGAACCCTCCCGGCATCCACACCGCCGACGAGCGCGTCCGCGCGTTCGAGGCCGGACCGCAGGCCGGTTGGTTCAACCACGTCAACGTCAACGCGCACGACCGCGGGGGCCACTTCATCCCCTGGGAGAACCCCGACGCCTGGGTGGGTGACCTGCGCCGCACCTTCCGCGACCTCAGGCCCTGAGCCACCCGCGGGCTCACGCCCGGCCACGGGCCACAGGACCCGTGGCCGCATGCTCCGGGCCTCCGCACGACGGTCGCGGACGCTCCTCCGGCTCCGTGCCGAACGCGGACGATCGCGGGACTTCCCCACCCTCGATCAGTGAGGCTCCACGCCCTGCGCCGGTGAGCGGCACCAACCGCCCGCGGCAGACTGGTACGCGGCGAGCTCCTCGGGGTCGTCGATGCTGCCGTGGTGATGGCGCACGCCACCCGCCGCGGCGCCGGAAGCAGCGGCTCGTGCGGATGCGAAGCGGCACATGGGTCCCATCGACAGCGGTGCAGCTGCCCGTCTCTCGACCGACGAAGACCGCATGGTCCGGACCCACGAATTCGACGACGTCGCCGAAGGAGACCCGGACCCCTCTCCCGCTGTCGGGCACCTTGCGGTACAGGTCGACGATCGCGCCGCGTCCCCGCACGATGCCGCCGAGCGGGTTGTAGAGCACTACGGGAGCGGGGCTACGTCGGAACGAGTCCCAAGGCGCTGCTCGAGCGGGCCGGTGCGGGCCAGGGCAGCATGTACCACCACTTCACCGGGAAGGCCGACCTCGCAGCGGCGGCGATCGAGAGAAGCGCAGCCGAGAGGCGCGAGGATTCGAACGCATCGCTCTCAGGACAAGGCTCTCCATTGGCACGGCTTCGCCGCTTTCTGCTCGCGGGACGGCAGGTGCTGCGCGGCTGTCGGATCGGGCGGCTCGCCTACGACCCCGAGGTGGTCGCGGACCAGACGCTGCGCGCTCTGGTCAAGGACACGTTCGACTGGCTCCTCCGTCGCGTCGGCGAGGTCGTCGAGGAGGCACAGCAAGCGGGTGAGCTGCCTTCCACGCTCGACGCGCGCTCGAGCGCCGCGACCATCGTGGCGGCGGTCCAAGGCGGGCACGTCATGGCGCGAGCCACCGGCTCATCGAGGTCGTTCACCGATGCCGTGAATGGCCTTGTCTCACTGTTGGGGGGTGAGGCCCACCCGAGGTCAGGCCTCCCGGTGGCGAGAGATCGATGACCACCTTGCCGTGCACGTGCCGGCCGGCTTGGAGCTCGACCGCGGCGCGGATCTCCTCCACCGGGAAGGTTGCCGCGATGGGCACACGAAGCTGCCCTGCCGCGACCAGGCGGGCGATCTCCTCGATCGCTCCCGGGGCGGCGTGGGCACCGTTGGCCGGCGTGATCCCGTCGACCTGTGCCGCGATGGTGGTGATCCGATCGTCCCGAACGCCCAGCTCTCGTGCCGCCTGCACCGCCTCTGTCCCGTAGAGGTCGATGGCCGCAGCGACCCCGGTGGGAGCCAGGGCACGGAGCCGGTCGACCAGTCCGTCGCCGTAGGAGACCGGCTCGGCCCCGAGGACACGCAGGGCATCGGCCGACGCCGCCGATCCCGTCCCGATCACCCGTGCGCCGGCGAGGCGCGCGAGCTGCACCGCGAACACGCCGACCCCGCCTCCCGCTCCGCCGATGAGCAGCGTGTCGCCCGGGCCGGGATTGACCACGGCGAGGGCGGCGGCGGCCGTGCACCCCGCGATCCCGAGGGTCGCGGCGGTCCGGTCGTCGACGCCGTCGGGGGTGTGGTGCACATCGCCGCCCGCAGCGATGGTCCCTGCCGCGTCTATCACGACGTGGTCGGCGACGGCGCGGGAGAGGGCGCCGCCGAACACTCGCTCCCCGACCGCGAAGTCGGTCACGCCGTCACCGACCCGGTCCACGACGCCCGCGTAGTCGGTTCCGAACCCGCATGGCAGGCGCAAGGCGAACCGAGCAGCGGTGCCCGGGTCGGACGTCATGAACCAGTCCATCGGGTTCAGTCCCGCCGCAGTGACTCGCACGCGGACCTGCGCCGAGCCGGCCTGCGGTGCGGGCACCTCTCGGAGGACGAGGACCTCCGGGCCCCCGAACGAATCGAGGCGGACCGCTCTGCTCGTGGTCGCCGGCGTGTCGAGGCTCGGTTCTCGCATGTTGGCCGGCCTCCTCGAGCGACGACTGAACAGAGTCAAGCGGACTATGTTCCGTTTGCAGAACGACCCTAACACAATCGGAGCGTGATCCGTTTGGCCGAGCCGGAAGCTCGCGTGCTGAGGGCGGACGCGACTCGCAACCGCGCCCAGCTCCTCGAGGTGGCGACCCGCGTGCTCGTGTCTGGCGGCACCGACCCGTCCATGCGCGCCATCGCACGCGAGGCCGGGGTCGGCATCGCCACGCTCTACCGGCACTTCCCCACCCGTGAGTCTCTCGTCGACGCGGTCTATCGCGACCAGGTCGCCCGGCTCACCGACGGCGCCCGCGAGCTCCTCGCCGAGCTTTCCCCGCCTGCGGCGCTGCGGCGCTGGATGGACCTGTTCGGGGACTGGATCGCCACCAAGAACGGCATGCTCGACACGCTCGTCGCGATGGTCGAATCGGGGGAGATCCCCCACGCCCAGACCCAGAGCGAGCTGCTCGCAGCCATCGACGAGATCCTGGGCGCCGGCCGTGCGACGGGCGAGCTCCGCGCGGACGTCACCGCCGAAGACGTCGCTGCCGGCCTCATCGGCATCTTCACCGTCGCCCCCGAGCCCGAGCACGGTGCCCGGGCACGTCGCCTTCTCGACATCCTGATGGACGGCCTCCGGGCCCCACCTTGAACCGCCAGCTGCCGCGCTCGCGCCCGTTTGGCCCTCACTCCCCCCGGTGCAGGCGGTCTCCGCATCGCTGCGGACCAGCCCACCGCTGCGTGGGCGTATCGACCTCACGGGACCGCGAGACCCGCGCGGCCGCGGCGTCGCTCGTCGCGCACATCCGATCCGTGCTTCCAGCGGCAACGACTCCTCATGCATCGGAGCGCCCTCGCGCACGTGGACGCGCGGGAGCGAGAACGCGTCGACATAGGCGCGAGTCAGCTCGATCCAAGGGTGTGCGACCTGCTCGCGGCCCTCGATCGGGAGCAAGAAGGTCGTGGCGGGTCCACCACGGCCAGCGAGCGCGGTGCCGTCCGGGTCGAGCATGGCGACGAGGGCGCCGGCGGGCCGAGGAAGCCACGCCTGCTCGAAGTCCCGGACGAGGTCGGCGCGACGGGCGGTTCGGGTCGTGGAAGGTCGCGCCGCGGCGAGGCGCCGGCGGGCCGAGGAAGCCACGTGGCGACAGGCTGCCGGGGTCCGGCCGACGACCTCCGCGACCTCACCGACGGGGTACCGAAGGACGGCTACGACATCGCCCACGAGGTCCGGGAGAGTCCGTGACCTCTTCGACGACCGCACCATCGTCTTCCGAGCCCGCGACCCCACAGCGCCGGGAGCGGGCGTCTTCCTCGCTGTTGGCACGCGGCTTCAGCGTCGAGATCCTCGACCACGCTGCCACGGTCACCGAGACCGGCTCTGCTGTGGCGGCCTCGGCTACCGGCAGCCAGCTGGTCGGCTACGCGGGAGGCGCGGCGCGTGTGGTCTGGGTTGACCGGGCGCAGAAGATCGTGCCTGACCGTGACACGGCGCTGCGCCGAGTCGAAGCGCACGCCCTTCCCCTGGAGAGTGCCCGCGCCCAGAAGATCCACGGGCGCCCCAGCGTCGTCAATCGCCTGCTCATCACGAGCGCCCAGCCGCTCCCCGGGCGTGGCGTCGCCATGCTGCTCTGCGAGGCGATCGGCGTCCGACCCGACGGGGCTCGCGCGACGACGCGGGCACAAGATCCTGTGGTGGAGCGCTCGCGCGACCAGCAGGACGCCCTATCCCTGTCTGCCAGGCTCCGGTGAGACACCTTCGGTAGTGAACGATCGCTACAGGGCGAGACCGGAACCAGGTAGACCAGATGACCATGACGAGCCCACCCCTGCTCGAGCGCGCCCATGATGGCGT
>JAJZBW010000116.1 GCA_021798745.1 Actinomycetes bacterium
GAGCGCGGGACGCGCGACGCCCGGCTCGGCGCCGTCGACGTCGCGTGCGGCACCTCCGAGCGGGGTCGCCGCGCCGAGCACGAGCGGGGCGCCCTGCTCCCCGACCGAGGTGATCCCCGGGGTCGCCATCGGGTCGATCGGGCGACGGGCGCCACGACGCCCGATCGCGACGCGGACCTCCTCGATGGGCACGACGAGCCCGTCGCGGGCGTCGGGACGGCCGAGCGCGTCGGCGCTCACGCCCCGGTAGGCGGGCGCGAGGCGCTCGATCTCCGCGGAGACGTCCTCGAGGCTCTCGAACCCGAGGTCGGACCCGAGCCGGTCCGCGAGCTCGACGGCCACGGTCCAGGCGGGCCAGGCGACGCCGGGCGGGACGACCTTCGCGGCGAGGCGGGTCACGCGTCCCTCGAGGTTCGTCGTCGTCCCGCCGCGCTCCGCGTCCCCCGCGACGGGAAGGACGACGTGCGCGACGCTCGAGGAGGCGTCCACGTGCGTCCCGACGGAGACGAGCAGGGGAACCGCCTCGAGCGCGGCGCGCGCGAGCTGCGCGTCGGGGAAGTCCGCGAGCGGGTCCGCCCCGAGCAGGACGAGGAGCTTGCACTCCCCCGCGGCCGCCGCCGCGAGTATCCCCGCGGTGCCCGCCCCGGGGGCCTCGGGGAGCTCGGCCCCCCAGGCCCGCTCGAACCACTCCCGCCCCGCGGCGAGCGACACCCGCCCGGGGAGGATCCCGGGGGCGAGCCCCATGTCGAGCGCGCCGTGGACGTTGCCCCTCCGGAGCGCCGGCAGGAACCGGGCACCGGGGAGCGCGGCGTGCAGGAGCGCCGCGGCCCGCGCCGTCGGCGCGTCCGACTCCGCGGCGGAGGGCCGTCCGAGGACGACCACGACACCGCTCCCCGCGGGCTCCCCGGGAGCCGACGCGGACTCGATCAGGTCGCGCACGCCGGCCACGTCCCCCGCGGGGACCCCCGCGACGTCGCCTCCGTCGCCCCCGCTGCCCGTGCCGCCCGCGAGCGCGGCCGCGAGCTCCGCGACCTCCCCGGGCCGGTACGCGAGGTGCGCGCGCGAGATGTCGCGCACGGAGGTCTCGACGGGCGAGCACTCGACGACGGCCGTCCCGGCGGTCGCCGCGGCGCGGAGCCGGAGGTAGAGCACGGGGAGGTCGGTGCGGACGTCCCCGGCGAGCACGAGCACGACCTTCGCCGCCGCGGTCTCGTCGATCGTCGCCCGCGGGAGCCCGAGCACGAGCGACGCGGGGAGCCCGTCGGCGAGCTGCGCGTCCACGGAGTCCGTGCGGAGCACGGTGCGCGCGAGCTTCGCCCACGCGTACGCGTCCTCGTTCGCGAGCCGCGCCCCGCCGATTATCCCGATCGCGTTCGGCCCGCCCGCGGCGAGCGCCTGGCGGACCCCGGCCGCGACCTCCCCGACGGCCTCGTGCCAGCGCGCCGGCTCGAGCCCCGAGGCGCGCCGGACGAGCGGCTCCTCGATCCGGCCGGAGGAGGAGACGGCCTCGAAGCCGTACCGGCCCCGGTCGCACAGCCAGCTCTGGTTCACCGGGTCGCAGTCCACCCCGAGGTACCGGACGAGGGACCCCGCGGACGACTGCGCGGCGACACGGCACCCGACCGAGCACGTCGTGCACGTCGTCTCGACCTGCTCGAGGTCCCACGGGCGGGACTTGAACCGGTACGTGGGCGAGGTGAGCGCGCCGACCGGGCAGATCTGGACCGTGTTGCCGCTGAACACCGAGTCGAACGGCGCGTCGGGAACGGGGCGACCTCGATGCTCGGCCCCCGGAAGGCGAAGTCGATGAGCGCCTCGCCCGCGACCTCGCTCGCGAACCGCGTGCAGCGGGAGCACTGGATGCAGCGCTCGCGGTCGAGCAGCACGAGCGGGCCGATCTCCGTGGGCTTGGCCCAGTGGCGCTTCTCCTCGACGAACCGGCTCTCCCCCGGGCCGTGGGAGAGCGCCTGGTCCTGGAGCGGGCACTCCCCGCCCTTGTCGCACACGGGGCAGTCGAGAGGGTGGTTCACGAGGAGGAACTCGAGCACGCCCTCCTGGGCCTTGCGGGCCTTGGCCGAGGAGGTCACGACCTCGAGCCCCTCGCTCACGCGGAGGTAGCACGCGGGCTGGAGGCTGAACCCCCGGGGGCCGGAGACCTCGACGAGGCACATCCGGCACACCCCGACGGGCTCCATGCGCGGGTGGTAGCAGAAGCGCGGGATGAAGACGCCCGCGCGCTCCGCCGCCTCGATGAGGAGCTCGCGTGGCCGGGCCGCGACGGGACGCCCGTCGACGGTCACGTGGACCGTGCCCGGCGCCTCGTCCACCTCCGGGCGGTCGGCGGTGTCGGTCACCGGTCACCTCGCATGGGGCACGCGCCGTCCTTCACGTGGCGGAGGAACTCGTCGCGGAACATCCGGATCGCCGACGCGATGGACGACGGGATGGAGGGCCCGAGCACGCAGATCGTGGTCTGCTGCGGCGGCCACGACACGCCGGGGGCGATGTTGTCGCACGCGTCCATCACGAGGTCGAGGTCCTCCTCTCGGCCGTCTCCCGACTCGATCCGGGCCATGACCTTCTCGAGCCAGCCGCTCCCCTCGCGGCACGGCGTGCACTGGCCGCAGGACTCCCTCGCGAAGAAGCGGGTGATCCTCCACGCGGCGCGCACCGCGCACGTCGTCGAGTCCATCACGACGATCGAGCCGGACCCGAGCATCGAGCCGGCGGCCCCGACCGCGTCCTGGTCGAGCCCGAGGTCGAGGTGCTCGGGGCCGAACCAGGGGGCCGAGACCCCTCCCGGGATGAACGCCTTCAGCTCCGCGCCGCCCGCGATCCCCCCGCCGAGGCTCGGGTCGTAGATCACGTCGCGGAAGGTCGTCTTCGCCATCTCGAGCTCGTACCAGCCCGGCCGCACGACCCGGCCGGACAGCGCGAACAGCCGCGTCCCGGTCGAGGACCCCTCGCCGAGCGCGGCGAACGCCTCGCCCCCGTGCACCGCGATCCACGGGAGGTTCGACACGGTCTCGACGTTGTTCACGACCGTCGGCGCCCCGTACAGCCCGATCGCCGCCGGGAAGTACGGAGGCTTGATGCGGGGGAACCCGCGCTTTCCCTCGAGGCTCTCGAGGAGCGCGGTCTCCTCGCCGCATATGTACGCGCCCGCCCCGGGGTGCACGACGAGGTCGAGCGAGAACCCGGACCCGAAGATCGAGCTCCCGAGGGCGCCGATCGCGTACGCGTCGTTGCAGGCCTGCTGGAGCCTCTCGAGCCCGAGCGCGAACTCCCCGCGGCAGAAGATGAACGCCTGGCGCACCTGGAGCGCGTACGCCGCGATGATCGCCCCCTCGACGACCTGGTTCGGGTCGCGCTCGACGAGGAGGTGGTCCTTGAAGGTCGCGGGCTCGCTCTCGTCCCCGTTCACGACGAGGTAGGTCGTCTCGGCCTTCGCGAGCATCGACCACTTGCGGCCCGCGGGGAACCCCGCGCCCCCGCGCCCGAGCAGGCTCGCCTTCGCGACCTCCTCGCGGACCTCCTCGGGCGAGCGCGCGAGCGCGGCGCGCAGCCCGTCGTAGCCTCCCGTCGCGAGGTACTGCTCGATCGTGTGGGAGCCCTCGGCACGCACCCGTCGGGTGACGATCGGGGGAGCGTCGGTGATCACTGCCCACCCCCGCCCGCGGCCGCTCCGTCTCCCGCCCCGCCGGCTGCCGCACCCCCGGCTGCCGCACCCCCGGCTGCCGCGCCGCCGACTGCCGCGCCGTCCGCGAGGAGCCCGACCGTGCGCTCCACCCGGCAGAGCACCCCGTGACGGGGGACCTCGTCCGCGAGCGCGCCCGCGGCGAGGTCCTCGACGAGCCGGTCGAACCCGTCCGCGTCGAGCGGACCAAAGAACCGGTGGTTCACCTGCACGCACGGGGCCGTGTCGCACCCGGCGAGGCACTCGGCCTCCTCGAGCGTGAACTCCCCGTCCTCGGTCGTCTGCCCCGGGTGGACCCCGAGGCGCCGCTCCGCGTGCTCGAGCAGCTCGTACGCTCCGGCGAGCATGCACGCGACGTTCGTGCACACGGCGACGACGTGGCGGCCGACGGGCTCGGTGTGGAGCATGTCGTAGAAGCTCGCCGTCCCGCGCACCTCGGCGGGGGTGACCCCCGTGAGGTGCGCGATGTCCTCCATCGCCTCCTCCGTGAGCCACCCGTCCTGGGACTGCGCGAGGTGGCAGAGCGGGATGAGCGCCGAGCGGCGGTGCGGGTACACCGCGACGACCCGCCTCGCGCGCTCGAGGTTCTCCTCGCTGAGGTGCGCCATCAGCGGTCCACCTCCCCGAGGACCGGGTCGACCGACGAGAGGATCGCGATCGTGTCCGCGAGGAGGCTCCCGTGGAGCAGCGCCGGGACGCTCTGGAGGTTCACGAAGCTCGGTCCGCGCCAGTGCATCCGGTAGGGCTTGTTCGTCCCGTCCGAGACGAGGTAGCAGCCGAGCTCGCCGCGGGGCGACTCGATAGCGGAGTACACCTCGCCGACGGGGGGCTCGAATCCGCGCGTGAAGAGCTTGAAGTGGTGGATGAGGGCCTCCATCGACTCGTCGATCCGGGCGCGCGGCGGGGGGGTGATCTTCTTGTCCTGCACCCGGTAGTCGCCCGCGGGCATCCGCTCGAGGACCTGGCGGACGATCCGTATCGACTCCCGGACCTCGTTGAGCCGGACCGCGTACCGGTCGAAGGTGTCCCCGACGGACCCGACGATCACGTCGAAGTCGACCTCGCCGTACGCGAGGTAGGGCATGGAGCGGCGGAGGTCCCACGGGACCCCGGAGGCGCGCAGGATCGGCCCGGTCGCGGACATCGCGACCGCGAGCTCCGGGCCGATGACCCCGACGCCCTCGGTGCGCTCCCGGAAGATCGGCTGGCCGGTGAGGAGCTCGTCGTACTCGTCGAGCCTCTGCGAGATCGTGTCGACGATCACCGACACGTCGTCCTCCCACCCGTCGGGGAGGTCCGCGGCGATCCCCCCGGGACGGATGAAGTTGTGGTTCATGCGGAGCCCGGTCGTCTTCTCGAAGAACGAGAGGACCATCTCGCGCTCGCGGAACCCGAAGATCATCATCGTCGTGGACGCGAGGTCCATCCCGTTCGTCGCGGCCCACATCACGTGCGAGGAGATCCGGTTGAGCTCGGACAGGAGCATCCGCGCCCACGTCGCTCGCGGCGGCACCTCGACCCCGAGGAGCTTCTCGACCGCGAGGCTCCAGCAGAGCTCGTTGTTGAGCGGGGAGAGGTAGTCCATGCGCGTGACGTTCGTCGCGCCCTGCACGTAGGTGAGCTCCTCGGCCGTCTTCTCCATCCCCGTGTGGAGGTACCCGACGACGGGCTTCGAGCGGAGGACCGTCTCGCCCTCGAGCTCGAGCATCACCCGGAGGACCCCGTGGGTCGAGGGGTGCTGCGGCCCGAGGTTGATGATCATCGTCTCGCCCGCGCCGAAGCTCGACGCGTCGAGCTCCGGGTCGAGGGTCGGGTCGACGGCGCTGTCCTCGGGGAGCCGGAGCACCGCTCCGCGCTCGATGAGCAGCTCGACGGGGTCGGTCACGTCGGCGGAGTCGAGCTCCTGGTCGCCCTCGCTCGTCTCCTGCTCGAACGTCTCCTCGCCGGGCTCGAGCAGCTCGTCGGCGACGGGGCCCTCCCCGGCGCGGGCGGTCCGGCGCGGCCCGCGCCCGCCCGCCGCGCGCGGCTGTCCGGATGCGTCGAACTCGGCCCACTGCGAGGCGACCGTCCCCGCGGGCGCCCCGCTCTCCTGCTCGTCGCTCATCGCGGTCCCGGCGCTTCCTTGAACTGGACCGGGACGCGCCCGACCCCGTAGTCCTTGCGGAGCGGGTGGCCCTCCCAGTCCTGGGGCATCAGGATCCTCGTGAGGTCCGGGTGGTCCGAGAAGCGGATCCCGAGCAGGTCGTAGGCCTCGCGCTCCATGTTCTCGCTCCCCGGGTAGCAGCGGAACAGGGTCGGCACGACCGGGTCGTCCTCGGGGACCTGCACCCGGAGCCGCACCCTGCGGGCGCGCTCGACGTCGAGCAGGTTCACGACGACCTCGAACCGCTGCGGCTCGACCCCGCCGGGGAGGGGGCGGTCGAGGTGGAGGAGGTAGTCGACCCCGCACAGGTCGCTGCACATCGTGAACCCCGCGGCCTTGAGGGCGGTCGCGACCGCGAGGTAGCGGTCGCGCGGGGGGAACAGGACCTCGTCCCCGCGGGAGAAGGAGGTCGGGACGCCCGCGAGCGCGGCGAGCGCCGCGGCGAGGGGCTCCTCGCGCGGGCCGTCCGTCGCGGACGCGGCCTCGGGCGCGTCGTCGGGGGCGTCGCTCACCGCGGCGTCCCGAGGTGGACGGGCCGGGCGAGGGGCTGGGTCCAGCCGGGGACCTCGGTCGCGAGGTCGACGCCGGCACCTCCGCCCGCCTCGGCACGCCTCCGGGTGATCTCCCCCGTGCGGACCTTCTCGTGGAGCGTGAGGATCGCGTGCATGAGCGTCTGCGGGCTCGGGGGGCACCCCGGCGCGTACACGTCCACGGGCACGACCTGGTCGACTCCCTGGACGATCGCGTAGTTGTTGAACATGCCCCCCGTCGAGGCGCACACGCCCATGGAGATCACCCACTTGGGCTCGACCATCTGGTCGTAGACCTGGCGGAGCACGGGGGCCATCTTCTGGGAGAGCCTCCCCGCGACGATCATGAGGTCCGCCTGGCGGGGCGAGGGGCGGAACACCTCCATCCCGAAGCGAGCGAGGTCGAAGTCCGCGGCACCCGCCGCCATCATCTCGATCGCGCAGCACGCGAGCCCGAAGGTCGCGGGCCACATCGAGTGCTCCCGGGACCACTTCACGAAGTCCTCGAGCTTACCCGTGAGGAAGTTGTTCGAGAGGGACTCGAGCCCGTTCCACTCCATCGCGGGACCTACGCCGCCTCGCCGGGCCCGGCGCTCACGCGGCGGACCGTCGAGGCGGTCGTGCGCTGCTCGTCGGCCACGACCGGACGGATCCGCTTCACGGGCCCCCAGTCGAGCGCCCCGTTCGCGAGGAGGTACATGAAGGAGAAGAACACGGCGGCCGCGAACACGATGATCTCGACGAGCCCGAACCGTCCGAGCTCGTTGTAGACGACCGCCCACGGGAACAGGAAGATGATCTCGATGTCGAAGATCACGAACACCATCGCGATGAGGTAGAAGCGCACGGGGAAGCGCTGGGGGGGCTCGTGGGTCGGGACGATCCCGCACTCGTACGGCGCCTGCTTCGCGGAGGTCGGCCGCTTCGGGGCGAGCAGGCGCGACGCGGCGATCGAGACGCCCGCGAACGCGAGCGCCAGCACGAACAAGATCAGGATCGGGAGGTAGCTGTCCAGGCTTCCCATGGCTCTCGTCGGTTCTACCACGACGGCCTCCCCTCGGGCATATCCACCGGCCCCGGGCCGGTAGTGTCCACCCGTGCCCCCCGCCGCGCCCGAGCTCGACCGGCCGCCGCGCGGGCGCGCCCCGAGCCACTTTCCGGGGCGCGGCCCGCTCGGGCCCCGGCACCGCTGCGACGTGCTCGTCGTCGGGTCCGGCCCGTCCGGGGCGGCCGCCGCGTACTGGCTCGCCGAGGCCGGCCACGACGTGCTCCTGCTCGAGAAGAAGCACTTCCCGCGGGAGAAGACGTGCGGGGACGGGCTCACGCCGCGCTCGGTGCGCCAGCTCGAGGACATGGGCCTCGGACCGGACCTCGAGCGGCACCACCGCTACGAGGGGCTCCGGTCGATCGCGTTCGGGCGCGAGCTCCTCCTCGAGTGGCCCGCCCGCCCCGGCCTCCCCCGTCACGGGTACGTCGTGACCCGCTCCGACCTCGACGCGCTCGTCGCGGCGCGCGCCGAGAAGGCCGGCGCGACGCTCTGGCAGGGAGCGGAGGCGACCGCCCCGCTCGGCCCCGACGCGGGGCGCGGCGGCCCGGTCCTCGGAGCGGTCGTCTCGGACCGCGACCACGGGGGGACGTGCGAGGTCGAGGCCCGGTACGTGGTCGTCGCGGACGGGGCGAACTCCCGGTTCGGGCGCGCTCTCGGCACGACCCGCGACCGGGACCTCCCGCTCGGGATGGCGATCCGCGGCTACTACTCCTCGCCCCGCCACTCGGAGCACTACATCGAGTCCCACCTCGACCTCCGCGACTCGGAGGGGAACGTCGTCCCGGGCTACGGGTGGATCTTCCCGCTCGGCGACGGACGCGTGAACGTGGGCGTCGGCCTGCTCTCGACGTTCGACCGGTGGAAGCAGGTGAACACCTCGAGGCTCATGGAGGCGTTCGTCTCGTACGCGCCCCGCTCGTGGTGCCTCGCCCCGGAGACCTCGCTCGGGGCCCCGACGGGGGGCCGGCTCCCGATGGGGCTCGCCGTCGGGCCCCGCTTCGGCACGGACCACCTCGTCACGGGGGACGCGGGCGGCTCGATCAACCCGTTCAACGGGGAGGGGATCGCCTACGGGTACGAGACGGGCCGGCTCGCGGCGGCCTCGATCGGAGAGGCGCTCGGCGCGGCGGGGCCCTCGGCGCTCGCGGGGTACGAGGCGCGACTCCAGGAGACCTACGGCCTCTACTACAAGGTCGGGAGCGCCTTCATGGCGCTCATGGGGCGCGGCGACCTCATGCGGCTCGCGGTCGGCACGGGGATGTACTCGCGGACCCTCATGGAGTGGGTGCTCCGGATCATGTCGAACCTGCTCCGCGAGGACGAGCTC
>JAJZBW010000117.1 GCA_021798745.1 Actinomycetes bacterium
GGCCGCGCGCACGTCACGCCCGCCGTCGGTCTCGGGAGCGCCCGCCGTCCCCGGGCGCGCCGGGGCCGCGCTCGCGGGAGCCGCGTCCGTCGGGGAGCGGGGCGCGCGCAAGCTCGGGCGGAACGACCCGTGCTGGTGCGGGAGCGGCATGAAGTTCAAGCTCTGCCACGGCAAGAGCTGACCGTGGCGGCGAGCACGGAGGCCGGGACCGGCGCTCCGGAACCCGGTCGGGACCTCGCGCCCGTCCTCGCGCAGCTGAAGGTCCGGCTCGAGGCGGCCGCCCGGTACCTGCGGGTCGACGACCAGCGTGCCGCGCTCGTCCGGCTCGAGGCCGACGTCGCGGCTCCCGAGCTCTGGAGCGACCCGGAGCGCGCCCGCGACACCACCGCGGCCTACGGCAAGGCCAAGAGCGACGTCGACGGGCACGACGACCTCGCTCGGCGCCTCGACGACGCGGCGGGCCTCTACGAGCTCGCGCGCGAGGAGGGTCCGGAGTCGGTCGCTGCGATCTCTGGGGAGGTCGAGGAGGTCGTCGCGTACCTCGGCCGGTCGCTCGACGAGCTCGAGCTTCGCAGCCTGTTCTCGGGCGAGCACGACGAGCGCGACGCGGTCGCGGAGATCCACGCGGGTGCGGGAGGGACCGACGCGCAGGGGTGGGCGGAGATGATGCTCCGCATGTACCTGCGCTGGGCGGAGCGCCGGGGGTTCTCCGTGGAGGTCGACGAGACCTCCCCGGGGCAGGAGGCGGGGATCCTCTCCGCGACGTTCATCGTGCGCGGGCCCCACGCGTACGGGCTCCTCGTGGCCGAGAGGGGCGTGCACCGGCTCGTGCGGATGTCCCCGTACGACTCCCAGCACCGGCGGCAGACGAGCTTCGCGTCTCTCGAGGTCACCCCCTTCCTCGAGGGGCTCGCCGACGAGGTGCCGATCGACGAGAAGGACCTCCGGATCGACACCTACCGCTCCTCGGGGGCAGGCGGGCAGCACGTGAACGTCACGGACTCGGCCGTGCGGATCACGCACCTCCCGACCGGGATCGTCGTGGCGGTCCAGAACGAGCGGAGCCAGCACCAGAACAAGGCCAAGGCCATGCAGATCCTCGCGGCGAAGCTCGCGGAGCGCCAGCGCGAGGAGCGCCGGGCCGAGCTGTCCGCGCTCGCGGGTCCCCAGACCAAGGTCGAGTGGGGCAGCCAGATCCGTAGCTACGTGCTCGCCCCCTACCAGCTCGTGAAGGACCTCCGGACCGAGCACGAGACGGGCAACGTCGACGGGGTCCTCGACGGGGACCTGGAGGAGTTCATGGTCGCCTACCTGCGCTGGAGGCGGTCGGCGTCCTGAGCGTCCCGGCTCGCCGCGCCGCGCCCGCGGCCCGTCCCGCGAGCCCGTCCCGGGCGCGGCGAGCCGGCGGGGCTGCCCGGTCGTGCGCACGTCGCGTGCGCGGTCGCGCCGTCGCCCTGTCACGGGATCGTCACGGCCGGGCTGGTACTCTGGGCCGCGATAGCGGAGCGGCTGCGCGGAGCGTGGCGCGCTCCCGGGTGCGCGGGACGTGTGCTCGACGGGTCCGGGCGGCTGGGACGTCGGCCGGAGGCATCCGAGGAAGAGGACGATGATCCGCTTCGACAACGTCACGAAGAGCTACAAGGGCCAACCGCCTGCGCTCGGGGGCATCTCCCTCGAGATCCAGAAGGGCGAGTTCGTCTTCCTCGTGGGATCGTCCGGCTCGGGCAAGACCACGTTCCTCAGGTTGCTCCTTCGCGAGGCCGTGCCGGACACGGGGGCGATCTGGGTCGCGGGCCGCAACATCGGCGAGCTCTCCCACTGGCGGGTGCCCTCCCTGCGAAGGAACCTCGGGTGCGTGTTCCAGGACTTCCGGCTTCTCCCGAACAAGACCGTGACGGAGAACGTCGCGTTCGCGCTCGAGGTCATCGGACGTCCGCGCAACGTGATCTCGAACCAGGTCGGCCAGGTGCTCGAGCTCGTGGGCCTCGGGCAGAAGGGCGACCGGATGCCGCACGAGCTGTCGGGCGGCGAGCAGCAGCGCGTCGCGATCGCCCGCGCGTTCGTGAACCGCCCCCTCGTGATCCTCGCGGACGAGCCCACGGGGAACCTCGACCCCGCGACGAGCCAGGGGATCATGAAGCTCCTCGACAGGATCAACCGGACGGGCACGACGGTCGTGATGGCGACGCACGACGTCGGCATCGTGGACACGATGCGCCGGCGCGTCATCGAGCTCGACCGGGGCAGGCTCGTGCGCGACCAGGCGCGGGGCGTGTACGGCGCGGCCGAGGACATGACGACCTCGACGCGCGGCGTTCCCGCCGTCGCCGTCGCGGCGGGGCTCGACCGGATGCTCGGCGCGGAGCCGACGACGGGACGGGTCGCGGCGGTGCGGGCGCGGCGGGGCCAGAGGTGACGGCGCTCTCCCTCCGCGCCTTCCGGTGCCCCTGATGGCGGTGTCCTTCGAGTACGTGGCCAAGGAGACGGCCACGAACCTGTGGCGCAACCGGATGATGGCGCTCGCGGCGATCCTCACGGTCGCGGTCTCCCTGTCGCTCGTCGGGACGGCGCTCCTGCTCCGCCAGGCCGTGAACCGACAGATCGGCCAGTGGAGCAACAACGTGAGCCTCCAGGTCTTCATGGACGCGTCCGCGTCGACCGGGCAGATCGCGAACGTGCGGTCGACCATCGCGCAGACCCCGCAGATCACGCACTGCACGTACCTCGACCACGCGCAGTCCTACGAGCAGGCGAAGAAGCTCCTCGCGAGCTCCCCGACCGCGATCGAGGCGCTGACTCCGGCGACGACCCCGACGGTGTTCCGCTGCCAGCTCCGGAACCCCTCGGAGGCCGCGACCGTGAGCGCGACGTTCAACGGCGGAGTCCCCGGGGTCTACCAGGCGACCTCGCCGAGCCAGAGCATCCGGGTGATGCAGCAGGTCACGAACGTCCTGCAGGTGATACTCCTCGTGATCGCGATCGTCCTCCTCGTCTCCTCCCTCGTCCTCATACTCAACGCGATCCGAATGGCGATCTTCGCCCGAAGGCGCGAGGTCGGGGTCATGAAGCTCGTCGGGGCGACGAACTGGTTCATCCGGGTCCCGTTCATGCTCGAGGGCCTCGTGCAGGGCCTTCTCGGAGCGCTCGTCGCGGCGGTGATCGTGCTGCTGTCGAACCTCGGCGTGGGCTACCTCATCCGCCACTACAAGGTCTCCGTGCTCGGCTCGGCGGTGCTCCCTGCCCACGACCTCGTGGTGACCGAGCTCCTCGTCGTGCTCATCGGGCTCGTCGTCGGAGTCGCAGGGTCGTCGGTCGCGGTCCGTCGCTTCCTCGACGTCTGAGCGCGCGCGGGTGCGCGCCCTCGAGCTCGCGGACGCTCTCGGCGCGGCGCACGCGTCGGTGGGCGTGGTCGCTCCCGGTGGCGGCCCGCCCGTGACGCACGGGGACGCGCTCCGGGTGTACGCGTGGGCGTCCGTCACGAAGCTCTGCACGGCGCTCGCCGTGCTCGTCGCCGTCGAGGAGGGGAGCGTCCGGCTCGACGACGCAGCCGGGCCGCCGGGGTCGACCGTCCGGCACCTGCTCGCCCACGCGTCGGGGCTCGGACCGTCCGACCCCGTGCGCCCGCTGTGCGGCCCCGGGGAGCGGCGGATCTACTCGAACGCGGGCTTCGAGGTCCTCGCGTCCGTCGTCTCGCGCTCGAGCGACGTCCCCTTCGAGGAGTACCTCGACGCGGCCGTGCTCGGACCGCTCGCGATGTCCGGGACACACCTCGAGGGGAGCCCCGCGGCGGGAGCGGTCGGCCCCCTCGAGGACCTCCTCGCTCTCGGGCGGGAGCTGCTCGAGCCGAGGCTCGTGTCGGCCGAGACGCTCCGTGCCGCGACGAGCGTCGCGTTCCCAGGCCTCGCCGGGGTCCTCCCGGGGTTCGGTCGCCAGGAGCCGTGCGACTGGGGCCTCGGGGTCGAGATCCGCGGGAGGAAGTCCCCGCACTGGACGGGCGCACGCAACTCCCCGGAGACCTTCGGGCACTTCGGCCAGTCGGGGACGTTCCTGTGGGTCGACCCGGGCGCTCGTGTCGCCTGTGCTCTGCTCACGGACCGCCCGTTCGGGCCGTGGGCCGCCGAGGCGTGGCCGCGGCTCTCCGACGCGGTGCTCGCCGGCGCCTCGTGACCACGTCTCGGCGGCCGCCGGGACCTCGTCGACCGGCCCGGCTAGGCTCCCGGCCCGTGATCGAGTCGGTCGGGCGCGCGTGCGCCGGGGCCCCGTCGCGGGGCCCCGGAGCGTGAAGGGCGTCCTGCTCGCGGGTGGCACCGGGAGCCGGCTCCACCCGCTCACGAGGATCACGAACAAGCACCTGCTCCCGATATACGACCGTCCGATGATCTCCTACGCGGTCGAGGCGCTCGTGACCGCGGGCATCGGCGAGATCATGGTCGTGACGGGAGGGACCCACGCGGGAGAGTTCCTCCGCCTGCTGTCGAACGGCGAGGAGCACGGGGTCGACCGCCTCTGCTACGCCTACCAGGACCGCCCCGGCGGGATCGCCGAGGCTCTCGGGCTCGCCGAGCGCTTCGTCGGGGACGACCCGGTGCTCGTGATGCTCGCGGACAACCTGTTCGGCCGCTCGATACGCCCGACCGTGGAGGCGTTCGCGGCGGACCCCCACGGCGCGCGCATCGTGCTCGCCCCCGTGAGCGAGCCCGAGCACCTGCGGCACCTCGGGGTGCCCGAGCTCGGGCCCGACGGGCGCGTCGCCCGGATCGTCGAGAAGCCCGAGAGCCCTCCGAGCAGCTACTGCGTGACGGGCGTGTACTGCTACGACCCGTCGGTGTTCGCGGTGATCTCGACCCTCGTCCCCTCCGGGCGCGGCGAGCTCGAGATAACGGACGTGAACAACCACTTCGTCGAGGCCGGGACCATGGCCTACGACGTCCTCGCGGGGTTCTGGGGGGACGCGGGCGAGTCCATAGACGCGTACTACTCCGTGAACGACTACGTGCGACGCCACGAGGTGAACGCTCACTGACGTCGGGTCGGGTGCGCGGGCGCGACCCGTCGCGCGCCGCCCCCGACGCGCCCCTACCGCCGGGTCAGGGGTCGGGGGGAGCGTCCGCGTGGGTGCGGGACCCGACGTAGGGCGCGGGCGCCCCGAGCACGCCACGCCTCCAGGTGGACGGGGACAGCGGGAGCGACCGGGGGACGTCCTCGAACAGCCACCGGCCCGCGGCACGACGCGTCGAGGCGGAGACTCCGGCGGCGCGCACGATGGCCTCTGCCCCGAGGGCCCTGCTCGCGACCGACGAGAGCGCGCGCCCGATCCGGTGCTCGACGGCGAGCGTCCGGCGGACCTCCGCCGCGTACCGGCGTGCGGCGCCCCCGGGGTCCCTCCGGCTCCCCTCGGCGAGCGCCTCGGCCGCGGCCGTCCCGGTGTGGAGCGCCTGGGCGATCCCCTCTCCGGTGAACGGGTCGGCGGCGTGCGCGGCGTCGCCCGCGTACAGGACCCGACCCGATCGGTCCGACACCTCGACCCGGTCGATCCCGTCGGGGATCGGCCAGGAGCGCGCCGGGGACTCGAGCGCGGCTCCCTCGCCGAGCAGCGACGTGAGGAAGGTGCTCGCGAGCGCCTCCCTCCACGCGGCGGCGAGCGCCCGTCCCGAGGTGCCCGGCCCGCGGCGAAGGGCGATCCCGACGTTCGCTGCCCCCGCACCGACGGGGAACGACCAGAGGTACCCGGGAAGGAGCCCGGGCTCGAACGCCACGACGAGCAGCTCCCTCGACCGGAGCGCGGACGTCGTGGCGTAGGAGCGGAACGCGTGCCAGCCGCCCGCGGCACGCGACGCCTCACGCCGGGGAGCCGCGCCGAGAAGGGATCGCACCGTCGACCACGCGCCGTCTGCTCCGACGACGTACCGGGAGCGCACCTCGGTGCCCCCCGCGAGCCGTGCCCTGCACGGCCGCTCGCCGTCGTGCCCGACCTCGAGCGCCTCGAGCGAGCTGTGCTCGAGGACGGTCGCGCCGGCCGAGCGGGCGAGCGCGAGGAGGGCGGCGTCGAGGTCCGTGCGCCGGGCGACCGCCGCCGCGGGGGACCCGCCCCTGTCGAGGGGTAGGTCGACGAGCCGGCCGTCGGGCGAGAGCACCGAGAGGCCCCGGACCCAGGTGAAGGAGGGAACGTGGCGCGGCTCGAGCCCGAGGCGCTCGAGCCTGCGGAGCGCCCCGGTCGTGAGCCCGTCGCCGCAGCACTTGTCCCGGGGGAAGCGGGCCCGGTCGGCGACGACGACGTCGAGGCCGCGACGCGCGAGGGTCGCCGAGGCCGAGCTCCCCGCGGGCCCCGCCCCGACGACGAGGACGTCCGCGTCGAGGCGACCGGTCACCGGCGGGCGGGCCCCGGGGTCCCGCCCCCGCTCGCGAGCGCCGCGGCGAGCGCCTCGCCGAGGTCGGGGTGGACGAACGCGTAGCCGGAGCGCTCGAGCACGGCCGGGAGGACCCGCTGGCTCGCGAGGAGCACCTCCCGGGTCGTCTCCGCCCCCGCGAGGACGCGCAGCGCGACCTCCGGCACGGCCGCGAGGGCGGGCCGCCCGACGAGCGCCGCGAGGCTCCTCGTGAGCTCCGCGTTGCGCACGGGGCGCGGGGCGGTCGCGTTGCACGGTCCCTCGACGGACGGGTCGGTCGCGACGTGGAGGAGCGCGCCGAGCTCGTCCTCGAGGGAGATCCAGCTCGTCCACTGCGATCCCGTCCCGAGGCGGCCCCCGAGGCCCGCCCGGAACAGCGGGGCCTGGAGGCGCAGGCTCCCTCCTCCGGGGCCGAGCACGACACCGGTCCGGAGGTTGACGACCCGGGCGCCCGCCTCGGAGGCGGGGGCGGAGGCGGCCTCCCACGCACGGCAGACGTCCGCGAGGGTCCCGCTACCCGCGGAGCTCGTCTCGTCGAGGAGCTCGTCGCCGCGGCTCCCGTAGTAGCCGACGGCGGACATCGCGACGAGCACGGGTCTCGGGGGAGGGGAGGACGCGATCGCGCGTGCGACCGAGGCGGTCGTGGTCACGCGGCTCGAGCGGATCCGCTCGCGCTTCGCCGCGCTCCACCTCCACGGGGTGATCGGCTCCCCGGCGAGGTGGAACACCACGTCGACCCCGGCGAGGGAGCCCCCGTCGAGACGGGACGCGTCGAGCGTGAGCGAGCCCGGCTGGAGCACCGCGTCCCCGGGCCCCGGGTCGCCGCGGACGAGACGCGCGACGTCGTGCCCCTCCGAGCGGAGCCGGGCGACGAGCGCGCGACCGATGAACCCCGTGGAACCGCTCACGAGCGCACGCACTTTTCGGACCTCCCGGGCCGAGCCTAGGGCGGCGGGAGGCCCACTCCCGCCGCGACGTCCGGGTCCACCACGGCCGCGAGCTCGCGCGGGTGGGTGACGTGGGCCCCGTGGCCCGCCCCGGGGAGCACGCAGAGCCGGGCGTGCGGCAGGTGCTCGACGAGGTAGGACGCGGCACGGACGAACCGCGGGGCCGTGTCGCCCCCTCGGGCGACCACGACCTCGGCCGAGACGAGAGAGGCGTCGAACGCGGGCCCGCGCGCGAGCTCCGAGACCTCGGCCCGCGCGGCGGGGCCGTCGAGCGCGAGCCCGGCACGGACCCCGGCCGAGAGGCGCTCGTAGCGGGAGTCCCCGAGGAGCGAGCGCGCGAGGCGCTCGGCGAACGCCTCGGGCGTCTCCCGTGCGGCAGGGGTCACGGTCCGCGTCCCGGCGGGCTCCGTCCCGGCCGGCTCGTCCGGGGCGAGCCAGGGAAGGGGCGGCTCGTACGCGACGACGCGTGCGAGCAGGTCCGGGCGGCACCCGGCCGCGGCGATCGCGACGACCGCCCCGAAGCTGTGCCCGAGCACGGTGACCGGGGCGGACCCGGTCGCCCCCGCGACGCTCGTCGCGACCTCGAGCAGGTCGACGACGTGGTCCGCGAGGTCGCCCGTCCCCGCACCTGCCTCCCGAGACCTCTGGTAGCCGCGCCGGTCGTACGCGACAGTGAGGTGCCGCTCGCCGAGGATCCTCCGGATCCGCGAGAACGTCCGTGCGCTGTCGAGGACCCCGTGGACGAGCACGACCGGCGCAAGCACGGTCCGCTCGGCCCCGGCGACCTCGACGTGGAGCGCAGGGGATGCCCCGGTGCGCGGGACGGGCCGGGCCGGCGGGGAGCCGGTCACGCGGCGAGAGCGCGTCGCGCGCCGCAGGTCATGACGCGACGCTATCTCCGTGACCGTTAGGATTTCGCAGGTGGATCACGACGAGACAGACCGGTCACGACGCTCCGCGCCTGCCGGGGCGGCGACCGGCGCTCTCGGTCTCAACGCCTGGCTCGTCGAGGAGATGTACCAGGCGTACCGCGCGGACCCCGCGTCGGTGAGCGAGAGCTGGCGGGAGTTCTTCGCCGACTACCGGAGCATGCTCCCCGGCGTGCAGGGGCGGGAGCCCGCCCCCATCCGCTCGAGCCTCGAGGCCCCGCTCACGGGGGCCGCCCCCGCGGACGGACCTTCGGCCGCGCCGGGAGAGCCCGTGGCGGCCCCTCCCTCGCCGGCCCCTCCCCCCGCGCCGGGCCAGGCTGCGCCGGGCGCGCCCGCCG
>JAJZBW010000118.1 GCA_021798745.1 Actinomycetes bacterium
CGGCCCGCCTACCGTGACCTCGAGCGTCATGCGCTCCTCGACGTCGTAGCGGCCGGAGACGAGCAGCTCGAAGGCCCGCTCCACGCCCTCGGGCTCGACCTGCGTCAGGTACCCGAGGTTCCCGACGTTGACCCCGAGCACCGGGACCTCCCGGTCGAGCACCAGCTGGACCGTCCGGAGCATCGTCCCGTCGCCCCCGAGGCTCACGGCGAAGTCGAGCGGCTCCTCGGTGAGCGACGAGACGTCCGTCCCGTCGACGACGTGCACGGCGTACCCGTGCTCGTTCCACCAGGTCCTCGCGCGAGCCGTGATCTCCTCGGTGGCGGGACGCGTCGTGTTCACCACGAGTGCGACCGAGCACGAGCGGGGAACGTCCACGCGGACATCCTCGCGGCCCGAGAGCCCGGGCGGCAACGCCCCGCTCCGCACGGCACGAGCCGACGGTCCGCCGGGCGCGCGCGCCAGCAACTCCGTGCCCGCGCGCTGCCTGCCCTAGGAGCGCCCGCCCTCCGCTCCACGTGGACGCGGGGCCCGCGAGCCGGGCGACCTCGTCACGGCGGCCTTCGTGGCGGGCACCTTCGTGGCCGGGGCCTTCGTGGCGGGCACCTTCGTGGCCGGGGCCTTCTTGGCTCCTGCGACCTTCTTGGCCGGGGCCTTCTTGGCTCCTGCGGCCTTCTTGGCTCCTGCGACCTTCTTGGCTCCTGCGACCTTCTTGGCGGGGGCTGTCGTGGCGGGGACCTTCGCTGCGGGAGCGGCGACACCCGTCTCGGTCCCCGTCGCGGTCGCCTCGTGCCCGCGCGACCTCGCGGCGGTCGCCGCCGGCCCGCTCCGACCGCCCACGACGTCGCCTGCGTCCCGGGAGCTTCCGGCCGAGGAGCGGACGGGCCCGCCCGGTCGCGACCGCGCCGTCGTGCCCACGACGTCACCGAGGAGGTCCCCGACGATCGACCCGACCCTGTCGACCAGGTCCGCGAGATCCGCTCGACCCTTGGCGGCAAGAGCCCGGAGCATCTCCTCCCGGCGTCGCGCGGCCCGGGCCGCGAGCTCCCGTCGGATCTCCGCCCGAACGACGTCCGTGAGCTGCTCGGCGCTGCGGCGCGAGCGCGCGACGAACTCCTCGACGAGGTCTTCCACGCGCTCGCGGCTCGACGCTGCCTCGCCCGCGAGGTCCCTCACGAGGCTCTCGACCTCGTCGCGGCCGTAGCGGGAGATCGAGGCCCCCACGTCGAGGTACCGCTTCACGTTCTCTCGGAGCTTCTCGCGGTCGGGCACGGCGCAAGGATACCCCTCGCGCTTGCTATTGCTAGCGCGAGGTGGGGTCACTCCGGCCCGAGCAGCGCGGCGACGAGCTCGCTGACGTCCGCGGCCTCGACGTCGGGCTCCGGGTCGAGCGGGCCGTGTCCCGCGGGGGTGACGCCCGAGTGAACGAGCGCGAAGCGACAGCCGAGCCCTCGAGCGAGGGCGCCGTCGGTGGAGGGTCGGTCGCCGACGACCAGCGCGGGGAGCCCGAGCCTCCGGATCGTGAGCTCGACCGACGGAGGGTGCGGCTTCCCGGCGACGACCGGGGTGGCACCCGTCGCGTACGCGACCGCCGCGAGGAGCGCACCGCCGCCGGGTATCGGGCCCTCCGGCGTCGGGAACGTCGCGTCGTCGTTCGTGCCGAGCAGCCGCGCGCCGCGGGTCACCGCACGCGCCGCGCGTGCGAGCCGCGCCGCGTCGAGTCGCGGGTCGAGCCCGACGACGACGACGTCGCCCTCTCCGGATTCCTCGTCGCCCGCGTCGAACGCGACCACGCCGCGCGCCGCGAGCGCCTCGAGCACGCCCGGCCCGCCGAGAACGAGCGCTCGCTCGCCCGCCGCGCAGAGGCCCGCCGCGGCCTCCGGAGAGCTGAGCAGGTCCGAGTCGCCCGCGTCGAGGCCGGCGCGCCGGAGCTTGGCGAGGTGGTCGGCGCGCCTCGGGAAGGAGTTGTTCGTGAAGTACGCGACGCGCCGTCCCGAGGCGACGACACGGCCGATCGCCGAGGCGACGCCGGGGATCGGCTCCCCGTCGAGCCACACGACGCCGTCCAGGTCGAACAGCCAGCACTCGCTGTGGCCGTCGCTCACGGCACGAGGTCCTCCCGGGGCACGGGCCGATCCTGCCATCTCCGGGAGCCTCGCCGTTCGAGCAGCTCGCCGCGATGTGCTACGCAGGGGAGATGCCACGCTTCGAGCCCTTCGCCGGCCTTCGATACGCCGACGGCGCCGGACCGCTCGCGGACCTCGTCGCTCCCCCGTACGACGTCGTGAGCCCCGCGGACCGTGGCCGCCTCGCCTCCCGGAGCCCGCACAACTCGATCCTCGTCGAGCTCCCGCTCGCGGACGACACCCGGGGCACCGACCGATACGCGACCGCTGCGGCGCTTCTCGCCGACTGGGAGCGCGACGGCATCCTCCGACGCGACCTCTCCCCGGCCCTCTATGTCTACCGGATGACCTACGAGAGCGAAGAGGGTGCGACCCGGTCGACCACGGGCGTGATCGGAGCGCTCGGGCTCGACCCTGTCGGAGGAGGCGAGATCCTCCCGCACGAGCGCACGATGCCGAAGCCAAAGGGGGACCGTCTCGACCTGCTCCGTGCGTGCCGGGCCAACCTCTCCCCCATCTGGGGGCTCTCGCTCACCGAGGGGCTCGCCTCCGCGTGCGCGGCGGCGACGGAGTCCGCGCCGGCTCCGATCTCCGCGGCCGACGAGGACGGGGTCCTCCACGAGCTCTGGACGGTGACGGACCCCGAGAGCATCGAGCCCATGTGCGCCCTCGTCGCCGCGACGCCCGTCGTGATCGCCGACGGTCACCACCGCTACGAGACCGCCACCTTCTACCGGACCGAGCGACAGGGCGCGAGCGGCGGGGCGCCGGGCGCGTACGACCTCGTGATGGCGCTCGTCGTGGAGCTGACGGCCGACGAGCTCGTCGTCCGCGCGATCCACCGGCTCGTATCCGGGCTCCCGGCCGACTTCGACGTCACCGAGGCTCTCTCGGCGTTCTTCTCCGTCCTCGAGGGCCCGGCAGACCCGTCCGGTCTCCCCGCCGCGATGGCGCGCGAGGGCGCGCTAGGCGTGGTCCTCCCCGAGGGGACCCTCCTGCTCGTCCCGACCCCCGAGGTCCTCCGGTCCGCAGAGGCGGACCTCGACTCGAGCCGCCTCGACGTCGCGCTCGCGGGGTTCCCCGCGCACGAGCTCACCTACCAGCACGGCGCCACCCTCGCCGCGGACGCGGTCGCCCGCGGCGACGCGCAGGTCGCGTTCCTCCTCCGACCCGCGACGGTCGGGCAGATCGCGGAGACTGCGCACTCGGGACGGAGGATGCCGCCGAAGACGACCTTCTTCCACCCGAAGCCGCGGACCGGGATGGTGTTCCGGCCCGTTCCCGACTGAGAGCGCCGCGGCGAGCGCTCCTCGGGGCGCTCGCCCGTGCTCGTCGGACCGACGTCAGCCGACCGTCCAGGTCGTGCCCGAGCGGAGCAGGGCAGCGAGATCCCCCGATCCCTTGCGCTCGCGCACCGCAGCGATCTGCTCGTCGACGAGCTGCGCGTAGTGCGGTCGCTCGATCGCGCGGAACACGCCGATAGGAGTCGGCTCGAACGGACCGCGAGCGAGGCGCGAGAGCATGTACGCGAGGCTCGGATCGCTCCTCTTCTCGTCGTGGACGAGGAGCGCGTCGATCCCGACGTCCGCGACGTCCACGACGCGAAGCGAGGCGTCCGGGTCGAGCACGACTCCCTTGCTCCCGTCCGGCCCGAACCGGATCGGCTCTCCGTGGGCGAGCGGGACGAGCATCGACTCACGGCTCCCCTTGCCGGTGATCGCCTCGAACGCCCCGTCGTTGAACACGTTGCAGTTCTGGAGGATCTCGACGAACGCGGCGCCCTTGTGGTCGTGGGCGCGCCTGAGCGTCGCCATCATGTGCTTTCGATCCATGTCGTGTGTGCGCGCCACGAACGAGGCCTCGGCGCCGATCGCGACCGACAGCGGGTTGAAGGGCGTGTCGATCGACCCGAACGGGGTCGACTTCGTGACCTTCCCGTGCTCGGACGTCGGCGAGTACTGGCCCTTCGTGAGCCCGTAGATCTGGTTGTTGAACATCAGGATCGTGATGTCCACGTTGCGCCGAAGCGCGTGGATGAGGTGGTTTCCCCCGATCGAGAGCGCGTCCCCGTCGCCGGAGACGACCCAGATGTCGAGGTCGGGACGGCTCACGGCGAGCCCGGTCGCGATCGCCGGGGCACGGCCGTGGATCGAGTGCATCCCGTAGGTGCTCATGTAGTACGGGAATCGGGCGGCGCACCCGATGCCCGACACGAACACCGTGTTCTCGCGCGAGACGCCCAGGTCGGGAAGAAGGAACTGGACCGCGGCGAGGATCGAGTAGTCGCCGCACCCCGGGCACCAGCGGACCTCCTGGTCGCTCGTCCAGTCCTTTCGCGAGGTGGTCGCGCCGGGCGCCCCGTCCGCTCCCGCCGCCGTGTCCGTCGTGTCCGTGGTCGTCATGCCCTCGTCTCCTTGGCGGCTCGAAGCGACCCGATGCGCTCGGCGATCGCGCTCTCCACCTCGCCCACGAGGAAGGGACGGCCCTCCACCTTGCTGAGGGCGACCGCGTCCACGAGGTACGCGGCGCGCACGAGCTTCACGAGCTGACCGAGGTTCGTCTCCGGGACGAGCACGGCCTCGTAGCGGGCGAGCACCTCGCGCAGGTTCTCCGGGAACGGGTTCAGGTGCACGAGGTGCGCCTGGGCCACGTCGAGACCGTTCGCTCGGCTCCTTCGGACGGCCGCCGTGATCGCGCCGTAGGTCGATCCCCAGCCGAGCACGAGAAGCCTCGCGGGCCGCCCGTCCGCCGCGCCCGGGTCGTCGACGGCAACGGGCGGGATCGACCGCGAGATCCGGGCGACCCTGTCCGCACGGATGTGGACCATGCGCGAATGGTTCCCCGGGTCGTAGGAGACGTCCCCGGTGAGCTCGTGCTTCTCGATGCCCCCGATCCGGTGCTCGAGCCCGGGAGTCCCCGGAACGGCCCACGGCCGGGCGAGCGTCTCGGGGTCTCGTAGGTACGGGAGGAACTCGGACGTCCCGTCCGGAGCGGTGTGGTTCGCCTCCGTCTGGAACTCCGGGTCGATGCGGGGGAGGGTCTCGACGTCGGGGATCCGCCACGGCTCCGCTCCGTTCGCGAGGTACCCGTCGGTCAGGAGGTACACGGGCGTCCGGTAGGTGACCGCGATGCGGACGGCCTCGATCGCTGCCTCGAAGCAGTGCGAGGGCGTCGAGGCGGCGATGATCGGCACGGGGGCCTCCCCGTGCCGGCCGTACATCGCGTGGAGAAGGTCACCCTGCTCCGTCTTCGTCGGGAGCCCGGTCGACGGCCCGCCCCGCTGCACGTCCACGATCACGAGAGGCAGCTCGAGGCTCACGGCGAGCCCGACCGTCTCGGACTTGAGGTCGATCCCCGGGCCCGAGGTCGTCGTGACCCCGAGCGCCCCCCCGTAGGAGGCGCCGAGCGCGGCACCGACCCCGGCGATCTCGTCCTCCGCCTGGAGCGTGCGGATCCCGAAGTGCTTCTGCTTCGCGAGCTCGTGGAGGATGTCCGAGGCGGGGGTGATCGGGTAGGAGCCGAGGAAGAGCGAGAGGCCCGCCTGGTGCGCCCCCGCTATGAGCCCCCACGCGAGCGCTGTGTTCCCGCTCACGTTCGTGTAGGTCCCGGGCTCGAGGGTCGACGGGGGAACCTCGTAGGACGACTCGAACACCTCGGTCGTCTCGCCGAAGTTCCAACCCGCGCGGAGCGCGAGCGTGTTGGCCTGGACGACGTCCGCGTGTGCGGCGTACCGCCTCTCGACGAACTCGATCGTCGAGTCGAGCGGGTGGTGGTAGAGCCAGGACACGAGGCCGAGGGCGAAGAAGTTCTTGCTCCTCTCCGCGTCGCGCGGCTTCGCCCCGACCGGCTTGCACGCCTCGACCGTGAGGGTCGTCATGGGGACCTCGTACACGCGGAACGCCGCGAGGCTCCCGTCGGAGAGCGGGTCCGCCCCGTACCCCGCCTTCGCGACGCTCCTCTCGTCGAACGCGTCGGAGTTCACGATGATCGAGCCCCCGGTGACGACGTCCGAGAGGTTCGCGCGCAGCGCGGCCGGGTTCATGGCGACGAGCACCGTCGGCGCGTCCCCCGGAGTCAGGATGTCGTGGTCCGCGATGTGCACCTGGAAGGCGGAGACGCCGGCGAGCGTCCCGGCAGGCGCGCGGATCTCGGCGGGGAAGCTCGGGAACGTCGCGAGGTCGTTGCCGAACAGCGCGCTCGCCGCCGTGAACCGGTCACCGGTGACCTGCATCCCGTCGCCCGAGTCCCCGGCGAAGCGGACGACGAGACTGCCGATGCGAGAGACGGAGCCCGGCGAACGGTCCATTGTGCGTGACACGTGGCCTCCTCGTTGAGGCGATGCTGCTCGAGACGGTGCTCGAGATCGTCCGCGCGCCGACGCGTCCGTCCCGCTGCCCGGACACCGGCGCCGCCCGAGATGCTAGTCCCGCGGGCTGCACGCGACGTGGCACGTCACGCCGTCGGCGCGCCCCTCGCGACGCCGGTCAGGCGACGGTCACGGACTCGTCGAGGTAGACGTCCTGGACTGCGTTGATGATGGCGACCCCTTCGTCCATCGGCCTCTGGAAGGCCTTGCGCCCGAGGATGAGCCCCATCCCCCCGGCGCGCTTGTTCACGACGGCCGTGCGCACCGCGCCGGCGAGGTCGTCGGACCCGGAGGACTCGCCTCCCGAGTTGATGAGGCCGATACGCCCCATGTAGCAGTTCGCGAGCTGCCAGCGCGTCAGGTCCACGGGATGGTCCGTCGTGAGCGTCGAGTACACGAGCGGGTCGGTGCGACCGAACCCGATCGTCGTGTACCCACCGTTGCACACGGGCTGCTTCTGCTTGATGATGTCCGCCTCGATCGTCACCCCGAGGTGGTTGGCCTGACCCGTGAGGTCCGCCGCGAGGTGGAAGTCGGCCGCGGCGGTCTTGAAGGCGTCGTTGCGCAGGTAGCACCACAGGACCGTGTAGAGCCCGTGGCGGTGGGCCTCGGCGAACGCCGCGCCCACCTCCTGGATCTGCCGGGTGGACTGCTCCGAGCCGAAGTAGATGGTCGCACCGACTCCCGCCGCACCGAGGTCGACCGCCTGTCGGACCGACGCGAACATGACCTGGTCCGCCTTGGCGGGGTACGTGAGGAGCTCGTTGTGGTTGAGCTTCACGATGAACGGGATCTTGTGCGCGTAGCGCCGGGCCACCACCCCGAGCACCCCGAGCGTCGAGGCGACCGCGTTGCACTGGGCGGCGATGGCGAGCTCGACGATGCTCGCGGGGTCGAGATATGCGGGCTCCTTCGCGAAGCTGGCCGCCGCGGAGTGCTCGATCCCCTGGTCGACCGGGAGGATCGACAGGTATCCCGTCCCCCCGAGCCGGCCGTGGTCGAAGGTGCCCTGGAGGTTGCGCAGAACCGGGACCGAGCGGTCGCTCCACACGAGCACACGGTCGACGTAGTCCGGCCCCGGAAGGTGGAGCTGGTCGCGAGCGATCGTCGTGCTCGTGTGCCCCAGCAAGCTCTCGGCCTCTTCGCCGAGCAGACCTGCGACGTCGACGCCCATCGGTCAGCCTCCCGCGCCCGCCCGGACCGTGCGTCCCGGCCCCCCCCCAACGTAGTGCGCCTCCGCCTGCACCCCGGACGGTCGGAGGCGGACGCTCAGCGGAGGCCGGCGAGCCGGATCGCGGCGTCCGAGAGCTCCGCGTCCGCGTCCACGACCCGACGGAACAGCTCGCGGGCCCTCGGGATGTCGCCGCTCCTCTCGTAGAGGTCGGCGAGCGCGTACCACTGCCGCAGGTGCCGGTCGAGCGGGCGCCGCACCGGGCGCGTGGCTGCGGGCTCGAGCAGCGCGATGGCATCCGACACCCGCCCGCGGTCCGCGAGCGAGCCCGCCATCACGAGGCGCCCCTCCGCGAGCACGTCGCTTCCGGCTCCGGCCCGGCGGAGCTCGGACCACAGCTCCTCGACGCGCCCGTGGTGACCGAGGGCCCGCTCGCAGTCGGCGATCACCGGGTTCTGGTCGACCGACCCCGTGAGCTCGACGAACGCCCGCAGCTCCCGGAGCGCCTCCTTCCACCGCCCGACCCGGTAGAAGGCGAGCCCGTAGAGCTCCCGGACCGAGGGCACGCCGGGCACGGCTCGGGCGATCTCCCTCAGCACGGCGAGCGCCTCTCCGTACCGGTCGTGCTCGTACGCCCGCGCCGCGTCCGCGAGCTTCGCCTCGAGCGCCGCCTGCCTCGGAGCCCCGAACGATCGGATCTCCATCGCGACTGCCCCCGGGACCGTCTTCCTCCTCGGGCGACGGGTGCTCTCCCCCCGTCGCGCCGCGTCGTAGGCCTCTCGAGCAGCAGCGACCGCTGCCCGGTCGCCCTCGGGTGCCGGGCGACGGTCGCTCCGACGCGCCGGCGCCTCGCGCTCGGCTCCGCCCGCGGTGCCGACGCGCGGTCCGGTCTCCCGTCCCCAACGCCCCGCCGGGCGGGCGCGCCTCTCGGACACCC
>JAJZBW010000119.1 GCA_021798745.1 Actinomycetes bacterium
CCGGCTTCTAGCCCCGACCCCGCCGCAGCGATGCGGCCCGACGACCCCGCCGCAGCGATGCGGCCCGACGACCCCGCCGCAGCGATGCGGCCCGACGACCCCGCCGCAGCGATGCGGCCCGACGACAGGGAGTGCCCGTGTACACCGCGTGCAAGCTGACGCTCGAGGACGCGATCGTGCTGCTCCAGGCGGCCGAGCAGGAGGCGGTTCGGCAGGACGTGAAGCAGACGATCTGCATCGTCGACGATGGAGGTCACGTGATCGCGCTCCACCGGATGACGGGCGCCCGGCTCACGGGCGTCGAGATCGCGATGGCGAAGGCCTTCACGGCGGCCGGGCACGAGCGCGCGACGCACGTGTTCAACGAGCCGCCCAACGGGCCGGCGCTGCCGGGGAACGAGGCCTTCGGCATCAGCCACATGCTCCCGGGTCGCTTCGCGATCTTCGTCGGGGGGTTCCCGATCGTGCACGAGGGCCGGGTCATCGGGGCGGTCGGGGTGAGCGGGGGCGTGGGGGCGCAGGACAAGGCCGTCGGAGCGGCCGCGCTCGCTGCGTTCGAGCAGCTCGCGGCCGCGCAGGGCGCGGAGGGCTGAGGGGCGCGAAGGATCCCGGTCGCGCGGGCGGCTGTTACGATCCCGTGGCGTGGTCGCCGCTCCTGACGCCGGTCGTCGAGACGGCCGGCCGGCCGCGTGGACGGGCAGCGCGTGCCGTGGGCGCGCCGACGACTGAGGGGTCCGGCTCGGCCGACCATCGGGCGGTGCCCCCGCACGGGGAGGTCACCCTCGGCGCGCTGCTCGCGGAGCCGGCGCTTCGCGCCCATCTCCTCGTCGGCGGGGGGGACCCGAGCGCGACGCCGGTGGACTGGTGCGAGCCGCTCGCCGAGGCGCTCGCGAGCGGCGGGTCGCTCGAGCGGATCGCGGTGTTCGCGCGGGCGGGCGAGCTCCCCGGCGCGCACGCGGAGCTCCGAGAGCTGTTCACGAGGCTCGTGGCTCACCGTTGTCCCGTGGTCGTGGTGTCCGGCGCGGACGGAGAGACGAGGATCGGGTGCGCCGACGCTGCTGCCGGCGGGGCACCTGCGATCGTGCTCGTCGGAGCTCCGGTCACGTACCTCGAGCTGAGCAGGCTCGTCGCGGAGAAGAACCTCGCGCAGGACGCCCACGTGCTCGCATACGGGGTGAACGTGCACCGGGCGCTGAGCGAGGTCCTCTACCGGGGCAGCGGGCTCGCGACGATGGCGAGGGAGATCTCGCGTCTCGCACGCTGCCCGACGTTCCTGCTCGACGCGAACGGCGCGGTGCTCGCGTACGAGTCGCTCGGTCCCGGGGCGGTCCCCGACCCGTCCGAGCTCGTGCGGCTGCTCGCAGTCGAGCTCGACGCCGGCGGGGGCGAGCCCGGTCGGGAGGCGGACCGGCGTCACGCCCGGCTCGCGCACGTCGCGCTGGAGGACCAGCCGGTCACGGTCGTGACCGCGCCGATCGTGCTCGGCGAGCACACCTACGGGTGGATCGTGATCGTCGAGCTCGAGGAGCCGCCGGCGGCGCACGACGTCGCCCAGCACCGCGTGATCGCCGAGCAGGGAGCCATGATCTCCGGCTCGGAGATGCTCCGGCTGAGAAGCGTCGAGGCGGCGGAGGAGCGGGCGCGCGGGGACTTCGTCCACGCCCTGCTCCACGGGCGTTTCGCGAACGTCCACGAGCTCGTGGCACGCGCCGCGCACCACGACTTCGACCTGCGGGCCCGCTACGCGGTCGTCGTCGTCGCCGGGCTCCTCGGGGTCCCGTCCACCCGGAGCCTCGAGCGCCAGCGGGCACTCGTGCGGAGCATCGGCGACCTCCCGGCACGCTCCGGGCAGCGGACGCTCACGACGACGGTCGGCGAGCTTCTCGTGGTCGTCCGGGAGATCGCGGTGGTCGCCGGACGGGGGAGGGGGTCGCTCGACCAGGGCGCGGCCGACGTCGCGGCCTTCGCGAGGCTTCTCGCGTCGACTCGGCTCGGCGAGGAGGTGACCGTCACCTTCGGCCGCCCCGGGCAGGGGGCGACCGGGGTGCACCAGAGCTACCGGGAGGCGCAGATAGCGCTCGGGATATCCCAGCGGCTCCACCTCGACCGGGTGTGCGGCTACTCCGAGCTCCGGGTGTTCGCGGCGCTCGCAGCGGTCGCGGACACTCCCGAGGGGCGGGACTTCGCGAACGAGGTGCTCGAGCCGCTCGCTCAGGTGGGATTCGGGGCCGACCTCGAGCAGGTAGCGACGACCTACGTGGCGCACGGCGGGAACCTGAACGCCGCGGCGCGCGAGCTCCAGCTGCACCGGAACACGATGCTGTACAAGGTCGAACGCGTCTCGCGGCTGCTCGGGCTGGACCTGAGGGACCCGGAGGCACGGTTCACGTTCTGGCTCGCGCACCGGATACGGACGCTCTCCGAGGTGTCGGCGGCGGTCGACTCGGAGTTCGGTCCGGGAATCTGAGCGCCGGGGGCGCGACCCCGCTGCGTCCGAGAGGAGAACCATGGACACGACCACATTTCTCGCCGCGCTGGATGCGGCCGTCCCCGGGTCCGGCGCCCGCGAGCGCCCGATCGGCGGGCTCGATGCGTACTCGTTCGTTACGGAGGTCGTCGTGCCCGCGTACCTGGACGCCGTCGGCGAGGCGGGTGGCGCGCCCGGGCGCACGGAACGGGCCGAGCTGCTCTCCGCGGTCGTGGAGGCCGGGTTCGCGAGCGGGGACGAGGACCTGGTGGACGCTCTCGCCATGAGGCTCGTCGAGCGGTACCTGTGCCGCGACGCGGAGCTGCTCGAGCGAGCGCGACCGTTCCTCGGGCCGGAGACGCTCGGCATCCTCGCGAAGATGGAGCGCCTGATCGCAGAGGCAGACGCGCGCGTCGCGTCCACCCGGGGGGCCGGATCCGGGCGCTGACCAGCGTCGACGGCGGCTCGACAGTGCGCCCACTGCTTCGCGCCGCAGATGTGCACGTTGACCATGGACTGCCTCGGGGGCGCGGAGCACCCTTGTGTCACCCAGCCGCACGGCCGGGATGCGAGTGCGGCGGGATCGACACGGGAAGGGGAGGCAATGTCTGATCGTTGTGACGGGAGGGGTGTGAGAAGAGGAAAGCTGTGGCGGCTCGCGGCGGTTCCCGCGGCAGTCGCAGGCCTCGGGGCGATGGTCTCTGTCGCCACGCTGCCCGGAGCGTCGGCATCTACGGCGCACGCGTCGGGAAGCACGCTGAACATCGTCTCGTTCGTCCCCTTCAGCGGTCCCGACGCCTCGTTCGGAGACCTTGCGCTCTCCGGCTGCTACCCGGCCGTGTACGCGGTGAACAGCGCCGGGGGCGCGATGGGGCACAAGCTCGCGTGCACGACGTCGGACACTCGCGGCGACCCCGTCGACGCGGTGCCGGCGGCGAACGCGCTCGTCGCGCACTCCTCGAACGTCGTGGCGGTCTTCGGTCCGAGCTCGGACGAGGCACTCTCGACGGAGTCGCTGCTCGAGAAGGCCAAGCTCCCCACGTTCCTCATGGCCGGGCTCTCGCAGTACGACTACCAGACGAACCCGTACTACTGGCGCCTCACGCCGGCAGATGCCGCCGAGGGCGTGGCCATGGCGGCCTGGGCGAAGGGGCACGGCTACACGCGTGCAGCCGCGGTGTTCGCGACGGGAACGACAAGCCAGGGTGACGGGCCCGCCTCTATCAACGGGTTCAAGGCGCTGGGCGGCAAGATCGTCGCGAACGTGTCGCTCACCCCGGGTCAGCCGTCGTACAACACCGAGGTGTCCCAGGTCGTGAACGCGCACCCGCAGGTGATCTTCTTCACCGCACCCGCCGACACCTCTGCGACGTTCTTCGCGGAGCTCCACCAGCTCGACAACGGGGTCATCCCGCCGACGCTCGTGACCGAGGTAGCGGAGGAGCCCGGCTGGATCACGGCCGTGTCCGGCGCGATCGGGCTCCCGACCCTCGAGAAGCAGTTCGCGGCGATGGAGGCGGCGACGCCCCCGACGACGATCCCGGGCTGGTCCGCGTTCCACAAGTCGCTGTACGCGTCGCCGACGAAGGTCCCCAACGTGAGCCAGTACGTCGACGACCCGTTCACGCTCAGCTACTACGACGCCGGGATCCTCGTCGCGCTCGCGATCGACCAGACGCGCTCGACGAGCCCGGCCGTGTTCGACTCGGCGATCCTCGGACTCGCCACGCCTGGTGCGGGCAAGGTCGTGGTTCACACGTACGCGGCGGGGGCGGCGGCGCTCGCGAAGGGCAAGAAGATCGCGTTCATCGGTGCGAGCGGCAACCTGTACATCAACAAGCACCACAACGTCGCCGGGGCGTTCGCGGCGGTCAGCGAGGGGACCAATCCCCACCGCATAGCGCTCGTGTCGGCCACCTTGATGGCCAAGGCCGCGGCGTGAGCGGTCGGTAGGCGAGGGGCAGGGCTAGGACGTGTCGACGACGGCGGGAGGCAGTGAACGGTGAACCAGGTCCTCTCTTCCCTCGGGTTCGGGATCGTGACCGCATCGATCCTGCTTCCCGCCGCCATCGGGTTCACGCTGCAGTTCAGCGCGACGAACGTGCTGAACATCGGGTTCGGCTCGCAGATGACGCTCGCCGCGTTCATCGGGTACGTGTGCACGAGCCACGGGATCGGTCTCTGGTACGCGCTCGTCCTGGCGGGGGTCTTCGGCGGTGTCACGTCGCTGCTTCTCAACCGGTTCCTTCTCACCCCGTTCATGCGTCGCGGAACGACGTTCTTCGGGATGATCGTGATCACGATCGCGCTCTCGCTCGTGCTCGAGTACACGATCGAGGCGATCTGGGGGCCGGTCTCGGTCTTCTACCCGCTGTCCACGGGCGGGATCGTGCACGTCGGGGCGATGTCCTTCACGGCGGAGCAGCTCGTGATCATCGGCATCGGGGTCGCGCTGGCTCTCGCGACGCACGCGATGCTCCGGTACACGAGGACGGGGAAGGCGATGCGCGCGGTCGCGGGCAACGCTCCTCTCGCACGCGCCTCCGGGGTCCCCGCCCAGCGGATCGTCGACCTCGCCTGGCTGCTCTCCGGGTTCATGGGGGGCGCGGCCGGCGTGATGCTCGGCATCAGCCTCGCGAGCGTGAGCTTCACGATGGGCGACACGATGCTGATCGAGATCATCGCGGCCGCCGTGCTCGGAGGGGTCGGCCAGGTGTACGGGGCGATGCTCGGGTCGGTCGTGATCGGTGTGCTGCTCGAGGAGAGCGCGGTCGTCCTCTCCGGCGCCTACGCGCCCATCAGCGCGTTCGTCGTTCTCGTGATCGTCCTGCTCATCCGTCCGACCGGCCTGTTCGCGGGCACGGCGAAGGCGAAGGGGGTCGCCGCATGAGCTACTACCTCACCGTCATGGCGATGTACATCCTCATCGGGATCATCGCTGCGTGGGGGCTGAACCTGCAGTTCGGAGAGACCGGGGTGCTGAACTTCGCGTACGTGATGTTCATCGCCGCGGGCGCGTACACGACGGCGGTGTTCACGCTCGGGCACCCGTCGGCGAACGGCACCCAGCAGTACTTCTGGGGCACGCACCTGCCGTTCCCGATCCCGTGGATCGCCTCCATGGCGGTCGGAGCGGTGCTCGGGGTGCTCGTCGGGCTCGTGAGCCTCCGCCGGCTCCGGGGCGACTACCAGGCGATGGTCATGCTCGTCGTGTCGCTCATCGCGACCTACCTCGTGTCGGCGAACACGGGCTTCTTGAACGGGCAGACGGGGCTCGCGCTCATCCCCGCGCCGTTCGGGAGCGTCCACCTGAGCGAGCTGAACTACCGGTGGTTCTTCGTCGCAGTCACGGCTGTCGTCGCGCTGCTCGTGTTCGACGTCATGCGCCGGATCACGGGCTCGCCGCTCGGAAGGACGATGCGGGCGGTGCGCGAGAACGAGGCCGCCGCGGTCGCGCTCGGGACGAACGTGGTCAAGATCAGGCTCCTCACGATGGCCGTCGGCGGGGCGATCGCGGCGCTGGCCGGTGCGATCGAGGTCCAGTTCATCGGCGCCTGGTCGCCGGCGGGATGGACCTACCCGGAGACGTTCGGGCTCTTCGCCGCCGTCCTCGTGGGGGGACGCGGAAACCTCGGCGGGGTCGCGCTCGGGGCGTTCCTCGTCCAGGGACTCTTCCTCGAGGGCACGGTTCTGCTCCCGAGCCTCGGCAACCCGGACCTCGTCGGCGCGGTCCAGTGGATCACGATGGGGGTCATGATCATGCTGTTCATGTGGTTCCGGCCGCGCGGCGTGCTCCCGGAGCGACGTCGTCGCTTCGCGACCGAGGCGCGCTCGCGCGTCCCGCTCCTGCTCGTGCGCGCGCAGCGTGACGCCCGTGGCTGACGGCGTCGTGGCGGAGGTCGAACGACCGGCCGCGGCCGCGGCCGCGGTCGCGTCGCACCGGACCGAGCCGCTGCTCGCGGTCGAGGAGGTGTCGGTCGCGTTCGGCGGGCTGCGGGCGGTCGACCGCCTCAGCTTCGAGGTCGACCCCGGCACGATCGTCGGCCTCATCGGCCCCAACGGGGCAGGGAAGTCGACCGCGCTGAAGATCATCGGCGGGGAGGTGCGGCCGACCTCGGGACGGGTTCGCTTCGACGGCACGGACCTCGTCGGGACCGCTCCGCACGAGGCGGCGCGGCGGGGGCTCGTTCGGACCTTCCAGCTCGGGGGCGAGTTCGGCCGGCTCACCGTGATGGAGAACCTTCTCGTCGCCGTGCCCGGCATGAAGGGGCAGTCGCTTCTCGGAGCGCTGGCCGGGAAGCGCTTCTGGCGCGCGAGCCAAGACGCCGAGGTCCGGCGGGCTCGGGACATCCTGTCCGGGCTCCAGCTCCGGGACAAGGAGGACGCGTACGCGTCGGACCTCTCGGGAGGCCAGCGCAAGCTCGTCGAGATCGCGCGGGCGCTCATGGCCCGCCCGAAGATGCTCCTGCTCGACGAGCCGATGGCCGGAGTGAACCGGAGCCTCGCGCGAAGGATCGAGGAGACCCTCTCGAGCCTGCGCGCGGAGGGGATCGCGCTCCTGCTCGTCGAGCACGAGCTCGGGTCCGTCGAGCGGCTGTGCGAGCGCGTCGTCGTGATGGCGAGCGGCTCGAAGATCGCGGAGGGAGATATGAGCGAGGTCCGCTCGCGTGACGACGTGCTCAGCGCGTACCTCGGGAGGCGCAGGTGACGATGACCGCGACCGAGGCGAGGCGGGAGGTCGTGACCCACCTTCGTCTCGAGGGCGTCACGGCCGGCTACGGCGGGCCTCCGGTGATCCGCGACGTGTGCATCGGAGTCGAGCGCGGCCGGATCGCCGTCGTCGCCGGGCCGAACGGGGCCGGGAAGTCGACGCTCGTCAAGGCCATCATGGGCCAGCTCAAGGTGACGGGTGGCTCGGTGCACCTTGCGGACAGGAACATCACGAACGACTCGGCGGAGCGGATCGCGCGCCACGGGATCGGTTACGTGCCGCAGAGCCAGGACGTCTTCGAGGACCTCACGGTGTGGGAGAACCTCGAGATCGGCGGGTACCTGCTCTCGAAGAAGAAGTCGCACGCACGAGCGCTCGAGCTCCTCGAGCTCTTCCCTCCGCTCGCCCGCATGCGGAGCCGCGCGGTCGGCCAGCTGTCCGGTGGCGAGCGCAAGATGGTCGCCGTCGGACGAGTGCTCATGCTCGAGCCCTCCGTGCTGATCCTCGACGAGCCGACGGCCGGGCTGTCGGTTCCGCTCACCGAGGAGCTCTTCGAGGTCCACGTACGGGCGCTCGCAGACGCGGGGACCGCCGTGCTGCTCGTCGAGCAGAAGGCGACCGAGGCGCTCCGGGTCGCGGACTGGGGCTACATCCTCGTGTCCGGAGCGGTCGAGGTGTCGCAGCCCGCGCAGGAGATCCTCGGGCGGGCCGACATCGGCGAGGTCTTCCTCGGCGGGTCCACGTCGGTGGTCGGCGAGGGCGACGAGGAGGAGTGAGGAAGCAGGCGCCTTTACCCGTCGCGCCGGTGGAGCTCACCCCGGGTCCCGGAGCGTCGCCTGGACGAGAGAGCCCGCACGCGGTGGGGTGGGCGCCGCTCGTGCCGCTGCTCTGTGGGACGTTCGTCGGGACGTTGAACAACAACGTGATGAACGCTCCCCTCCGGCTCGTGGTCGCGAGCCTGCACGTGAACGTGTCGAGCGGGGCGCTCGTCGTCGTCTCCTTCCCGCTCGCGCTCGCGGTGGCGATGCCTCTGGCCGGCTGGCTCGCGGATCGTGTCGGTCGCAAGCGGCTCTTCGTGGCGTCCGTGCTCGCGCTCTGCGCGACGTCGGTCGGCGCGTCGCTCGCACCGGATGCCGCAGCGCTCGTCGTGCTCCGCGTCCTGCAGGGCATGTCGAGCGCGGCGATCCTTCCGTGCGTCATGGGCATCGTGACCGACGTCTATGAGCCGGCGCGTCGGGGACGTGCTCTCGGCCTGTGGGCGGCGGCGAACGGTCTCGGCCAGACCGTCGGCCCCCCGCTCGGGGGCCTCGTCGCGTCCTCGATCGGCTGGAGGTTCGTGTTCTCGCCCGCCATCGTCGTCGGGATCGTCGCCGCGGTCG
>JAJZBW010000120.1 GCA_021798745.1 Actinomycetes bacterium
TCAACCGCTCCGGCAAGACGACGCTACGACTCCCCGAGCACTGGCCCTGGGCCGATGCGTTCTCCGGCGCACTTGATCGGCTTCGCCGCCTGCCGCTCGTCACCTGAGCGACCACCAGCGGACCGGCGCAGCCGCAGACGACCACCAATGCGCTGACAACGACAGAATCGCAGGAGGCGTTGGTCCGTCACGCCCTGGCGACGGTCTCCGCCCGACTTTGCAGTGAACTCAAGGCCTTTTCGCCAGATGCCGACCGCTCAAAGGGCGGGCGCGTGGATCCAGGCTGAGGCGACTGCCACGAACAACGTGCTCGAGCGGACCCAGACGCCCGCACAGGCACTGCAGTACATAGACGGCCAGGCGAACGCCGGCTAGACCCGACGAAGGCCTGCGAGATGACCGGCCGCCGGGGGGAGGGCGCCACCCCTGTCACCTCCCCTCGGCTCCGGCACCTCCGCGGTCCGTCGGCGCACGCGCGCCCACGACGCCAGGAGCGTCGTGGGCCGCGTGCCGGCGCGGTCCAGAGGCGGCTCTCGACCCGCAACGGGCTGCTGTTCGTGAGCCCGTGGATCATCGGGTTCCTCGCGTTCTTCGCCTATCCGTTCGTCGCGACCGTCTACTACAGCTTCACGAACTTCAATGGGGTCAGCGCGCCGCACCTCGTGGGCTTCGCGAACTACAGCGCCATGCTCCACGACCCGCTCGTGCGGACGGCGCTGTTCAACACCTTCTACTACACGGTCATCGAGCTCCCGCTGTCGACGGCCATCGCTCTCGGTCTCGCGCTCCTCTTGAACCTCGACGTGAAGGGCCGGGCCGTGTACCGGACGATCTTCTACATCCCCTCGGTCGTGCCTCTTGTCGCGTCGAGCATGATCTTCGTGTGGATATTCAACCCAACCGCGGGGATCGTGAACGACCTGCTCCACGGCCTGCACATACCCGGGCCCAACTGGTTCTTCTCGATCAGCTGGTCGAAGCCGTCGTTCGTCCTTCTCGGCCTGTGGGGGCTCGGGCAGCCGATGGTGATCTTCCTCGCCGCCCTCCAGGGAGTGCCGCGGGAGCTCTACGAGGCGGCGAACCTCGACGGCGCGAGTGCGTTTCGCCGGCTCCGGGCGGTCACGATCCCGCTCATAAGCCCCGTGATCCTCTTCAACGTCATACAGCAGCTCGTGCTCTGCATCTCGTACTTCACCCAGGCGCAGGTCATCGAGAGCTCGGACATCGGCGGCCCGGGGAACTCCACGTGGTTCTTCGTCCAGTACCTCTACGAGCAGGCTTTCAGCTTCCTCAAGATGGGATATGCGTCGGCTCTCGGCTTCGTTCTCTTCCTCCTCACCGGCATCGTCACGGTCGTTCTCTTCCGGTCCTCGCGTCGCTGGGTCTTCTACTCCGGGGGGCCCGGTGACTGACGTCCTCGTGCCGACGCGCCGTCGCTCCTCGCTCCCGCCGGGGCGGGCCCGCCACCGCCTCGTCCGATCGCTCGCGAAGCACGCCGTCCTCGTCGCCGTCAGCGTGGTGGCCGGGTTCCCGCTCGTGTGGATGTTCCTCACGTCGCTCAAGTCGAGCCACCAGGCGCTCGCCGTCCCGGTCGTCTGGTGGCCCCACCCCTTCGTGTGGGCCAACTACCCCCAGGTCCTCACGGCGGTCCCCTTCTACCGCTTCTTCCTCAACACGGTGATGTACGCGGCGATCACCATCATCGGCGTCTGCCTGTCGAGCAGCCTCGTCGCGTACGGGTTCTCGCGGATCTCCTGGCGCGGCCGGAACCTCCTCTTCTACGTGATGGTGAGCACGCTCCTCGTCCCGTTCTTCGCGACCCTGATCCCGCTGTTCGTCATGTACAAGCGGTTCCACATGGTCGGCTGGTACCTCCCGCTCACGGTCCCGACGTTCTTCGGGAGCTCCGTCTTCAGCACGTTCTTGCTGCGGCAGTTCTTCATGACCATTCCCGCGTCGATGTCCGACGCGGCTCGGGTCGACGGGGCGAACGAGCTCTACATCTACCGGCGGATCGTCCTGCCGATGGCCAAGCCCGCCATGGCGACGGTCGTGCTGTTCCAGTTCATCTACTCGTGGAACGACTACATAGGACCGCTCGTCTACATAAACGACACGTCCTGGTACCCGCTGTCCCTCGGTCTCTACCAGGTGCTCGGCACCTACCAGACGAGCTGGCCGTGGGTCATGGCCGCGGCGAGCGCGGCGACCGCGCCCATCGTCATCCTCTTCTTCCTCACCCAGCGCGTGTTCCTGCACGGGATCGCGATCCAGGGGACCGGCGAGAAGTGAGCGCCCGGAGCCCCGAGCCCTCCCTCATGGGACGGGTCCTCGCGGCGCGGCGCGCGTCGGGCGTCCTCGCCGGCCTCACGACCGTGTTCAACGTGCTGCTCCTCAACGTGCTCGTGCTCCTCGCCTGCCTCCCGATCGTCACCTCGCCGCTCGCGCTCCGCGCGGGCTGGGGCGCTCTCGAGCGGTGGCGTGGGGACGGCGAGGACCGGGTCGCGCGGGAGTTCTGGTCCGCGTTCGTCGGGGCCGGCGTCGGCCGACCGACGGCCGTCGTCGGCGCACCGCTCGTCCTGCTCGCCATCGGCATCGGCGAGGTCCACTACTTCGCCGCCCGGCACACTCCCATGGGCCTCGTATGCCTCGGCCTCGGCTTGTCGTCCGTCTACCTCGCTGCGGGCTCGCTCGGCTACGTGCTCGCCCTCGACCGTCGGGCGCCGACCATGGCGGCCGGCGAGATCTGGAGCATCGCGCTGCGGCTCGCGGTCGGCAACGCGTTCGTGACGGGACCGTTGTTCCTGCTGGAGCTCGTCGCCGCGCTCGGCGTCGGCCGCCTCGACCCGGCGACGCTCCTCCTCGGGCTGCCGCTCGCCTTCCTCGCCTGCGTGCGCCAGACCGTGCGTCTCGGGCTCCGGCGGAGCGGCCTTCTGTGACCTCGACCCCTGGCGTGGCCGACGGCTCCTCCACCCGATCGGACGGGCCGCCGTCCCACCGCCGGGCGCCCGGCGATCCACCGGCCGAGGGAGCGGGGGCGCGCGGGAGCGATTAGCTCGCGTACTTGCGCAAGTGGGCACGCTATACTTGCGGCATGGCACGAGCACCGGTACTCGCAAGGCCGCTCGCACCGCGCGACGACGAGGCGTTCCGCCTGCACGCGGAGCTGTGCAAGGTCCTCACCGACCCGAAGCGCCTCCGGGTGATCGACGCCCTGCGCTCCGGGGAGCGGTGCGTGACCGAGCTCGCCGAGGAGGTGGGGATGAGCCTTCCGAACGCGAGCCAGCACCTCTCGGTGCTCCGGGGCGCGGGGATCGTCACCTCCCGGCGCGAGCGCGCGACGGTCTACTACCGGCTCTCCGAGCCGCGCATCGCGGCGGCGTGCGACATCGTCCACGGCATCGTGGCCGACCGCCTCGGCCGAGCGCCGAACGAGGGCAGGGCGCGGCGATGAGCGCTCCGACTGCCCCGTCGCACCACCGGGTCCTCGTGTTCACGACCCCGACCTGCCCGTGGTGCCAGCGGGCGAAGTCGTACCTGCGCAGCCGCGGCGTCCCGTTCAAGGAGGTCGACGTCACCCGGGACCCGAGAGCGGCAGACGACCTCGTCCGACGCACGGGACGTACGGGGGTCCCCGTCATCGAGATAGACGGTCGGCCCGTCGTGGGGTTCGACCAGGCGCAGATCGACCGCCTCCTCGGGCTGAAGGCTGCCACGCGGTGAGCCCGGGACGAGCGCCCGACGACGACAGAAGAGGAGAGGACATGTCAGAGAGCGTGCAGCCACTCGGAGCGCGGGTGCTCGTGCGGGTGCTCGACGAGGAGAGCGTCACCCCGAGCGGGCTCCTGATACCCGACACGGCGAAGGAGAAGCCCCAGCGGGGCGTCGTCGTCGCGGTCGGGGACGACGAGGACCTCATCAAGGTGAAGGCCGGCGATCGCGTCCTGTACCCGCGCTACTCCGGGACGGAGCTCACGATCGACGGACAGGACCACCTGGTCATCGACGCCAACGACCTCGTCGCGGTCCTCCGGGACGCCACGGCCGCGTAGCCGGCTGGAGCGGTGGGGATGCGCGCCGCGGGAGGCTCCCCTACGACCGGGGCCCCCGGGGACTTCTTCGGGGCGTTCGGGGCGGCGTCCGACCACGCCTCCGCGAGGGTCGAGGTCGCGGGGCGCGCCCGACCGTGACGACGCGCGAGCCGACGATCGAGGAGGTGACCCGGGCGATCGCCGAGCACGTCGCGCCGAACGGCACGGTCCGACCCGGGATCGCGGACGAGCTCGCCGCGGCGGCGGGGTGGCACGGTCGCGTCGTGGACGTGCTCGCGCTCCTCACCACGGACGCGGACCGCATGGGCTACCTCGCGGGCGGCCTCGCCCCCGACGAGGTGGCGAGCTGGCTCGCGCGCTGGTGCGACTCCCCGTTCTCGCTCGACGAGCTGCGCGCGATCGTGTCGAGCGCAGGATGGGACCCGGAGCCCTTCGTGGTCGTCGTGCGCAACGGCCTGCTCGACCGTCTCGTCCACCTCCCGGACGGCACCCTGCGCCGCGTCGGAGGCGAGCTCGCCGGGGCGTGGTTGAGCGACGAGCACGCGTCCTCGGAGGAGGACGCGATCCTCGCCGCCGTCCGCCGCCTCGTCGAGGCGGACCCCGAGCCCTCCGAGACCTCCTGACACGACGAGCGCGGCCTCGCACCGGCCCGGGTCACAGGAGGGACTCGACCTCCGCGACGGCGACGGCGCCGGCTCCGTAGCGGGCGATGTCCTCCGCCATGGCGGCGGCCCTCTCCGCGTAGGAGGGATCGCCGAGGACGGCGCGCACGGACGACTCGATCTCGCGCTCGGGGGAGTCGGTGGACAGGCTCTCCCCGAGGCCGAGCATCTCGACCCGTCGCGCGTTCACCGGCTGGTCCCGCCCGAACGGGAGGCACACCAGGGGGACAGCCGAGACGAGCGCCCCCATCACCGTGCTGAGCCCCGCGTGGGTGACGGCGACAGCCGTGCGCGGGAGGACCTCGCCGTGCGGGAGCCAGTCGTGCACGGTCACGCCCGCCGGCGCACGGAGCCCCGGGACGGGAATCCGCCCAAGTGTGCACACGATCTCGGCATCCAGCCCCGCGACGGCGTCGAGGATCCGCTGGAGCACGGCCTCCTGGCGCATCTCCGTGGTGCTCAGGCTCACGAGAACCGTCCGCCTCCGCGTGCAGGGCCGTCCCCGCGGGGGGTCCTCGAGGATGGGCCCGACGTAGCGGACGTTCGCGGCGAGGTCGCGGGACGGGAAGTCGAACGAGCGCGGCGCACACACGAGCACCTTGTCCGCCCGTCCCCAGAGCGCCGCGACGAGAGGAGCGCCCGGGTCGAGCTCGGGCAACGCGAGCAGCTCCCGGGTCGACTCGACGATCGGGCGCGTCGGGTCCCACTGCCTCGCGAGCGGTCCCTCCACAGAGGGCTCGTACAGGACGTGGACGAGGACGACCGACGGGACACGTGCCTTCTCGACCGCCGCCAGCGCGCCCGAGAGGAACGCGTCGACGACGGCCACATCGGTCCGCTCGGAGCCGAGATCGTCGAGCACGTCCTCCGCGATCCGGCTCCCCGATATGTACCGTGTCCACGCGAGGAGGTGGTCGTCGAACACGTCCTCCTCCACGAGGTGCGGGGCCCGCGCCCGGACGAGAGGGCGGAAGCGGGCTCCGGCCCGCTCGAAGCGCTCCAGCAGGACGGAGGGGGCGAGGACGCGCACGTCGTGCCCCCGACGCACGAGCTCCCCGACGAGCCCGACGGCCGGGACCGTGTTGCCCCCCGCCGCCCAGGTGACGAGGAGGACGTGACCGACTCGAGGCACACGACGATCGTGCACTCGATGTGCCGTCGCCGCAACCACGACGTAGTCTCGCGGCGATGCGGGTCCGGGTCGTCGCTCCGAGCGAGCTGACGCCCCGCGACGTGGCCGCGTGGCAGGAGTGCGCGGCCAACGCCGTCGAGCCGAACCCCTTCCTCGAGCCCGGATGGCTCCTCCCGGCGCTCGAGCACCTCGACGAGTCGCCCCGGGCCGCTCTCGTCGTGGCGGAGCACGGAGGGTGCGTCCACGCGTGCGTCCCGCTCTTCGAGGCAGCGCGCCGGCCCGCGACCTCCGGGAGCCCCTCCCGCTCGGTCCTCAACACCCGGGTCGCCCACACCGCGGTGCCCGTGGGCACGCCGTTCGTCTCGGCCGACCGGGGATCCGAGGCCCTCGAGCTCGTCCTCGCAGAGGTCGCCCGCGTCGCGTCCGCCCGGGGAGCGGAGCTCGTCGTCCTCGAGTGGCTCGTCGCCGACGGCCGAGCCGCTGCTCTGCTCGGGGAGGTGACTGCCGAGATGGGCCTCCACCTCCTCCCGTTCGAGTCGTGGGAGCGCGGGTTCCTGCGGCGGATCCCGGGCGAGGAGGAGTACTGGGCCCGTTCCATCGGCTCGAACCGTCGTCGCACGATCCGCCAGCACCGGAGGCGGCTCGAAGAGGACCTCGGGTCGGAGGTCACCACGCGGGTCGCGACGGACGCGGAGTCGCTCGACACGTTCGTGCGCCTCGAGATGTCGGGGTGGAAGGGCCACGACCCCGGAGGGCTCGCGCTCGGGCGGGATCCGGGGGCGGCCGCGTTCTTCCGGACAGCGGGCCGCGCGTACCTCGACCGTGGCCGCCTCGGGTTCCTCTGCCTCGACGGTCCGGACGGACCGATCGCGATGATCTGCCTCGTGCGGGCCGGAGAGGGGCTCTTCGCGTACCGAACCGCCTACGACGAGCGGTACGCGCGACACGGGCCGGGGGTGCTCGCGTTCCTCGCGGCGATGGAGCACTTCGACCGCGAGACGGATGCTGCCTGGCTCGACACGTGCGCGGCTCCCGGCAACGAGCACCTCCTCGGGCTCTTCCCGGACCGGCGGCCTCTCGCGACATTCGTCGCCCGTGTGCGCGGCGGGAGCTGAGCGCGGCGACGTCGGCGGCCCCGGACGGACGCCCGACGCGAGCACAGCCGTCGGGCGCCCCGCCCGCACCGGGGACCACGCCCACGCCGCGCCGGGGCTATTCGCTTGACCGGCACGACGGCGCACGCGTACCGTCCTCCCGGTCGGGCGCGCCTCGCGGCGCCGCGTCGGCCGACGGGGGGCCGGATGGCGGATCGGGGCGAGTCAGGGGCGTGCGACCGGGCTCGCGCGCGACGGCGGTCCGTGCGGGCGCTCACGTGAACGGCGCCCCGAGCCGAGCGGCGATCGCCGGGACGCCCGACGGCTACCCGTCCTTCAGCGAGTCCGAGCGCTCGCGGCGGTGGGCCCTCGTGCGCCGCGCTCGCGACGAGGTGGGCGCCTCGGTGCTCGTCTGCTATGGCGCCGACCGCTCCGGCTCGTGCGTCGAGTGGCTCACCGGCTGGCCGGTGACGCGCGAGGCAGTGCTCGTGCTCGCGGGCGACGAGCAGCCGGCCCTGTTCGTCCAGCACGCCAACCACGTACCGAACGCCGCGCGCGTCGCCCGCGGCGTCGAGGTCTCCTGGGGCGGCCCCTCGACGTTCGACACCGTCGCCCGGCACGTCCGTGCCGTCGCGCGCCCCGGTCGCGTCGTCGCGTCCGTGGGCTCCTGGACCGAGGAGGCCCGCACGCACCTCGGGCACGCCGTCCGCATCGACCGCTCCTACACGCGCATGCGGCTCGTGAAGTCGGCGGAGGAGATCGCGTTCCTGTCGCGCGGGGCGGCGCTCACGGACGGCGCCGTCTCGAACCTCGTCGAGCACGCCGCGCCGGGGACGACCGAGGTCGAGTGCTGCGCGCTCCTCGAGGACGGGTACCTCTCGAAGGGAGGGACGAACCACGTCCACTACCTCTTCTCCACCCCGATGGCCGCGCCCGAGCGCCACGTCCCGGCGCAGTTGCCCTCCTCGCGGCGGATCTCGCCGGGTGACGTCGTCGCGTGCGAAGTGAGCGCGAGCTTCTCCGGCTACGCAGGTCAGCTCCTCCGGACGTTCACGGTCGGGTCGGGCCCGACGCCGGAGTACGCGGCCCTCCACGAGGCCGCGACAGAGGTCTTCGCCGCCCTCGCCTCGGCGGCCGTGCCCGGGGCGACCGTCGGGGACCTCCGCCGCGCCGCGTCGCCGCTCGCCCGCTCGGGGCTCACCACCTGTGACGACCTCGTGCACGGCTTCGGAGGCGGGTACCTCCCCCCGGTCCTCCCGGGGGGCGACCGACCCGGAGGCACCCGCGACGACTTCGTCCTCGAGGAGGGGATGGCGATCGTGATCCAGCCGAACCCTGTCGACCTCGCGTTCGGCCGCGGCGTGCAGACTGGCGAGCTCGGCGTCGTGACCGCTGCAGGGTGGACGAGCCTCCACGGGTTCCCCCGGGGACTCGGCGTGCTCGGAGGCTGACCCGCCGGAGCCGACGGCGCGGACGACCCGTCCTCAGCCTGGATCCACGCATTGACCAGGGATAACGCACCCGCCTGATCCACCAAGAAGGCCTCCCCAGCTGGGAGAATGACGATTGCTGAGGTCGTCACATCCCCAAGCCAAGGGAGGCACTTTCTGTGT
>JAJZBW010000121.1 GCA_021798745.1 Actinomycetes bacterium
CCATGCACGTGGCGCGCGCCGCCGGCACGGCGTGGGAGCGGCGGGATTTCGCCAGCAACGACCCCGATGTGCTGGCCGACGCGATGCTCGCGCTGGTCGGGCACGACGAGCATGCCCGGCTGCGGCAGATCGACGTTCCTGCCCTCGTCGTGGTCGGTGACGAGGATCCCGCGGTCACCGTGGGCCAAGCACGGGATCTGGCTGCGGCCATCCCGGGAGCGTCGTTCGAGATCGTGGCCGGAGGTGGCCACATGCTGAACCGGGACCACCCTGACGAGTTCGATCGGCTGCTGACCCAGTTCGTCGACCACGTGACGGCAGCGCATTCCTGACCGCCGCCGGGGCAGTTCAGGCCGAACGGACGGCCAGCGCTGCGATCCTGCGGGACAGGTTGACGGCGTGGTCGCCGAGCCGCTCGTAGAAGCGGGCGACCAGCGCGGCTTCGATCGCGATGGGGATCGGCATGGACCCACTGGCGATCTCCGCGGTCAGCAGCACGTGCAGCTCGTCGAGGTCGTCGTCGAGCTCCTCGAGGTGGGCTGCCGCGCAGGCGTCGCGATCAGCGTAGGCGTCCGCGGTCCGCCGCCACATGGAGCACGCGATCTCGCCCATCTGCTCGATCATCCCGCGGGAACGGTGTGACAGCTCGACGCCCAGGCCGCGCACGGCCCGGCTGGCCACGTGCTCCGCCAGGTCCCCGCTCCGCTCGATCTCGGGGCTCTCCCCGGAGCGGATCGACATGGGGGTCGACTACTCGGGCGTCGGGCCCATCTACGCGGTCGGCGACGGGGTCGTGCTGAGCACGTACAACGGGGGATGGCCGGGCGGGACGTTCATCACCTACCGGCTGACCGACGGGCCGGCGGCGGGGCTCATCATGTACGCGGCCGAGGACATCACCCCGACGGTGCAGCCCGGCCAGACCGTGACCGCGTCGACGGTCATCGGGCAGCTCTACGAGGGGCCGGACGGGATCGAGACCGGGTGGGCGGCCGGGACCGACGGGGTCACGATGGCCGCCGCGTACGGGCAGTTCGCCGGGTGGAACACGACGGCGTTCGGGATGAACTACTCCCAGATGCTCACGTCCCTCGGCGCCCCAGGGGGCATCCCCCAGGGAGGGACCTCGGGGGCGCTCCCCGCATCCTGGCCGCAGTGGTGAGCGGGGCGCTGGCCGGCGCCCCTCAGGCCGGCGCCCGTCAGGCCGGCGCCCCTCAGGAGAGCGTGATCCAGGTCGTCTTCACGTCGAGGAACTTGTCGAGCGCGCGCAGGCTCTTGTCGCTCCCGTGGCCGGACTCCTTCACCCCGCCGAAGGGGACCGTGAGGTCGCCCTCCTCGAAGCAGTTCACCCAGACGACGCCGGCGCGCATGGCGCGCGCGACGCGGTGCGCGCGGCCGAGGTCCCTCGTCCACACGCCCGCGGCGAGCCCGTAGCGGGTGCCGTTCGCGAGCCGGACCGCCTCGTGCTCCTCGGAGAAGGAGGTCACCGCGAGGACCGGTCCGAACACCTCCTCGGTCGCGAGCGGCTGGCGGGGGTCGACCCGGTCGAACACGGTCGGGGCGAAGTAGCTCCCGCCCGCGACGACCTCGGCCCGCCGCCCGCCCGCGAGGAGCTCGGCCGACGAGGCCTCGGCGCGCTCGACGTGCCCGGCGACCCGCGACGCGTGCTCCTCGCTCACGAGCGCACCGGTCGCGGACGAGGGGTCGAGCGGGTCGCCCGGCGCCATCGTCGCGGCGGTCGAGAGCGCGGCCGCGACGACCTCGTCGTGGACGTCCTCGTGGACGAGGAGCCTGCTCCCGGCGCTGCACATCTCGCCCTGGTTGTAGAAGGCAGACCACGCGGCCGTCGCCCCGGCGCGCTCGAGGTCCGCGTCGGGGAACACGACGTTCGCGGACTTCCCCCCGAGCTCGAGGTAGGTGCGCTTCAGGTTCGAGCTCGACGCGTAGGAGTGCACGAGCCGGCCGACCTCGGTCGAGCCCGTGAAGGTGACGACGTCGACCTGCCGGTGGAGCCCGAGCGCGCGCCCCGCGACCGCGCCCCGGCCGTTCAGGACGCTGAGGACGCCGTCGGGGAGACCGGCCTCGGCGCCGAGCTCCGCGACGCGGAGCATCGAGAAGGGGGCCTCCTCGGCGAGCTTCAGCACGACCGAGCAGCCGACGGCGAGCGCGGGCGCGATCTTCCAGCCCGCGATCGTGAGGGGGAAGTTCCACGGGACGATCGCCCCGACGACGCCCGCGGGCTCGCGGGTCACGAGCGCGAGCGACCCCGGGTCGGTCCAGGGGAGCTCGTCGGCGACCTTGTCCGCCGCCTCCCCGTAGAAGCGGAGGGTTGTCACGAGGGCGGGGACGTCGACGTCGCGCGCCTGCGCGACGGGCTTTCCCATCTCGAGCGAGACGAGCAGGGCGAGCTCGTCGCGGCTCGCCTCGCACCGCTCGGACCAGCGGACGAGGACCGCGCCGCGCGCCGCGGGCGCACGGGTCGACCAGCGCCCGTCGTCGAACGAGGCCCGCGCGAGGGCAACCGCACGCCCGACGTCCTCGGCGCCCGCGAGCGCGACGTCGCCGAGCGGGCGACCGTCGACCGGACTCCGCACGGGCAGGTACGCGCCGTCGAGCGGCTCGGACCATCGCCCCCCGAGGAAGAGCTCGCGCCGGGGTTGCACCGCGCCCGCGAGGGCGCGCCAGTCGGGATGGGTCACGTCGTCGCTCCTCCGTCTGGGTCGCCCGGTCGGGCGCGCGTGCGGCGTGCGGTCGCGGCGTCGACGAGCTCGGCGAAGAGAGCGCGCTCGGAGGCGTCCTGCTCGAAGGTGTCCTCGGGGTGCCACTGCACGGCGCGCACGAGGGCGCGCGACCCGGGGAGCTCGAGCGCCTCGACCGTCCCGTCCTGCGCGGTCGCGACGACGACGAGGCCGGCGCCGAGCGTCTCGACGTGCTGGTGGTGGAAGCAGGAGACGCGAAGGACGCCCGTCCCGAGGGTCGTCTCGAGAGACGAGCCGGGCGACACGTGGACGGTCGTCTCGCCGTCGCGATGCGGCGGGTCGAGGTGCTGCGAGAGCGTTCCGCCGAGCGCGACGTCGAGGACCTGGAGGCCCCGGCAGATCGCGAGGAGCGGCACCCCCGCGGCGACCGCGTGGCGGGCGACCGCGAGGTCGAACGAGTCGCACACGGCGTCGACGCCGTAGACGGACTCGTGGGCGTCGCGCGCGCCGTAGGCGGAGGGGTCGACGTCCCCTCCTCCCGGGAGGAGCACGGCGTCGGCGAAGGCGAGCCGGTCCGCGGCGTCCGGGTCGCGCTCGGGGACGAGGACGACGGGCTCGCCGCCCGCGTCGAGGACCGCGGCGGCGAGCTGCTCCGCGACGACGACCCCGCCGAAGCGGAGAGCCTCCGCGGAGGAGCGGCGGCCGGGTATCGCGACGAGCGGTCGGCGCCCCGTCACGTCAGCGAGCCCCGTCGCACGCCACGCGCTAGAGGACCTTCGCGAGGAACGAGCGGGTCCGCTCCTCGGACACGCCCGAGGTCGTGAGGTCGCGGGCGTCGCCCTCCTCGACGACCTCGCCGCCCTCCATGAACACGAACCGCTGGGCGACCTCGCGGGCGAAGCCGACCTCGTGGGTGACCGTGACCATCGTCATCCCCTCGGCGACGAGGCTCGCGAGGACCTGGAGCACCTCGTGGACCATCTCGGGGTCGAGCGCGGAGGTCGGCTCGTCGCAGAGCAGGAGGCGCGGCTCCATGGCGAGCGCCCGCGCGATCGCGACCCGCTGCTGCTGCCCGCCGGAGAGCTCGCGGGGGTAGTGGTCCGCGCGGTCCGCGAGGCCGACGCGCTCGAGGAGCGCGCCCGCCGAGGCGCGCACCTCGGAGCGCGGGCGGCGGAGCACCTTCACGGGCGCCTCCATCACGTTCTCGAGCGCGGTCATGTGGTCGAAGAGGTTGAACTGCTGGAAGACCATCCCGATCCTCCGGCGCTGCCGGGGGAGCTCGCGGCGGCGGACCTGCGCGAAGACGTCTCCGGTGCGGCGGTACCCGAGCGGCTCGCCGTCGACGAACACGTACCCCTCGTCGGGCTCCTCGAGGTGGTTGAGGCAGCGGATGAACGTGGTCTTGCCCGATCCCGAGGGGCCGAGGATGCAGACGGCGGTCCCGGCGTCGACCGTGAGGGACACGCCGCGCACCGCGTACTCGGAGCCGAAGCGCTTCGAGACCCGCCAGGCCTCGAGGACCGGGGGAGCGGGCGCGCTCACTCGACGACCTCCGGGGCGAGCGCGATGCGGGTGGTGCGCCTCGTGCGGCGCATGGACCTCTCGAGCCACCACTGCGCGGCGGACATCACCGAGACGATCGCCATGTACCAGATCGTCGCGACGACGAGGAGGGGGAGGACCTTGAAGTTCGCGGCGTACACCTCCTGGACGGAGTAGAGGAGGTCCGGGACGGAGATGAACGCGACGAGGGACGTCGACTTGCACAAGTTGATCGTCTCGTTCGCGACGGGAGGGAGCGCGATGCGCGCCGCCTGGGGGAGCACGATGCGGCGCATGGCCCCCCAGTAGGTCACCCCGAGGGTCTCCGCGGCCTCGACCTGGCCGCGCGAGACGGACATGATCGCGGCGCGCACGACCTCCGAGGTGTACGCGGCCTGCTGGAGGCCGAACGTGATGATCGCCGCGGTGAGGGCGGTCACGACGTGCGCGGTCGTGAAGGTCACGAAGGACGGGCCGAAGGGGAGCCCGAGCGAGAGGTGCGCGTAGAGGAGGGAGAAGTTGTAGGCGATGATGAGCAGCACGAGGAGCGGGATCGACCGGAAGAACCACACGTAGACGGCGTTCACGGCCTGGAGGACCCGGTTGCGCGAGAGCCGCATGTTCGCGAGCAGCACCCCGAGCACGACGGCGATCGCGATCGAGGTCACCGTGATGAGAAGGGTCCGGAGCACCCCGTCGAGGATCGGGCCGGAGAACAGGTAGCTCCCGACGACCCTCCACTCGAGCGCGCTGTTGCGGGCGATCCCCTGGACGACGAACGCGAGCAGGAGGGCGGCGAGGACCCCGACGAGCTTGACCCCGGTGTTCCGCCGGAGGCGGCGCTCGGTGCGCTCGAGGCCCGCGGCCGCCCCGCCGGAGGGGCCTGCTCCGGCGGGGCGCTTCTCGGCTCTCGACCGGTCCGTGGTCGTCGTCGTCACCGGCGAGGGAGGTGCCGCCCGGTCAGCGGACGACGTTCGGGTTCGGGTTCACGAGGGCGCGCGCGACCGCGTCGTCCGTGACCCCGTACTTGGCGAGGATCTTGTGGTAGGTGCCGTTCTTGATGAGCACGTTGATGGCCTTCGCGAGCGCGGGGGCGACCCCGTTCCCCTTCTTCGTGGCGATGCCGATGTACACGTAGTTGTACTTCGGCCCGCCGAGCCGGAACTTGCCCGGGCTCTGGGTCGCGACGTACCCGAGGTTCGTGACGGTCGCGGTCGTCGCGTTCGCGCGGCCGCTCTCGACCGCGAGCACGGCGGAGCCCTGGTCCGGGAAGGTCGTGACCGTGATCGCGTGCTTGCCCTTCGACGTGCAGACCTTCGAGTCGCTCTGGAGCACCGGGATCGAGCTGTCCGCGGCGACCGTCGAGATCGTGAGCCCGCAGAGCGAGGTCACCGCCGGGCCGATCGCGGGCTTCGACGCGAGGGACATGAACTCGTAGTGGTCGGCGAGGTAGGAGACCATGTCGAAGGTCTTCTCGCGGGACGCGGTGATGTCGCTCCCGGTGACCATGAAGTAGGTGCCGCGCTGGAGCCCGAGCAGGGAGTTCTCGAACGAGGCGACCTGCAGGTGGACCTTCTGGCCGAGCGGGCCGCCGAGGGCGACGCTGAGGTCCGGGTCGATCCCGGAGATCGCATGCGCGTTCGTGAGGAACGCGTGCGGCGGGTACCCGACGACCGCGGGCGAGACGAGCGTCTGGCTGCGGAACGCGGCGGGGAGCGGCGCCGGGGCGGTCCCGGCCACGGCGGCGGTGCTCCCCGCTGCGGCGGTCGCTGCGGCCCCGAGGAGGAGCACCTTCGCGGTGCGCCGGCCGATGGTGACGGTGGGTCGGTTCACGTTCGTCCCTTCCTGTTCATGTTCACACGTGCTGTACAAGCGGTGGGCTCGCGCGCCCGCGGGGCCCGCGCGGGCGAGGCGTCGGGGGCGGCGCACGGGAGTCACTCGACGCGGCTCACCGTGAGCCGGCGCGCCCCGGAGATCCGGATCTCGGCGCACGCCGCGGCGAAGGGAGCGAGCCCGTCGACGACCGAGGCGATGACGTTGCAGGGGGTCCAGCCGAGGGGGCCGAAGATCCGGCCGCCGGGGCCGTAGAAGAGGCCGACCTCCCAGACCTCGTCGGCGAGCCCCGCCATGAGGTTCGGAGCCTGGTAGTACCAGATGACGTCGCCCGCGGCGGGGATGACCTGCTGGTTCTCGGCGGGGACGTCCGTCGGGGAGAAGGTGCGCGCGTGCTCGGGGAGGTCGAGCATGATCTCCGGCCCCGCGTACATCGCGTGGGTCGCGAGCACGGTCGCGGGCGAGGAGAGGGCGTCCCAGACGGTGCGCGAGCTCACCGGGGCGTGGCGCTCGTGCAGCGGCGCTACGACCGCCGGCCCACCGTCGAACTCGAACCGCAGGCCACGTGACATCCGAGCCGGACCTCCCTCTCGCTGGTGAGGGGAAGTATTGCCAGATATCGGCCAGAAAGGCAAGAGTTGATATGTGAACGGGCCATTACATCGGCCCTAGTGGATCGAATCGGCCACCACGAGCGGTCCACGGCGGAGGGCGGCGACGACGACCGCGGCGTTCGCGATCTCGCTCGCTCCGTGCGCGCCGACGTACCCGGTGAGGAAGTCGTAGAGGTGGTTCTCGTCCGCGAACAGGCAGTCGAGCAGGATCTGGGTCGGGCCGGTCGTCGCCGCGCAGAAGCGGACGGCGGGGTGGGTCGCGAGAGCCCGGCCGACCGTGTCGATCTCGAGGGGAGAGACGCGGATCCAGACGAGCACCTCGACCTCGAGGCCGAGGAGCTTCGGGGGGATCTCCGTGCGGATGTGGATCGCGCCCTCCGCGAACAGCCGGTTGAGCCTGCGTTGGACCGAGGGGGGGCTGAGTCCGACCGCGTCGGCGAGCGCGGAGATCGGGCTCCGCCCGTCCCGTGCGAGCTCGGCGACGAGCGCCCAGTCCTCGGGGGCGAGCTCGACGGGGTCGGTCCTCTCGGGGTCCGAGCTTGGAAGCGTCCGGAGCTCGGCCATGGCCCGCTCGCCGAGCCCGTCCGCGTACCAGTCGTAGCCGGAGCGGAAGTAGCGGAGGACCGTCGCGACGCGCGTGTCCCGCAGCCCCGCGAGCGAGGGGAGCTCCCGGTGGAGCAGCTCCTCGCGGGCCGCTCCGTCCGCGGGCAGGAGCATGCACACGAGCTGGCCGGTGCCCTCGAGCACGCTCACCGAGGAGGCATCCGCGCGCTTCGCGAGCTCCTGCCCGATCGGGAAGGACATCCCGGGCTCGGTGTGCGCGACGACGATGAGGGGCCGGGCGTGGCCGACGCGGGTCGTGTCGAGGTAGGTCGAGACCTTCACGAGCCCGCTGTCGACCATCGCCTGGCCGCGGCGGGCGACCGTGCGCTCGGGGACGTCGATGCCGCGGGCGACCGCGCGCCACGAGGCGCGACCGTTCACCTGGAGCGCGACGGCGATCTGGCGGTCGAGCTGGTCGAAGGCTTCGGCGCTCCCCGCGGACACGGTGGCGAACAGTACCAACCCGCCGGAGCGGGGGGACCGGCCGCGCGCGCCGGGGGCCGCCGCGCTCCGTCTCGCCGGCCGCGCGGGGCGCTCCGTGACAGGTCGCTCCGTGACAGGGCGCTCCGTGACAGGGCGCTCAGGGACGGCGGCGGAGCGCGCGCGACGCGCGGCGGAGCGGCGCGGTGATCCGCCAGCTCGTCGAGGAGCGGATCGCGGCGAGCTCGCGCCGCGCGCGCTCGAGCTCCCGCCACGCGACGGCGAGCTCCGCGTCGGTCGCGCCGCTCGCCCCGGTGCTCGCGCCGGAGGTCTCGGCGGGGGAGCCGTCCGCGGCGAACGGCCTCGCGTGGGCGAGGCCCGCGAGGGATCCCGCGGGGAGGAGCACGGGGGAGGAGTCGAGCCGGTCGAGCAGCGCGGCGCGAGCCGCGAGGTCGGGCCGGCCGGCGCCACCCGCGCCTCCCGCGCGGTCGCGGCGGCGATGGAGGACGACGACCTCGTCGCTCGCCTCGGCGACCCCGCAGTAGGTGGCGGCGCGGGCGAGGAGCTCGTCCTCCGCGAGGCCCGGAGGCGCGCCGTCGAGGGAGAGACCGAGCACGGTGAAGCACGTCCTCGCGAGCGCCCAGCTTCCCCGCGGCGAGGTCGGGACGCAGACGTGGTCGAGGAGCGAGTAGCTCGGGAGCGCCCCGCGGGCCGCGCCGGCGGTCGGCTCGAGGCCGGGGCGCCCGTCCGGCCAGGTGACCTCCCGGACGGGCTGCACGAGCGCCTG
>JAJZBW010000122.1 GCA_021798745.1 Actinomycetes bacterium
ACACGACGACGACGAACGGCCAGCGACGGGACCGGCGGGTCACGGTCGTGAGCTTCGCCTCGGTGCGCGGCGGAACATCCGTGGGCGTCGCGAGCAGGAGCGGTGGAGGAGACGTGTGCGAGCTCGTGTCCGCCGCGGAGGCGGACGCGCGCGCCGCGACCGCGTCGGAGGACGCGGCACCGCTCGTCGCTGCGGGAGACGGCCCGGACTTCGGCGACCCTCCCGTGCTCGCGGGGTTCGAGGCGGTTGCCGCGGGTGTGTCCGGCCTGCGCGAGGCGTTCGACGTGGCGCGGTCCCGGGGCTACGTGCTGTCCGGGTTCGCGACGCACGAGAGCGCGACCACCTACCTCGGGACGTCGGCGGGGACGCGGCTGCGGCACGCGCAGCCGACTGCGTCGCTGCAGGTGGTCGCGCGGAGCCGGGACGGGACGTCGTCCGCGTGGTCGGGCAGCGGGGCCGAGGAGCTCGTGCCGGGGATGCTCGAGTCGCTCCACGAGCAGGTGGCGACCCGCCTGTCGTGGGCGTCCCGCAGGGTCGACCTCCCTCCGGGCCGCTACGACGTCGTGCTTCCTCCCGACGCGGTCGCGGACCTCGTCATCGTCCTCGCGGACGCGGCGAGCGGTCGCGACGCGGAGGACGGGCGGAGCGTGTTCTCACGGCCCGGCGGCGGGACCCGCGTCGGGGACGCGCTCTCGGAGGTTCCGTTCCGGCTCTCGAGCGATCCCGCCGCCCGAGGCCTGTCGTGCGCCCCGTTCGTCGTCGCGGGATCGTCCTCGACGGACCTGTCGGTGTTCGACGACGGCGCACCGATCGGGCCGACCCGGTGGCTCGACGGGGGCCGCCTCGAGCGCCTCCGGTACCACCGGGCAGGTGCGGAGAGGTCGGGGGTCGAGTTCACGCCCCCGGTCGACAACCTCGTGCTCGAGCTTCCCGGCGCGACGGGCTCGCTCGAGCAGGTCGTCGCGCGGACCGAGCGGGGCCTGCTCCTCACGTGCCTCTGGTACATCAGGGAGGTGGACCTCGCCACCCTGCTCCTCACGGGGCTCACGCGAGACGGGGTGTTCCTCGTCGAGCGCGGGGAGGTCGTCGGGTCCGTGAACAACTTCCGCTTCAACGAGAGCCCGGTGGACATGCTCGGACGCGTCGTCGACGTCGGGCGGACCGAGCGGGCGCTCTCCCGGGAGTGGGGAGAGTGGATGAACCGGACGGCTATGCCGACCCTCCGGGTGGCCGAGTTCAACATGAGCTCCGTGAGCCCGGCGAGCTGAGGGGTCCGGTGCGGGTCGACCTCGCGTACGGACGGACGGGGCTCGCCGTCGAGGTGCCCGACGGGCGTGCCGTGGTCGTCCGCCCGTCGCACCCACCGGCTGCACGCGACCAGCGCGCGGAGGTTCGGCGGGCCCTCCGCGAGCCCGTCGCGGGCCCGCCGCTCGTCGACCGCCTCGCGCCGGGGCGGACCGTCGCGATCGCGATCTGCGACGGCACGCGCGCCCAGCCCCGAGACGTCGTCGTCCCCGTGCTGCTCGACGAGATCGAGCAGGTCGTGGACCTCGCGGACGTCGTCGTGCTCGTCGCGACGGGGACCCACCGCGCGAACACGCCGGAGGAGCTCCAGGCGATGCTCGGGCGGGACGTGCTCTCTCGCGTGCGGGTCGTGAACCACGACGCCCGCGACCCGTCGACGCTCGTGGGGCTCGGGACGATGGGGCGCGGCGTTCCCGTCGAGCTGAACAGGGAGTTCGCCGCGGCCGACGTCCGGGTCACGACCGGGTTCGTCGAGCCGCACTTCTTCGCGGGGTTCTCCGGCGGGCCGAAGCTCGTCACGCCGGGTCTCGCCGGCCTCGCGACGACGCTCGTCCTCCACGACGCGTCCCGGATCGGGGACCCGCGGGCGACCTGGGGAGTCCTCGAGGGGAACCCCGTCCACGACGACGTGCGTGCGATCGCGTCGGCGGTCGGGGTCCACTTCGCGTGCGACGTCGTCCTCGACGCGTCCCAGAGGATCGTGAAGGCGTTCGGGGGCGATCTCGCGGAGATGCACGCTTCGGCGTGCGCGCTCTCGCGTGAGGTCGCAATGCAGCGCGTCCCGCACCGCTTCCCCGTCGTCGTGACCAGCAACGCGGGCTACCCGCTCGACCAGAACCTCTACCAGGCTGTGAAGGGGATGTCCGCGGCGGCTGGGGTCGTGAGCCCCGGCGGGGTCGTCGTCGTCGCGGCCGAGTGCGCGGACGGGTTCCCCGACCACGGGTCCTATCGGTCGATCCTCGAGTCCGCGACCTCGCCGTCCGAGCTGCTCGCGTCGATCGAGGCGCGCGAGGAGACCGTACCGGACCAGTGGCAGGTGCAGGTGCAGGCGCGTGTGCAGAGCGCCGCGCGGGTCGCCGTCCGTGCGGACGGGGTCACCGCGGAGGCCCTTCGCTCCGCCCACCTCGAGCCGGTGGGCGACCTGAGCGAGTTCGTCGCGCAGGAGCTCGAGCGTGCGGGACCGGACGCGACCTGCTGCGTGCTCCCCGAGGGTCCCCTCACGATCCCGTACCTCGGGTGAGCCGTCACGTCGGCCGCGCTCCCGGCTCGGCGCTCGTAGGGCCCGGAGCCGGCGCGTCGCGCCGGGCGCCATCGGGCATGCTGGTGCGATGGACGGCTCACGAGATCCCTTGAACGCGACGAGCGACACGACCCGAGACGGAAGCGGGGCCCGGCCGACGCGGCGTCGCGCGGCGCAGCGCCGCACGAGGATCGTCGCGACGATCGGCCCCGCGTCCGACGATCGTGCGACGCTGCGCTCCCTCGCGGACGCGGGGATGGACGTCGCCCGGGTGACGCTCGCGCACGGCGGGATCGACGAGGCGGTCGACCGCGTACGCGCGCTGCGTGAAGTAGCTCCCCAGGTCGGGATACTCGCGGACCTTCCCGGGCCGAAGGTCCGCGCCGTCGCGTTCCCCGAGGGCGGCGTGACGCTCGCAGCCGGGTCCGAGCTGCTCCTCGTGCCCGGGTCGAGCGTCGTCTCGAGCAGCGCGGATCGCATAGGGGTCGCGGTAGACGACGTCGTCGGCCGCCTCGAGGTGGGAGACGCGGTCGCGCTCGGGGACGGGGGGGCGTCGCTCGTCGTGCTCGGTCCGTCCGACGACGGGGTGCGGGTCCGGGTCCGCTCCGGAGGACGCCTCCAGGGAAGGCCCGGCGTGACGGCCCCGGCGAGGAGCATGCAGCTCTCGACCCCGACGCCCGAGGACCTCGAGCGCCTCGAGGTGCTCGCGTCAGAGGGAGTGGAGGCCGTCGCGGTGTCGTTCGTGCAGAGCGCCGCGGACATGGTGAAGGTGCGGGCTGCGGTGGGGCGGGACGGGCCGATGCTCTGCGCGAAGATCGAGACCCTCGAGGCGATAGAGGACCTCGACGCGATCCTCGCGGTCACCGACGCCGTCATGGTCGCCCGTGGCGACCTCGGCGTGCGCGTCCCGCTCGAGGACGTGCCGCACCACCAGAAGAGGATCATCCGCGCGGGCGTCCGGTTCGGCCGCCCCGTGATCACGGCGACCCAGATGCTCGAGTCGATGGTCGGCGCGCCCGTGCCGACGCGTGCCGAGGTGACCGACGTCGCGAACGCGGTGCTCGACGGGACGAGCGCCGTGATGCTCTCCGCGGAGACCGCCATCGGCGTCGACCCGGTGAACGTGGTCGCGACGATGGCGCGCATCGTGAAGCGCACGGAGGAGGACTTCGACTACCGCTCGTGGGGGGCGGGGCTGGGCGTCCAGCAGGTCTCCGGCCCTCCCTCGTCGCCCGCCCGCATCACGGCGGCGATCACGGGAGCCGCCTGGCGAGCCGCCGCCGAGCAGGGAGCGGCCGCGATCATCGCGTGCACCCGGTCGGGGGCGACGGCGCGGGCGATCTCGCGATTCCGCCCCGAGATGCCGATCGTCGCGACGACCCCGTCGGCCCGCACCTCCCGGCAGCTCACCATGAGCTGGGGGGTCGCGACGCTCGACGTCGCAGAGTCGAAGAGCACGGACGACGTGGTCTGGTTCGCGGTCAAGCGCGCGGTCGAGGCGGGCTATGCGGCTCCGGGGGACGTCGTGGTCGTGCTCGCGGGCTCGCCCAACGAGGTGGACCCCGTCGCGGATACCCTTCGCCTCGTCAGGGTGCACTGATCCGGCTCCGGCTCCGGCTGCGGCTGCGGGTCGTGCGGACGGGGGAGGCGCGTCGATGCTGAGGTGGTTCCGGCGCTCGCGGTCGCTGGCGCGCGTTCCTTCCACCGTCCCCGCGGGCGCACCGCCGCCTGCGAGCCCGGTCGAGATCGGTCTCCTTCTCCGTGCCGCTCGCGAGCGCTCCGGTCGTTCGCTCGAGGAGGTCCGCGACGTGACCGGGGTGCCACGAGTCGACCTCGACGCACTCGAGCACGGTCGTCTCGAGCTCCTCCACGTCGAGCAGGCCGCGGTCGTCGGCCTGTGGCGCTACGCGGAGCTCGTCGGGCTCGAGCCCGCGGCGCTCGTCCCCGTGCTGCGCAACCACTGGCCGCGGCCCGCGCTCGCCGTGGACGCGCTCCACGGCGAGCCGGGTGGGCTCGGGACCCCGTGCGCGCGCCTCGACGCGGCCGAGGCAGTGCTCACGCGCATCACGTCGCGCGGACGCGAGCTCACGACCGGGCGCGCGTCGCCGCTCGGTCTCTCCGCGGCGACGAAGGACCAGCTCGCCGAGTGCGCCGCAGGCACGGTTCTCACGGTCGCGCTCGTCGGACCTGCGAACCGCCCGTCGACCGCGCCGAGCCGCAAGGCCGGCGCCTCACGACCTGCCCGGCGTGCCGTCGGAGCCGCGATCGCGACCGGCCCTGTCGCGACCGGCCCTGTCGCGTCCGGCCCTGTCGCGTCCGGCCCTGTCGGCGAGATCTCGGTCGAGCTTGCCGGGGAGACGCCACCTCGAGCCGCGGCGGGGGGGCCCGCTCCCGAGCCTCGGGACAAGGGCCGGCGGTGGACGAGCCACGTCGCCCACGCGGTCGCCGAGCGGTTCGGGCTCGACGAGGGCCGTGACGACGGCGCGCCCGTCGTGGCGGCGACAGGCGGCCCGGGAGCGCCGGGCGACGGCGCCGGGCCGGAGCCGGCTCCCGTCGCAGGGCGTCTGTGGGACGACGCGACGACCCGCTCCGAGCCCGTCGAGAACGCCCCGGACGGCCCCGGGACAGAGCCGTCTGGCGGGCCGGGCGAGGGGTGACGCGTGCCGGGGGGCTCCGCCGGGTCGTGGATCCGGCCCGTTCGCGACGCGTTGCGCCTGTGGTAGCAATACCGGTGGCGCCGGGCGTGCGCCACGCGTGGCGTCGCGGGCGGCGGTCGGTTGGCGACCGGTCGGCGCGGCGGATCCGGGAGGTCCAGTGATGCCCAGCGAGATTGGCGTCAGCCCCGACGATCTCCAGGCGCTGGCCGGCGAGGTGCACCAGGGAGCGGCGGCGATCGAGATGATGATCGCGGAGCTCGAGCGCAAGATCGGGCCGCTCGCCGAGCGCTGGCAGGGTGCCGCACGAGACTCCTTCGAGCAGCTCTGGTCGCAGTGGCACGAGGGCGCAGACCACGTGAACCAGGCGCTCGCCGCGATCGCCGAGCTGCTCGCGAAGGCGGGCCTCGCCTACGCGGAGGCCGAGAGGTCGATCGCGGACGCGTTCCGGCTCTGAGGTCCGCCGGCGCGGCGCCCGGGCACGCGCGTCGCGTCAGCGGCCGTCCGCGCGCGGGAGCGGGACGACGATGGTCCGTCCGGACTCCTCGAGGAGGCGGAACCTGGCGCGGAGGACGAGCGCGAGGTTCTCCTCGGTGAGCGTCTGCGCCACCGGCCCGCTCGCGACGACCCTCCCGCCGGTCATGAGCACGAGCTCGTCCGAGTACGCTCCCGCGAGCGTCAGGTCGTGCATGGTCGAGAGCACGGTGAGCCCGTGCCGGCGGCGCAGGGACGCGACGAGGTCGAGGACGTCCTGCTGGTAGCCGAGGTCGAGGCCGGTCGTGGGCTCGTCGAGCACGAGGACCGGGCACTCCTGGGCGAGCGCCCGGGCGACGACCGCCCGCTGGCGCTCGCCGCCCGAGAGCGAGGCGACGCGTCGCCCGTCGAGGTGCTCGAGGTCGAGCTCCGAGATCACGCGCCGCGCCGCGGCGACGTCGGCAGCGCTCTCTGCGCCGAGCGGTGGGAGGTGCGCCGTGCGGCCGAAGAGCACGTAGTCGATCACCGTGACAGCCGGCGGTATCTCCGGCTGCTGGGGGACGAGGGCGACGAGTCGGGCACGAGCGGACGGTCGTAGGTCGTCGACGGCGGTCCCGCCGATCCGCACGGTGCCGCGGTGCGCGAGCAGCCCGGTGACCGCACGCACGAGCGTCGTCTTGCCCGCTCCGTTCGGGCCGGCGATCGTGCACCAGTGCCCCGGCTCGACCGACAGGTGGACGTCGTCGACGAGCGTGCGCTCTCCGACGACGACCGAGAGCCCGTCGCACTCGATGCCGACGGGCTCTCGCGCGGCGTCCAGGCCTCGCTCGCCCGAGCGCCCGCCCCGGCGGAGACGAGGGAGGCCCACGCGGGTCAGCGCCTTCCGCTCCGCTGGCGGAGGACGAGCAGGAAGAACGGACCCCCGAGCGCGGCGGTGACGATCCCGATCGGGAGCTCGGCGGGGGCGAGCGCGGTCCGGGCCACGAGATCGGCGAGCACGAGGAACGCCCCGCCGACGAGGAAGGAGAGAGGGAGGACGCTCCGGTAGCTGTCCCCTCCGGCCATGCGGACGGCGTGAGGGACGATGATCCCGACGAACCCGATGAGGCCGCTCACGGAGACCGCGGCCGCAGTTCCGAGCGAGGCGGCCGCGAGCACCACGAGACGCGTCCTCCCGACGTCGATCCCGAGCGAGGCCGCCTCGTCGTCCCCGACGGCGAGCACGTCGAGGTGCCTTCGGTGCGCGAAGAGCACGGCGACCGAGAGAGCGGAGTACGGGGCGAGGAGGACGACGTCGTGCCATCCTGCGGTGGCGAGGTCGCCGAGTATCCAGGTGTACACGTCCTGGAGGGTCTGGGTGTCTCGCAGCTGGATGTACGTCTGCACGGCGGTGAGCATGCTCGACACCGCGACCCCCGCCAGGAGGAGGGTCGCGGGCGACGGGCTCCGCGGGCGGGCGCCGAGGAAGTACGTGAGCCCGACTGCGCCGAGGGCGCCGACGAAGGCGGCGAGCGGGACCCACGCGACGGGCCCGGTCGCTCCCTCGGCCCCCGCGACGATCGCAATGGTCGCGCCGAGGCCCGCGCCCGCCGCGACGCCGAGCAGGTACGGGTCCGCGAGGGGATTCCGGAACACGCCCTGGTACGCGGCTCCCGCTGCGGCGAGCGTTCCTCCGACGAGGACCGCGAGCACGATTCGCGGGGCGCGCAGCTGCCAGACGATCGAGGCCTCGACGCCATGGAGGCCGCCTCCCAGGCGGAGGCCGAGGACGCGGTGGACGACCTCCTCGAGCGCCCCGGCCGGGCTGACCGCCGTCGGGCCGACGACGAGCCCGACGGCGGCTGCGCCGACGAGAGCGCAGAGCGCGCCCGCGAGCACGGCCGGGCGGAGCCGGGCAGGCTCGGCGACGGTGCGGCTCGATCCCGGGCTCCGGAGCGCGAGGGGGCGCGCCGCGTCCAGGGGCTCCGTGCGCGCGGTTCTCACGACCGACCGTCGGGTCAGTGCGTCCGGGACAGGGGGACCGCGTCGACCGCCGCGACGACCTCGCGCAGAAGGTCGACGATGCGTGGTCCCCACCGGGACGCGACGTCGGGGTCGAGCTCGACGACGCGGTGGTCGCGGACGGCGGCGATGGTGGACCAGGCGGGTCGCGCGACGACGGCGCGCACGGGAGTCCCGTCCGCGACGAACACGAACGCAGGGTCGTCCTTCACGACGACCTCGCTCGAGAACTGGGGGTAGTCGTTCCCTGCGACCGACGCCCCCGCGACGTTGCGGAGACCCGCGAGCGCGAGCACCGAGCCGATGAACGTGTCGCCCGTCGCCGTGTACAGCGGGGCAGTCCCGACCTCGTAGAAGTAGGTGAGCGGGTGCGCGCGCCGCGAGACGGTGCGGACGAGCGAGGCGATCTCCCGGCGCATCCCGGTGATCTCGGTCCCTGCCGCGGCGACCCGCCCGGTCACGCGACCGAGCGTCGCGATCTCTCCGTAGGTCTGCGCGAGGTCGGACGCGGCCGGGACGTAGAGGGTCGGGATCCCGAGCAGGCGGAGTGCGGCGACGAGGTCGGGGTGCGTCGGGTCGTAGGAGATGACGACGAGGTCCGGTCGGTAGCGGGCGATGGCCTCGACGTTCGGCGTGTACCCCGAGAGCGAGGTGCGCGGCGCGCTCTTCGGGTAGCTCGAGTCGTTGTCGACCGCGACGACCTGGGGGCCCGCGCCGATCGCGAACAGCATCTCGGTGACCGTCGGCGAGAGCGAGACGATACGGGTCGGTCTCGTCCGGACGACGACCGTCCCGT
>JAJZBW010000123.1 GCA_021798745.1 Actinomycetes bacterium
CGTCCCGGCCACGAGCCCCCCGGCTCCTCCCCACGCCGGCCCGCCGGCCCGCCGGACGCCCTCGCCTCCGCGGCGCCGCGGCCTCATCGGCACGGGGTATCGCGCCGGGCTGCTCACGGACCTGCTCAACCCCAAGGTGGGCGTCTTCTTCGTCACCTTCCTCCCCGGGTTCGTCCCCCGCGGCGACCCCGTCGGGCTCGTCTCCCTCGCGCTCGGGGCGATGTTCGTGGCCGAGACCGCGGGCTACTTGCTCGTCCTCGTCCTCGCGTCGGACCGTGTCACCCGCCTCATGACGAGCCCACGCGCTCGGCGACGCATCGACGGGCTCTCGGGAGTCGTGCTCCTCGGGTTCGGCGTCCGGCTCGCCCTCGAGGGCTGAACCGGCCCGTCTCGGCCGCTCCGCCGGCGCGCCGGCGTGAACGCTCCGTTACCGGATCGCAACATCTGTCGACTTCTCGCGGCCGCGTGAGTATTGTCGGCGCAACGTCGCCGGCTGGGGGGTGGCGCCGATCGTCCGACCAGGAGGAACTGCATGAACAGGATCACGCTGCGGTTCGTGGCCCCCGTCGCTGCGGCCGCCGTGGCGCTCGCGGGCGTCGGGTCCGCGCAGGTCGCGGCCGCGAGCAACGCGCACGCGAGCACGCCCACGTACACGATCGCCTACGAGGGCCCGCTCTCGGGAGGCAACGCACAGCTCGGCCTCAACATGAAGTTCGCCGTCCAGCTCGCGATAAGCCAGGCGAACGCCGGAAAGACGTTCGGCAAGCTCCCGTTCAAGCTGAAGTTCCTCGCCGAGGACGACCAGGGCTCGGCGACTCAGTCTCCCGCCGCGGCGCAGGCCGTGATCAGCAACTCCTCGGTCGTCGCGGTCGTGGGACCCGCGTTCTCCGGCGCGACGAAGGCCGCGGAGCCCCTGTACCACGCCGCCAACCTCGCGACCGTGAGCCCGTCGGCGACCGCTCCCGCGCTCGCCACCCAGGGGTGGAGCAACTTCTTCCGAGTCGTCGCGGACGACAACGCACAGGGCCCCGGTGACGCGACCTACGTCGTCAAGAAGCTCGGCGTGAAGAAGATCTACACGGTCGACGACGCGAGCGCGTACGCGGTCGGCCTCGTCGGAGCCTTCGACGCCAAGGCGAAGCAGCTCGGGGCGACCGTGACGCACCAGGAGGCCCCGGGCACCACCCAGTGCCAGGCCGGAACGGGCAACGTCCAGCAGTACGGCGCGCTCGCGACCCAGATCAAGGGGAGCGGCGACCCGGTCACGTTCTACGCGGGCTACTACTGCGACTTCGCCCTTCTCGCCAAGGCGCTCCGCGCGGACGGCTACAACGGCCAGCTCATGTCCGACGACGGCAGTCTCGACCCCCACTACGTGAGCGAGGCCGGGGCATCGGTCGCGAACGGCACCCTCCTCAGCTGCGCGTGCACGAACCTCACGAGCTCGAAGGTCGACACGACCTTCGCGTCCCAGTTCAAGAAGCTCGCGGGCTTCCCGGTCGGGACGTACTCGGCCGAGGCGTACGACGCGACGAACACGATCATCAAGGCGATGGAGAAGATCGGTGCGCACGTCAAGCGCTCCGCGCTCGTGAAGGGCCTCCACAAGGTCGTGTACGCGGGCCTCACGAAGACCGTCCACTTCCAGCCGGACGGGAACATCGCGGGCAGCACCGTGTACATCTACCAGGTGAAGAACGGTTCGATCGTCGAGCTCGGGCCGGTGGCCAAGCTCGTCGGCTGACCGGCGCGGCGGCCTCCCGGGCCGCCACTTCGTGACCGTGGCCGGGCAGCCTCCGGGCTGCCCGGCCACGCGTCGTGCCCCGGCACAGCGAACCGAAGGACCCGCCGATGTGCTTCACGCAGAACTTCTGGAACCTCGTCGTCTCCGGCCTCGCGGACGGCTTCCTCTACGCCCTCATCGCCATCGGGTACACGCTCGTCTACGGGGTGCTCCAGCTCATCAACTTCGCCCACAGCGAGGTCTTCATGAGCGGAGGCTTCGCGAGCTACTTCATCCTCAACGCGGCGATAGGCACGAGCCAGCCGCACGGGATCGCCTCGGTCGGGTTCCTCGCGCTCGGGACGATCGGTGGAGGGCTCGGGGGCGCCGTCGTCGCGTTCCTGCTCGAGCGCGTCGCGTACCGTCCGCTCAGGCGGCGCAACGCGCCTCGGCTGGCGTTCCTCATCAGCGCGATCGGCGCCTCGTACTTCATCTACAACCTCGCGGGCAAGGAGTTCGGGCGCAACGCGCTCGAGATCCCGAGCCCGTTCACGAACGGCCCCGTGTTCACGATATTCGGGGCGACGGTGCAGACCGTCTACATCGTGGTCGCAGTCGCCGCGGTCATCATGCTCGTGCTCGTCGACCGGGTCGTCGCGACGACCCGCCTCGGCAAGGGGATCCGCGCCGTCGCGCAGGACGCGGAGACCGCGAGCCTCATGGGGGTGAACATCGACCGCGTGATCTCCCAGACCTTCATCATCGGGGGCGTCCTCGGCGGAGCGGCCGGCTTCCTGTTCGGGCTGCCCTTCGGCGTCGTCTACACGATGGGGTTCACCCCGGCGCTGAAGGCGTTCACCGCGGCCGTCCTCGGGGGCGTCGGCAACATCCGTGGGGCCATGATCGGGGGGCTCATCCTCGGGATCGCCGAGAACCTCGGGGTGGCCTGCACCCAGGCGTCCTGGCGTGACGTGGTCGCGTTCGGCATCCTCGTCCTCGTCCTTCTCATCCGCCCGACGGGAATCCTCGGAGAGCAGCTCGGGCGTGCGGCATGAGCACGGTCGCCCCTCGCGTCCCTCTCGTCCGCCGGGTCTGGCGGAGCGACGACGCCCGCCGCGGGTTCGCGTGCGTGGCCGGCGGACTCGTCCTCGCCGTCATGACCGGTCCCTCGGGGAGCGGCACGGCCCCGACGTCCGGCTTCACGGGCTCGCTCTTCCACGTCCGCGTCGTCGGGTTCGTCCTGTTCGGGCTCGTCCTCTGGGGCCTCATCACGGCGCGCTCGCGCTACTCGTCCCAGGTGCGCGCCTTCAGCGCCAAGGTGACCGCCGCCCCGAGGAGGCTCCTTCCCGACCGGCGGGTGCGCAGGGTCGTCTACCTCGCGGTGCTCGGCTTCGCGATCTACTACCCGACGATCCTGAACAGCTTCTGGCAGGAGGTCCTCGTCGACCAGATCGGCGTCTACGTGCTCCTCGCCATCGGCCTCAACGTCGTCGTCGGCTACGCGGGGCTGCTCGACCTCGGCTACGTCGCGTTCTACGCGATCGGCGCGTACTCGGCCGCCTACTGGACGGGCGCCCTCCCGATCCACCCGCTGTTCCACCTGAACCCGTTCTACGCGATCCCGCTCGCGATCCTCGCCGCGATGTTCGCCGGGGTCCTCCTCGGGGTGCCGACGCTCCGGCTCCGGGGCGACTACCTCGCGATCGTGACCCTCGGAGCCGGCGAGATCATCCAGATCGTCGCGACGAACCTCCAGGGCGTCACGGGCGGGGCACAGGGCGTGATCGGGATCCCCCACTTCTCGGTCCACCTGTTCGGCATCCGCTACTCGTGGGGCCTCGACTCGCTGCCCTACTACTACCTCCTGCTCGGGTTCGTCGTCATCGTCCTGTTCGCGTTCCGCTCGCTCGAGAACTCCCGGGTCGGGCGCGCCTGGGTCGCGATCCGCGAGGACGAGGTCGCCGCAGAGTCCGCGGGGATCAACGTCTTGAAGTACAAGGTCATGGCGTTCGCCATCGGCGCGTCGACATCGGGCTTCGCGGGGATGCTCGAGGCGAGCAAGATCAGCTTCGTCGAGCCCTCGGACCTCACGGTGCAGTTCTCGATCCTTATCCTCGTGCTCGTGATCTTCGGTGGGATGGGCTCGCTCCCCGGTGCGATCGTCGGCGCAGCCGTGCTCCAGTGGCTCCCCCAGTTCCTCCGCATCCACCCGCTCTTCGGCTTCCAGCAGCAGGACCTCTACATGTACCTCGGCGCGCTCCTCATCGTGATGATGATCTTCCGCCCCGAGGGCATCATCCCGTCGCGCCGCAGGAAGCGCGAGATCGGCCTCGCCGAGCACGGGGTCGGCCACGCGGACGCCATGGGCCACACGTCCGGCCCGGTCTCGTGAGCGACGCGGGCTCCCCCGACGACCTCGGGCCGGTCTCGCCGGTCGGCACCGCGCCCCGTCCCGGCGACGTCGTCGTCGACGTCGACGAGATCACCCTCAGCTTCGGCGGCCTCACGAGCCTGCGCGCCGTGTCGCTGACGCAGCACCGTGGAGAGATCCTCGCGGTCATCGGCCCGAACGGCGCGGGCAAGACCTCCCTGTTCAACTGTCTCACCGGCGTGTACCGGCCCCAGGTCGGTCGCATCACCTTCCACGACCGCCGCGGCCGGGCGATCTCGGTGGTCGGGCGCAAGCCGAACCAGGTGAACCGGGCCGGGATCGCGCGCACGTTCCAGACGAGCCGCCTCTTCAACGCCCTGACCGCGTTCGAGAACGTGAAGATAGGGGTCGAGTCCCGGATGCACACCGGGCCGCTCGGCGCGATGCTCCGCCTCCCCCGGACGCGCCGGGAGGAGCGCGCGAGCGACGCGCGCACCCTCGAGCTGCTCGACTTCGTCGGGCTCCGCGCGCACGCCAACGACATCGCCAGCTCCCTCCCCTACGGCGACCGACGCAGGCTCGAGATCGCCCGGGCGCTCGGCACCGGACCCGAGCTGCTCCTGCTCGACGAGCCCGCCGCGGGCACGAACCCGTCGGAGAAGGGCGACCTCGCGGCGCTGATCCGGAAGGTCAACGCGGAGCTGTCGGTCAGCGTGCTGCTCATCGAGCACGACATGGGCCTCGTGATGTCCCTCGCCGACAACATCGTCGTGCTGAACTTCGGCCAGGTCATCGCCTCCGGGACGCCGGCCGAGGTCCAGCAGGACCCCGCGGTCGTCGAGGCCTACCTCGGCGCGCCCGACCCCGAGGACGGCTGAGATGCTCCTCGAGCTCGTGGACCTCGAGGTCCGCTACGGCGCGATCCCTGCGCTCAGCGCCATGAGCCTCGAGATAGCCGAGGGCGAGATCGTGACGCTCCTCGGCGCGAACGGGGCCGGGAAGACGACCACGCTCCGGTCCATCTCGGGGCTGCACCACCCGGCGCGCGGCCGGATCCTCTTCGAGGGGCGGGACATCGCCACGATGGCCCCCCACCACGTCATGGCGCTCGGGATCAGCCACTCCCCCGAGGGTCGGCGGATCTTCCCGCGCATGTCCGTCACCGAGAACCTGGAGATGGGCGCATACCGCCGGCGCGGCGCGATCCGGGAGGATCTCGACCGCGTGTTCCAGCTCTTCCCGGTCCTAGGCGAGCGCAAGCGCCAGCCCGGGGGCACGCTCTCGGGCGGCGAGCAGCAGATGCTCGCCATCGGGCGGGCCCTCATGAGCGAGCCCCGCCTGCTCCTGCTCGACGAGCCCTCGATGGGCCTCGCCCCGCTCATCGTGCGTGAGATCTTCTCGATCATCCGCGAGATCCGCGCGACCGGCACGACGATCCTGCTCGTCGAGCAGAACGCGACCCAGGCGCTCCGCCTCGCGGACCGCGGCTACGTGCTCGAGAACGGGCGGATCGTGATGAGCGACACGGCGGGCAGCCTGCTCGCGGACCCTCGCGTCCGCGCCGCATATCTCGGAGAGAGCGCCGCTCCCGCGTAGCTCCCGACGCACGCCCCGCCTGCGGCGGACGCAGCTCAGAACCGGAACCGCGCGATGAGCTGCTGGAGGTCCGCCGTCATCCGCGCGAGGTCGCCTGCCGCGGCGGCCGTGCCCGTCGCGGCCGAGGAGCTCTGCTCCGCGAGCGTCGCGACGTCGGCGATCGTCGTCGTGATCTCCGAGGTCCCCTGCGCGGCTCCCGCCACGTTCCTCGCGATCTCGTTCGTCGTCGCGGTCTGCTGCTCGACGGCCGACGCGATGGCCGACTGGAGCTCGTTGATGCGGTCGATTATCTCCTTGATCTTCCCGATCGCGTCGACCGCGCTCGCCGTGTCCTCCTGGATCGCCGCGATCTTCGCCGAGATGTCGTCGGTCGCCGCGGCGGTCTCGCGGGCGAGGTCCTTCACCTCGCCCGCCACGACCGCGAATCCCTTGCCGGCCTCACCCGCCCGCGCCGCCTCGATGGTCGCGTTGAGCGCGAGCAGGTTCGTCTGCTGCGCGATCGTCGTGATGACCTTTATCACCTGTCCGATCTCCGCCGACGAGGCGCCCAGCTTCACGACCGTCTCGTTCGTCGCCTCCGCGACGGCGGTCGCCTCGATGGCGACGCGCGCCGCGTCGGCCGAGTTCTTCGCGATCTCCCGGATCGACGCGGTGAGCTCCTCGGCCGCGGCCGACACGCTCTCCACCTGCGACGACACGGTCTCGGAGGTGCCCGACGCCGCGTAGGCGCGGCCGGAGGTCTCCGACGAGCCCGACGACAGCTGCGCGGACGTCGCGAGGAGCTCCTCGGAGGCGGCCGCGAGCCCCTCGGTGTTCGTCCCTATCGCGTGCACCCTCTCGCGCAGGTCCGCGAGGAGAGCGGCGAGGCCGACGCCGACCTTGCCGATCGCGTCGGACCCGGACACCGGGACCGACACGGTGAGGTCACCGCCCGCCGCTGCGGACACGACCGAGAGGATCGCGTCGACCTTCTCGCGGAGCTCGCGCTCGGCCTCCCGCTCGCGCTCCTGCGCGTCGATCCTCTCGACCACCTGCGACACGACGGTGCCGACGTTGCGCATCGCGGTGACCCTCCACTCCGGGATGAGCTCGCGCTCGGCGGGGGCGAAGAAGTCCATCGTCCCGACCACGCGTCCCGCGACGACGACGGGGAACGCGACGGCCTCGACGGGACCGGAGCGCCGCGCGCCCTCGACCCGTGGGCACCCGGCGAGCGGACGTGCCCCGTCGCTCCGGACGAGCTCCCGTCCCGCCCACGCACGCCCGGCGAGCCCGCTCGACTCCGAGACCACCGCCGACCGGTCGAGCCGCTCGAGCTCCCCGAGCGACCCGGACTGCGCGACGAGCCGGAGCGACCGGCTCTCGTCGTCGGCGGCGAAGTAGCTCGCGTACGCCCAGCCGAAATGCCTCCGCGTCGCGTCGAGCGCCCGTGCGACGACCGAGTCGAGGGTCGTCGCCTCGTGGAGCTCTCCGAGGATGTCGATGACCGCCGAGTTGTCCGACGCCGCCTCGGCCTGGGCGCGGCTCTGGACCGCGATCTCCTCGCGTGCGGCCTCTTGGGCTGCGATCGCCGCGTTGAGCGAGCCCGCGACCTCCCCGAGCTCGTCGGTCGACGTCACGCGCGCCCGCGCCTCGAGGTCTCCCGCGCTCACCGCCGCGAGCGTCGAGTTGATCTCGGCGATCGGCCGCGTGACCGATCGCGTGATCGCGACGGCCGACGCGATCGCGAAGAGGACGACGAGGAGCCCGAACCCGAACACGAGGTTCCGCTCGTCCGCCGCCGACGCGATCGAGGAGGCGGTGCTCGCGTCCGTCGCCGCCCCGACGTGCGCGACGAGCGCGTTGAGAGGTGTCGTGATCGACCCGAACGAGAGCGCCGCGATGCCGGCGCCGGCGCGCGCGAGGCTCGCCTTCGTGTTGAGCGCGAGGTCCGCGTTCGCCTGGTCCGAGATGCTCGCGTACGTCCGGAACGCGACGTTCGCCTTCGCGAGGTCCGCCTGCTCGGACGCGTCGAGCGCGAAGCGCGCGACCGCGCGGCTGTCGGCCGTGTACGCAGCGATCCCCTGCGCGAGCGACTGCCTGTCGCCCGTCGCGCTCGCGTGCGACGAGTAGTCGAACGCGACCGAGTTCTCCGCGACCGCGATCGTGGCCGCGTCGATCTGGAGCTGCTTGACCGCACGGGTGAGGCCCACGTCGACGCGCGTCGCGGAAGCGTCCGTGCGCGCCGCCGACGCGGCCGAGATCCCGAGCCCGACCATCGCGAGGACGAGGACCGTGAGGATCGAGTAGCTCGCGACGAGCTTCGTCCGGACCCGCGCGCCCGAGCCGCGTGCCGCGAGCCTCGAGAGGGCGCCGCGTCTCGGCCCGGAGCGCTCCGCGCGCGGCGCGAGAGCGCCACCGCGCCCCTCGTCGCTCGTCCGAGCCGGGGACGGTGCACCTGCGGTGTCACCTGCTGCGAAGGGGCCGAAGTGCGCGAGAGTCGCCGTCCCGCTCCCCGCGCCGCTGTCCGCCCCGTTGCGCGCTCCTGGCATGGCCGCCGTCCTTGGTCCGATCGACACGCCGGCCCGCCCGGTGGTCCCTGCCAGATTCAACGGCGCCGTGGCGCGATCCTTGAGCGATCCGGCTGCACGGTTCGCGAGCAGTCGCGGACCGGGTCACGGTACTCCCAGCTCACGGAGGGTGGCCGCCCACCCGAGCCAGAGCTCGGACGGGTCG
>JAJZBW010000124.1 GCA_021798745.1 Actinomycetes bacterium
GCTGCGCCAGAAGCTCGACGCGACGATCGCGAAAGAGATCGATACAGCCGTCGAATACGATCAGGCTGTGGCCTGATCGACCACAGGACCGTCACCGAAGTTCCACGAATCTCGGGACATCCTCCCGTGTCGCGGCCCTCCATCTAGGATGCCGACGTGGACACGGGTGGCCTCTCGCGAGCGCGCGGGGTCGGCGCGCGTCCTCGACGCGCGGCCGACCCGGCGTGCTCGCCGACGGGGAGCGAGCGCGGCGCGCTCCGGTGCGGGGTGGACGTCGCGAGCAGCGCGGACGTCTCCGATCTCCTCGAGCGCTTCGGCGACCGGTACCGGGCGCGTGTGTTCACCGAGCGCGAGGTCGCCGACTGCAGCGCACCGGTCCGGGCGGTCGAGGCGCGGTCGCTCGCGGCGCGCTTCGCGGCCAAGGAGGCCGCGATGAAGGCGCTGCACGCCGCAGTCCCCGCGCCGCGCTGGAGGGACGTGGAGGTCGTGCGGGCCGGGGACGGCTCCTGCTTCCTGGAGCTCCACGGACGTGCGCTCGAGATCGCCCGCGCCGCGGACGTACGCGAGATGGCGATGTCGCTCGCGCACGAGGGGGACGTGGCGGTCGCGTTCGTCGTCGCCCTGTCGTGACCGACGTGGTGCCCGGATGAGCCGGAGGAGGGAGGACAGATGGACCTGACGGGCGCGATCCGTGACGTGCTCGGAGCCGAGGGGCGTCTCGGAGTGCCGGTCGAGGAGATCGGCGACGAGGACGACCTGTACAAGCGGGGGCTCACCTCGCACGCGAGCGTCCGGCTCATGCTCGCGCTGGAGGACCACTTCTCGGTCGAGTTCCCCGATGCCCTGCTCACGAAGGCGACCTTCGAGTCGATCGGCTCCATCCGGCGCGCGATCGAGGGACTCGGCCTCGCCGGCGGGCCGGCCTCGAACGGTGGGTGACGGGGCCCCCCTCGAGCAGCCGCCGCCCGTCGGACGGGGCTCGCCCTTCGGGAGCTCCCTCCTCCTCGAGACCGGTGTCGACGGGATCTACGGGTTCGGCCCGGACGCGGTGCGCATCGTCGACGGCGTGGAGCGCGCGGTCCGGTCCCTCGGGGACGGGCGGTACGAGGTCGTGCGCTTCCCGCCCGTCGTCCCACGCGCGCTCCTCGAGCGGACGGGGTACGCCCGCTCCTTCCCGGACCTCCTCGGAGTGGTGGAGACGTTCCTCGGGGGAGACGAGGGGCACCGCAGGCTGCTCCGCTCGCTCGACCGCGGAGAGGACTGGACCGCGGAGCTCGAGACGTCGGACGTGGCGCTCTGCCCTGCAGCATGTCAGCCTCTCTACGGCACGATCCGCGACGTCCTCCCCCCCGGAGGACGCCGGTTCGACGTGTGCGGCCACGTGTTCCGCCACGAGCCGTCGGGCGACCCGGCGAGGATGATGTCGTTCCGCCAGTACGAGTACGTGTACGTGGGCGACGCGGCTGCGGCGGTGTCGCACCGGGACGAGTGGCTCGAGCGCGCGGCCGACCTGCTCGCGGGCCTCGGTGTCGGTGTCGACGTCGCGCCCGCTTCGGACCCGTTCTACGGCCGGGCGGGCCGGCCGCTCGCGGAGTCCCAGCGGGAGATGGAGCTCAAGTACGAGGTGGTAGGGGCGACGGGGAAGGACGCGCCCTCGACCGCGCTCGCCTCGTCCAACTGCCACCTGGACCACTTCGGGTCGGAGTTCGCCATCGCCACCTCGACGGGCGAGGTCGCGCACAGCGCGTGCGTCGGGTTCGGGCTCGAGCGCATCGCCCTCGCGCTGCTCCACGGCCACGGGGAGGACGTCGCGGCCTGGCCGCGGGCCGCCCGGTCGCGTCTCGGGCTGTAGCGAGGCGATGCACGACCTCGTTGTCCGGCACGGGTGGGTGGCCGACGGGAGCGGCGCGGAGCCCCGCGCCGCCGACGTCGCGGTCGACGGACGCACGATCACCGCGGTCGGCGACGACGTCGGACCGGCGCGACGCGAGATCGACGCGGACGGGGCGCTCGTGACGCCGGGCTTCGTCGATCCGCACACGCACTTCGACGGCCAGGCGAGCTGGGACGCGCTCCTCGCGCCGTCGCTGTACCACGGGGTGACGACCGCCGTGATGGGCAACTGCGGTGTCGGGTTCGCTCCTGTCGAGCCGACCCGGCACGAGTGGCTCGTCGCGATGATGGAGGGAGTCGAGGACATCCCCGGCACGGCACTGTCCGAGGGGCTCACCTGGGAGTGGACCTCCTTCCCCGAGTACCTCGACGCCGTCGCGCGACGGGAGCGGACGATCGACGTCGCCGCCCACGTGCCCCACGCTCCGCTTCGCGCCTACGTGATGGGAGAGCGGGGGGCAGATCCGGACGAGCGCCCCACTCCCGACGAGCTCGAGCGCATGGCAGCGCTGCTGCGCGCGGGGCTCGACGCCGGGGCGGTCGGGCTGTCGACGTCGCGCACGGAGCTCCACAGGACGAGCGACGGGGCCCAGCTCGGCACGCTCCGCGCCGCGGGCGACGAGCTGGGAGCGCTCGTGGACGTCCTCCGCGACCGGGGGTCGGGCGTCGTGCAGCTCCTGTCCGACTGCTACAGGACCGAGGACGAGGCCCTCGCGACGAGCGAGCTCGACCTCGTGGAGATGCTCGCCCGCCGGGGGGGACGGCCGGTGAGCTTCAGCGTCCAGCAGTTCCGAGAGGTCCCGGAGCGATGGCGCGAGCTGGTCGGGCGCGCCGAGACGCTCCGCCTCGCGGGGCTCGACGTGAAGACCCAGGTCGCTCCGCGTCCGATCGGCGTGCTGTTCGGCCTCGAGGCGACGACGAACCCGTTCTCGCCGTGCCGGCCGTACGCGCGCATCGCGTCCCTTCCCCTCGCCGAGCGGGTCGCGACGATGCACCGCGAGGAGGTCCGACGGGAGATCGTCTCCTCCCATCTCGCCCTCACGACCGGGCCGGACGCGTTCCCCGGGCTGAGGACCCTCGGGCGCTACGACGAGATGTACGTGCTCGGGGACCCGGTCGAGTACGACCTGCGACCGGAGACGAGCATCGCGGCGCTCGCGCGGCTCGAGCGGCGGGAGCCCGTGGAGCTCCTCTACGACGTCCTTCTCCGGGACGGGGGTCGCCAGCTCGTCTACCGTCCCGTGTTCAACTTCGCGGCCCGGAGCCTGGACGCCGTCCGGGAGATGCTGACGACCCGCGTCGCGATGTTCGGGCTCTCCGACGCGGGCGCGCACTGCGGGTCGATCTGCGACGCGAGCATGACGACGAGCTACCTCGCGATCTGGGCGCGGGACCGATCCGCGGACCCGACGGGGATCCCCGTCGGCCGGGTCGTCCACGAGCTCACGGCGCGCCCCGCGCGCCACTTCGGGTGGCACGACCGGGGAGTCGTCGCGCCCGGGCACCTCGCGGACCTGAACGTGATCGACCTCGGGTCTCTCTCGTGCCGGGCGCCGCGGATCGCGGCGGACCTGCCCGCGGGCGGGAGACGCCTGCTCCAGGACGCGACGGGATATCTGTTCACGGTGAAGTCCGGCTCCGTCGTCGTCGAGTCCGGCGTGCACACGGGGGAGCTGCCCGGCCGGCTCGTCCGCGGGGAGCGCCGCGTCCCCACGGAGAGCAGGTGACGGCGCCGACGGGCGGCGGGGAGCTCCCGCTCCTCGCGCTGCCCTACCGGCAGCGGGCGCTCTCTCCCTGGGCGGTCTCCGAGGCGGCCTCCGGCGTCTGCCGGATCTTGTGGGTCCTCGGGCTCGAGGACCCCCCGGACGCGGCGACCGCGCGGCTCTTGCGGAGGCTCGGCTCGGTCGTCGACCTCGGCGAGGTCGCGCGGGAGCGACGGGTCGACGCGCTCGGGGAGCGCGGCCCCGACGGGATGCTCGTCCTCAGCGACCACGACATGGTCGAGCTCGCCGAGATCGCGGGCGCGCTCGGGCTCCTGTTCAACCCGCCCGGGACCTGTCGCAACCTGACCGACAAGGCGAGCCAGCGTCGCGCGCTCGCCGCCGCAGGGATCCCGACGCCGCGGTCCGGGGTCGTCTCGTCCGCGGACGACCGTGCGGGCGCGTCGGAGGCGGCCGCTGCGACCGGCTTCCCTGCCGTGCTCAAGCCACAGCTCGGTGGCGACAGTCGCATGACGTTCCGGATCGCGGACGAGGAGTCGCTCCGAGCGGTGCTCGCGGGCCTCGCGGCCGACCGGCTCGGGGCCGCCGCGAGCCCCTTCCCGATGGTGCTCGAGGAGTACCTCACGGACGCGCCTCCCGCGCTCGGGGCGTCGTTCGCGAACTACCTCTCCGTCGAGAGCCTCGTGTACGGGCCGACGATCGACCATCTCGCGACGACGGGGCGGTTCAGCCCGGCCGAGCCCTTCCGGGAGAGGGGGTTCTTCATACCGAGCACCGCTTCCGGGCCGCTCGAGGCCGAGCTGCTCGACCTCGCCGACGCAGCCGCACGCGCGCTCGGTGTCGTCGCGGGAGCGCTCCACACGGAGATCAAGATCACGCCGGCAGGTCCCCGTGTCATCGAGGTCAACGGTCGTCTCGGTGGGGGGATCCCCGCGATGCTCGAGCTCGCCTCCGGGGTCTCGGCGGTCCGGCTCGCGATGGCCGCCGCGCTCGGGGGGCGGCCGTCGGGAGAGGGCGTGCGCTCGTGCTCCGCGGTCGGGTACCGGATGCTCGTCCAGGGGCCGATGTGGGCGACCGAGGTCGTGGCCGTCGAGGGCCTCGACCGGGTCGCCGAGATCCCGGGGGTTGCCGCGGTGGCGCTCCACCGCGGACCGGGCTCGGCGATCGACTGGAGGACCGGGAACCACGACTACGTGTTCTCGGTGCTCGGTGTCGTCCCCGACCACGACGCGCTCGCCACGCTCGACCGGACCGTCCTCGACACGACGAGCATCGTGTACGGCAGCGACGCGCCACGCGGCCGGGACGGCCTCGGACGGGAGGGTCAACTGGCGCGTCCCGGGGACCGTCACTCACGTGGTGGGTCCGCGGACGGGTGGCGACCTCGGTGACAGGAGCGACACGGGGATGATCGAGTTCGCGATCGTCGGGCTCGGCGCGTGGGGGCTGTCCGTCCTCGAGCGCACCGTGAGCCGCGCCCGCTCCACGCGTGCGCCGATCCGCGTGCACGTCGTCCAGCCGGGCGCGTCGGGGGGCGGGGTGTACAGCCAGCGGCAGCCGGACTTCCTCCTGCTCAACAACGCGTGCGGACAGCTCGCGCTCTACGCGGCGCCGGACGACGGCCCGGCTCCACGCTACGCGGCGAGCCTGCACGAGTGGGCGCTCGCGCGGGGCTACCGATGGGTCGGGCACGAGTGCGTGATCGGGGGCTCCGGTCGGGCCGTCGAGGCGACCGACTACCTTCCGAGACGCCTGATGGGAGAGTACCTCGACTGGTTCTACTCCGAGCTCGTCTCGTCGGCCCCGCCCAACCTCGAGATCGTCCGGCACGACGCGTCGGTCGTGGACGTCGTCGCGGAGGCGGGCGGGCGCGAGCGGCTCGTCCTCGGCGACGGCACGGCGCTTCGAGTCGGGCACGTCGTCATGACCTCGGGGCACACCCAGAACGAGGAGCCGGGTCCCGGGCCCGGAGGGATCCCGATGCTCCGCCCCTATCCGGTCGAGTTCTTCGACGAGCTCGTCGCGCCGGGCTCTCCCGTCGCGATCTCGGGCGTCGGTCTCGTCGGCTACGACCTCGTGACCGCGCTGACCATCGGGCGGGGCGGTCGCCACGTCGAGCGGGGATCGCGCCTCGAGTACGTTCGCTCGGGCAGGGAGCCGTCGATCTACCTGTACTCGCGCTCGGGGGTCCCGTACTGCGCGAAGGCCGCCCACGGGGTCGACCCCACGGGGGACTACGAGCCGGTCGTGTGCACCCCGGAGTTCTTCTCGAGCCTGGGCCCGGCGCGCGGCGAGTCGGGGCGCCGGCGGGTGGACTTCCGGTCCGAGGTGCTGCCCGAGCTGCTCGCCGAGATGCAGTGCCGGTTCCTCCGCTACTCCGCCTACCTGTCGGGAGGGGCGGACAGGGAGCGGTCCGTGGCCGAGCAGCTCCGCGTCGCCTGGGCCGAGCGGCGGTTCGCGTCGGAGGTCGACGCGCTCTCGCGGGAGCTCGGCGAGTTCGACCCCGCGGCGCACGTGTTCGCGGGGTCGGGCTCCCGCTTCGACTCGAGCGCGGACTACGAGGCCGCGTTCTACTCCATGCTCGAGGCGGACCTCGACGAGGCGCTCGCCCCTCGCGGAAGCGCCATCAAGGCCGCACAGGAGGTCACGCGGATCCTGCGCGACCAGCTCCGGTCGGTGATCGAGTTCGGCGGCCTCACGCTCGACTCCTACGTCGACTTCCAGTCGAACGTGCGAAGACGCGTCAACAGGCTGGAGGCGGGTCCGCCGCCGCTGCGCTCCCAGCAGCTGCTCGCGCTGATGGACGCGGGCGTCGTCCGGGTCCCGCTCGGACCGGCTCCCGACGGGGCGACCGCTCCGAACGGGCGGACGGTGCTCCGCTCCACCCAGCTCGAGCGGCTCCACGCCGTGCAGGTGAGCTCCGTGATCCGCGGCCACCTCGACATGCCCTCGCTCGCGCGATCCGCGTCTCCGCTGCTCCGACGGCTCTACGCGACGGGCCGCCTGACCCAGTTCTGCTACGGCGACACGCCCGTCGGGAGCGTCGCGATCGACGAGGAGTTCCACCCCTACGACGTCGAGGGGCGCCTCCAGCGGGGGATCTTCGTCCTCGGGGTCCTCACGGAGGGGATCCGGTACTTCACGCACTACCTTCCGTCGCCGAAGAGCCGGCTACGCGCGGTGCTCGACGCCCAGCGATGCGTCGAGGCCGTCCTCGAGGGCTGACGCGACCGGAGGTGTCAGGCCGGCCGGCCGGTCGCCCGTGCGAGCGCCTGGTCGAGGTCCGCGCAGAGGTCGTCGGGGTGCTCGAGGCCGACCGACAGGCGGATGGTCTCCGGGGGCACCCCGACCGCGGCGAGCTCGTCCGGCCGGAGCTGGCGGTGGGTCGTCGAGGCGGGGTGGGCGACGAGGGACTTCGCGTCACCCATGTTCACGAGCCGCTTGAAGAGCGCGAGCGAGTTGAACAGCGCGAGGCCCGCCTCGTACCCGCCGTCGACGCCGAAGGTGACGATCGAGGGGACGCGACCGCCGAGGTACCGCTGCGCGAGGCCGTGGTAGGGATGCTCGGGCGAGCCCGCGAAGCTCACCCAGCTGACCCGCGGGTCCTCCTCGAGGAAGCGGGCGACGACGCGCGCGTTGCGCTCGTGCCGCTCGAGGCGCGCGGGGAGGCTCTCGAGCCCCTGGAGGAGGAGGAACGCGTTCATCGGTGCGAGAGTCGCCCCCGTGTTGCGCAGGGTGACGCTTCGCGCCCGGACCGCGAAGGCCCGGTCGGGGAAGTCCCGGGCGAACACGACGTCGTGGAAGGCAGGCTCGGGCTCGTTGAACTGGGGGAAGCGCTGCGGGTGGTCGCTCCACGGGAACGTCCCCGCGTCGACGAGCACGCCCCCGAGCGTCGTCCCGTGGCCGCCCACGAACTTCGTGAGGGAGTGGACGACGACGTCGGCTCCGTGGGCGATCGGCTTGAGGAGGAAAGGGGTCGCGACCGTGTTGTCGACGACGAGAGGGACGCCTCTGTCCCGCGTGACGGCCGACACGGCGTCGAGGTCGACCACGTTGCCCGCGGGGTTCCCGATGGACTCGCAGAAGACCGCGCAGGTCCGGTCGTCGATCAGCGCGGCCAGGGACTCCGCGCGGTCGTCCCGGGCGAGCCGGGCCTCGATGCCGTAGCTCGGGAGCACGTGCACGAAGTACGTGAACGTCGCGCCGTAGAGCTGCGGGGCGACCACCAGGTTCGACCCGTGCGTCGCGAGCGTGAGCACCGAGTAGCTCACGGCCGCGGCCCCGGACGCGACCGCGAGGGCCGCTTGTCCGCCCTCGAGCGCGGCCATGCGGCGCTCGAGGACGTCGTTCGTCGGGTTGTTGATGCGGTTGTAGTGGAACCCGGGGACCTCGAGGTCGAACAGCGCGGCCGCGTGGTCGGCGTCGATGAAGTCGTGCGCGACGGTCTGGTAGATCGGAACCGCGACGGACCGCGTCGAGTCGCCCGTGTACCCCCCGTGGATCGCGATCGTCTCGTCGTGCACGGCGCTCCTCGTCAGCGGCTCGGTCGGCGGACGGGGGCGGCGGGGGCGCGGTCGCGCGGCGCCGCTCCCCGACGCGGGGGGCGACCCGCCGGCGTCGCGCCGAGGAACGGCGCGAGCAGGGCGACCGAGAACGCGTGCCACGGGCGCGCTGCGCGGGACGCGGGCTCCTCCACGGGCATGACGACATC
>JAJZBW010000125.1 GCA_021798745.1 Actinomycetes bacterium
GCGAGCGTCGACTGGGCAGCGGGGATGACGTTCGGGCCGGTCGCGAACGTCGGGCCGGGCGCCGTCGCGGACTGCACGCTCGCCGCGGTCGCGGACGTCGAGCAGGTGCTCGCCCGCGAGACGGAGCCCATCGACCCGACGCCGTTCGTGGCCGCGTACGACGCTCTCGCCCGCGCGGCCGGCGAGGTCCCCGGGCCCCGTTCGGGGCTTCGGCCGGCCGACGTCCTCGCTGCGTGGCGGGCGGGAGAGATCGCGGGGACCAAGGTGCGCGCGGCGCGGCTCGCGTCTCTCGACGTCACGACCGTGGAGCGGGCCCTCGAGGCCGGACCGCTGTACGCGGTGCTCCAGCTGCCGGCACCCGCGTCGACCGCGCCGACCTGGGTGGACGCGTCGGGGGTCGCCCTCAGCGCGTGGTCGCGGACCGCGCCGCCCGCCGGGTACGCGCAGGCCGGCCCGCACGTCGTGGCGGTCGTCGGCTACGACTCCGCGGACGTCCTCGTCGCGACGTGGGGGTTCGTGCAGCCGATCGCGTGGTCGCAGTGGACGGCGATGGTCACGGCGGCGTGGAGCGTCGGGCCGTAGGATGCGTCGGCACGACGGCGTGGGGAGCGGCCCGGCAGGTCGGTTGGACTCGGGCGAGTAGGGCGGGACAGGTGGGCGAGCGGATCGCGGTCATCGGGTGCGGGTACGTCGGATCGGTCGCAGCCGGGTGCCTCGCGTCCATCGGGCACGAGGTCGTCGGCGTCGAGCGCGACGCGGCGCGCCTCGCGTTGCTCCGCTCGTCGGTCGCCCCCGTCCACGAGCCGGGTCTCACGGAGCTCCTCGCGGCCGGGGTGGAGTCCGGTCGTCTGCGCCTCACCGACGACCCCGCCGCGGCGCTCGAGTTCGCGGACGCGGTCTTCCTGTGCGTCGGCACTCCGCCCGGCCCGGACGGGCGGCCCGAGATGGGGGCGATGTCCGACGCCGCCCGCACCATCGCCGCGCACTTGCGACCCGGCCACGTCGTCGTCACGAAGAGCACGGTGCCGATCGGGACCGGCGAGTGGCTCGCGGGCGAGGTCCGCGCCGAGCTCGCCCGTCGGAGCCGCGACGGGGTCCCGGTCGTCGTCGTCTCGAACCCCGAGTTCCTGCGAGAGGGGAGCGCGGTCGAGGACTTCCTCCATCCGGACCGGGTGGTCCTCGGCGGGAACGACCCGGGCGCGGTCGAGAGGGTCGCCGCGATCTACGAGCCGATCCTCGCCGGCCGCCCCGGTGAGGGGCGGGTCCCGCTCGTCCGGACCGGCCTGTCGACCGCGGAGATGACGAAGTACGCGTCGAACGCGTTCCTCGCGACGAAGATCGGCTTCGCGAACGAGATGTCACGCCTGTGCGACCTCTTCGGGACCGACGTCGCGACGGTCATGGACGCTGTCGGGCTCGACCGGAGGATCGGGGGCGCGTTCCTCGAGGCGGGGATCGGCTGGGGCGGATCCTGTCTCGGGAAGGACCTCGCGGCTCTCGTCGGATCCGCTCGGGACAGGGGCTACGAGCCGCGGCTGCTCGAGGCCGCGGTGGGCGTCAACGAGGCCCAGCGCCAGCAGGTCGTCGACTCGCTCGCCGGGCTGCTCGCACCGCTCGCGCACCGGCGCGTGGCCGTCCTCGGCCTCGCGTTCAAGCCCGGGACGGACGACGTGCGCGACTCGCCGGGGCTCGACGTCGCGAAGCGGCTCGTCCTGCTCGGCGCCCGCGTCGTCGCGTTCGACCCCATGGTGCGCGAGGCGGACCCGCGCTGGGGGCTCGAGCTCGCAGGCGACGTGACCTCGGCCGTCCGTGGCGCGCACGCCGTGGTCGTCGCGACCGCGTGGCCGGAGTTCGCCTCGCTCGACGCCGGCGAGCTGCTCCGGTCGATGGGCGGCGACGTGCTGTTCGACGGGCGCAACGTGTTCGACCCGGTCGCGATGCGGGCAGCCGGGTTCCGGTACGTGTCGCCCGGGAGAGCGGCAGTCGGCGACGCTCCGGGCGCCCCCGGTCCGTTCGCCGGCGCCTTCGGGCTCGCCGCGGCCCACGAGCACTAGTGCGGCACGCGGCGCGCGAGGGTCAGCCGCGACCCGCGACGAACAGCTGCTGGTAGCGCGCGACCGGGGACCGGGGTCCAAACGCGGCCACGTACGCGGCGAGCGACCGAGGGGCCTGCTTCGCGTTGAGCGGCAGGATGTTGTTGTCACCCACGTCGTACCAGGCCTGATAGGCGACGACGTGGGTTGCGACGAACCGGCCCATGTTCTCGACGTAGGCCCCGTCGTCGCCGTGGATGGAGATCGTTCCCCATTCGGGCAGGCTCGCCGGCTTGCCGTGCGCGCGTGCGAACGCGTAGATCTCGTCGAGCCCGAGTGGCTCGGTCGTGAGGACCGTCCAGCGGGAGGGCGAGCCGACGGGCGGGAGCGTGATGGGGGACTCGTCGTAGGCGTCGATGCCGACGATGTCGACGTACGCGTTCCCCGGGTAGAAGCTCGCGAGCGGGATGACCTTGTAGCCCGCGTTCACGTTCCAGTCGAAGAGGAAGTGCGCTCCCGGGACTGATCGCATGGACCGGACGATCCTCGCGAAGTACGCGGCCCACGCGCCCCACTGGGCGGGGGTCGTCCCGATCCAGTCGGCCTCCCACGGGCCGTTCATCTCCGGGCCGAGCCGGATCACCGAGGAGCCGAAGCCGGCGGCGACGAGGTTCCTCGCGAGCGCGCGCGCGTACGCGTCGTACGCGCCCGACGCTCCGACGGCCCGCCAGGTCGGCGACTTCGCGACGTTGTCCGGCACGAGGTTGATCGTGAGGATCACGGTCCTGCCCGTCGGGTCCGCGGCGAGCCATCTCGTGTAGCCGTACTGGGGGGCGATGACCCACGGGCGCGTCCAGGCGCGCCAGGAAGGATCCTCGGTCGCGAACACCTCGACGCACTGGAAGTGGATCCCCGTCGCGGCCATGGCCTGGCGCATCGGCGCCCCGAGGGGGGCGTAGATGCAGGTCGTCTTGGAGTTCCCCGCCTGCACGAGCCCCGGCGGCCGCGTGCTGCGTGCGGCGGCGCTCGCGGAGCCGGGGAGCAGGGCGAGCGCGAGAGCAGCCGCGAACGCGAGGACTACCGGGCGGTGCACGCGTCGGTCGCTCACCCCGCCATGATACGGGGGGTCGCCGTCCGTGACGCGCCAGGCACGAGACGCGGTCGCGCCGGCGCGGCGCGTCCGCTCGGTGCCGAGACGGTAGCTTGGGCGTCGCCGCGGACTCCCGCGGAGCCGATGCGGCGGTCGGCGCGTCGTGGCGACTCGACCGGAGGGAATCACACATGGCCGTCGGCGTGCGCGACGGGGCCCGGAGCGCGGCGCTCGGTGTGCCGCGCACGCCGAGGTGAGCGAGCCGCGCGGGGACGGGGGAGACGGGGGTCACCCGCCGGGCACGGCCGGGGGTGCCGAGGACACCGGCGCGGTCCTGCGCCGGATCGGCGGCGGGCTGAGCTGGAACACGACCGCGCAGGCGGCGACGGTCGTGTTGAACCTGGGACTGACGCCGTTCCTGCTCACGAGGCTCGGAGTCGACCGCTACGGGATCTTCGCCCTCACGGCGTCCTTTCGCGGCCTGCTCTCGAACCTGGACGGGGGGCTCGGTCCGACGGCGTACCGGTACTTCGCCGTCCACGCGGGCTCCGGGGACCGCCGGGCGACGTCGTCGCTGCTCGCGACGATGCTCGTGCTCACCGCGCTGGTCGTCGGGCTCGTGACCGGCGCGTCCGCGATCTTCGCCCCCGGGATCATGTCGCTCGTGCACGCGTCGCCGGCGCTCCGCGAGTCCGGAGCGCTGCTCGTCCGCGAGTACATGCCGATCATGTTCGTCGGCGCTCTTCGGGCGATGTTCCAGCGAATCGTGATGGCCAACCACCGGTGGGCCTACTACAACGGGACGGTCATCGCCTCCGAGGTCGTCTACGTCGGGCTCGCGTTCGCGCTCGTCGACAGCGGGCTCGGCCTGAGCGGGCTCGTCCTCGCGTTCGCAGGCAGCGAAGCGGTCGCTCTCGTCTCCGCCGTCGCAGGCGCGTGGCACTTCGTCGACGTCCGGCACATGCGGCTCGCGAGGCGCTCCGAGCTACGGGACCTCCTCCGGTTCTCGAGCCGCGTGCAGATCGCCGAGGTCGCGAGCTCGTTCAACTTCGAGATCGACGCGCTCATCGTCGGGCTCATCTTCCCCGTCCGCTACGTGAGCTTCTACAGCATCGGATCGAACGTCTCCTCGCAGCTCGCCGGGCTCCCGGGAAACGCCCTTCCGCCGATCAGCGTGACGCTGTCGCGAACCTTCGGCCGCTCGACGCTTCGCGACACGCTCGACGAGTTCGTTGCGATCCAGCGCATGTGGGTGCGCACCATCGCGGCGTTCCCGCTCGTCGCCGCCGTGGCCGTGCTCTTCGGGGTCGACCGGTGGCTCGGCGGGCAGGCGGAGCTCGCCGGGGTCGTCGCCGCGATCCTGCTCGTCGGGCAGAGCCCGCTGCTCTACAGCGGCGTGATGGACACGCTCGGCAAGGCCGCGAACCGACCGGGGCTCGAGTCGAGGTACCTCGGGGTCGGCATGGCGGTCAACATCCCGTTCACGGTCGGGCTGGCCTTCGGCGTCGGCATGCTCGGCGTGCCTATCGGGACGGGGCTCGGCCAGATGGCGAGCAGCGTGTACTTCCTCCGCATCGCTCGCCGCCAGATCGCGCCGGACCTGCGCAGCTTCGTGCCCGACTTTCCCGTCGTCCCCGTCCTCTTGTCGCTCGCGGCCACCGCTGCTCTCGAGTTCGGGGCGTTCGCGATAGCCCCGCGCGGGGCGGTCGGCCTGCTCGTGTGCGCGCTCCCCGCCGTCGTGGGCCTCGCGGTGTACGCGATGGCGCTCCTCGGGTGGAACGAGGGGATCGCGCGGGCGCGCGACGGGCTCCGGGCCGTGCGCGCGCGGGCGGGCGCGCGTCGAGGATCCCGGCCGGACGGCGGGGAGACGGGCTGACGGCAGGCCGGTCCCAACTGTTTGCCCGGCGTCGCTAGCATCGAGGCATGCGCCGGCACCTTCGCCCGGCGCCTCGCCGACGTGTCGTTCTCCCGGGGCTCGCTCTCGTCGCCGTGGCGCTCCTCGTCCCCTCCTCGGGAGCGGCGCGAGGGGAGCGAGCGGCGTCAGCGGGGCCGACGAGGCCCCCCGCGCTCGTGCGCGCGGGCGACTCGAAGACGACCTGCATCGACTTCCCGCTCCGGAACTACGACCTCCCCGCGTCGCTCGGGGCGGTCGAGCGGGCCACCGGGATGCAGTTCAACTGCATCGTCACGTACTCGAACGCCGACGTCACCTGGGGGGCGTGGGTGTCCCCGTGGATCACCGGCCGGCAGTACGGGTACGTCCAATGGGTCGCCGCGAACCGGACGCACCGTTCGATCGTGGTCACCCAGAACCTCGTCCCGGACGTCGTCGACCAGCAGTCCGGCTGGGAGGCGACGTGCGCGAGCGGCGCCTTCCGCACCTACGGGAGGCAGCTCGCCGCGCACCTGATAGCAGCGGGCTTCGAGTACGCGGTCGTCCGGCTCGGCCCCGAGATGAACGGCAACTGGTACTACGACTCGCTCGGCAGCACCCCGGCGTCCTGGCGGCAGTGGGCGCAGTGCTTCGCCCAGACGGTCTCGGCCATGCGCTCGGTGAGGGGCGGGCACTTCCTGTTCGACTGGAACGTGAACGCCGGGCTGCGCCCCATCCCTCTCGCCGCCTACTACCCGGGCAACGCCTACGTCGACATCGTCGGGGTCGACGCGTACGACACCGGCCCGTCGAACAGCCTCCCACCGGTCGGGTCGGCCGCACGGTGGTCGCGCATAGTGAACGAGCCGTACGGGCTCGAGGCGCTCTACCGGTTCGCCGTGGCCCACCACAAGCCCCTCAGCCTGCCGGAGTGGGGGACCGTGAGCGGTGCGAACGGCGGTGACGACGGCGCGTACGTCACGCACATGGGCGAGTTCATCGCCTCGCACGACGTCGCGTACCAGGCGTGGTTCGACACCCCGTCCCCCGGGGTGCTCCCGCTCGACCCGACGGTCGCCCCCCGGTCGGTCGCCGCGTACTACGCGGCCTTCGGGCCGGGATCTGCGATCGCGGCGTACCAGAAGCGCGTGGACGCCTGAGCGGGGCGCCGACCGAGCTCAGGCCTCCGGCGCCCCGGGCTCCGGCGGCGCGTAGACGGTCCGGTCGCGCCATAGCTCGTTGTAGTTGTTGCCACCCGTGACTCCCGACACGCCCCCGTTGGGGCGTCCGCCGACCTTGCCCCGGCCGACTATCCGCTTGCCGGGCATGAGGTACTTGTTCCGTCGTCGGCGCAGCCAGATGTACTCGCCGATGAGGAGCTTGAGGTCGGGCCCGAGCTTGGCGACGGACCGCCCGAGCACGCTCGGACCCGTCGGATAGTGGGCATCGACGCCGTAGTACTCGCGCTCGCAGTTCGCGACGACCTGCCCGATGGCGTCGAGCATGAGGACCGATCCCGCGGGCGCGTAGAAGTAGTTGGTCGCGACCTTCCAGCTCGTCGCCGCGGAGTTCAGGTCGCGGAACCCGACGAAATCCCAGGACGCGACGTCGACGAGCACCACGTCGGACACCGCGAGGTCGAGGTAGTAGCCACCGAGGCGCGCGACGATGCAGTAGCGCGCGAGGTCGGCCTTGTAGGCATAGGGCCGCAGCCGGTCGAACGCCCGTAGGACGTCGGCGTCGAGCTCGTCGCGTAGGAGCTGCCGCGCCGCGTCGAGCGTCCAGAGCCGGTAGCGCTCGGGACCGACGAGTCGGCGGAGCGCGTCGATCCGCCCGTGCCGCTCCGGCGGCTCGGCCAGGTCGGAGAACCAGATCTGGTGGACGAGTGGCTCGGTGCGGACTGTGTCGGGCATGGGCCTCCGGGTCGTCTCGGCGGCGCGGGCGTCTGGATCGGCCCGGGATCCGGCGTGTCGGTGTGAGACGACGCTAGCGCCCGTGCGCGCTCCCGGCGGCCCGCGTGCTCCAGGGGGCCCGGCTCGGGGTGCGGCAGGTGACCGCCGCCTGCCCGGACGATCTCCCGTCGTCGCGGGCGTGACATGCGATGGCAGGCGTGACAGTTCGGGGCGGTCCCGTCACCGTCACCTGGCACCGGACGAGGCGCCGTCCTCGACGGGCTCGTCGCACGACAGCCACCACCTGCCCGTACAGGCCGGGAACACGCCGCGTACGGGCCTTCGCCGCCCGGGTGTCGCGTGCCGGCCGGGCTCGGCCGTCCTCCTCAAGGCCACGCTCCGTGGTGCGTTAGTGTCGGTGCGTCACCATCGGCGCACGACGGGACGGGACGAGATGGACCTGAGCAGACGCGGTCGGCGCTCGGCAGGTGTATGGCTCTCACGGAGCGCAGTGTCGCTCGCGCTCTTCGTGCTCGTGGCGACGACGGTCACGACGGCCGCGTCGGGCCGCCCCGAGATCGCGCGGCCGGCGACGCGGGGCCCGCTCGCGGGAATCTGGAGCCTCTTCTCGCTGTCCGTCCACGACGTCAACCGAGTCGTCGGGAGCCAGGTCGTTCTCGCCCAGCGCGCGGGCTCCGCGGGCTCGGGCTCTCGGCGTGCCCCGTCCGCGGGCTCCGGGTCGACGACGCCGACCACCTCCACGTCGACCTCGACGACCTCGACGACCTCGACGACCTCGACGACGACGATCGCCGTGCCGGCTGGAGGCGGAGGTGGCGGCGGAGGTGGAGGAGGCGGCACGCCGGTGGTCGTGCCGACGACCACGAGCACGAGCACGAGCACCGTGCCGCCGACGACGACGCTCGCCCCGGCCACGACGACGACGCTCGCCCCGGCCACGACGACGACGCTCGCCCCGGCCACGACGACGACGCTCGGTACGACCACGACGACGACGCCCACGAGCGGGTCGAGCGGGGTCATCACCGCAGGGGACTCGAGGGCGAGCTGCATCTTCTTCAACGCGCCGAACGGGGTCCTCACCTCGGCGGGCCTGAGCGCGGTCGAGGCGACGACCGGCGTCACGTACAACTGCATCGAGGTGTTCTCGGACGCGGACCCCGCGTGGTCGGACTGGGTGAACCCCTGGCCTACGCGGACCGTCTCGGACGGGTGGGACGCGTGGCTCGCGCAGAGCCCGCTCCACCAGCTGGTGCTCGGGCAGCAGCTGATCCCGGACAGCGTGTGCACGTCGGTGTGCGCCGACCCGCTGACGTGGGAGACGCAGTGCGCATCCGGTGCGTACAACGGGTACGCGACGCAGCTCGCGCAGAACCTCGCGACCGTCGTAGGTGCCCAAGACGATGTCGAGGA
>JAJZBW010000126.1 GCA_021798745.1 Actinomycetes bacterium
CGGCGGCGCCGGCCGCGGCGAGGAGGGCGCCCGCGCGGAGGTCGCCTGCGACGGTCGCGCCCGCGACGAAGGCGACGGCGAAGAGGGCCGCCGCGACGGACGTGGCCGCGAGGGAGGCCGCGACGAGGGCCCCGTCCGCGAAGAAGGCCGCGAAGAAGGCGACCGCTGCGGCTCGGGCGACTGCACCCGCGAGGAAGGCTCCCGCTCCCGTTCCCGCTCCGGCGAGGGCCCCCGCCAAGCGGGCCGCTCCGGGAGGGGACGCGGCGACGACCGCCGCGGCGCGGCGCAGGACCGCGCCGTAGGCGGGACACGGCGGGCGCGGGCGCGCCGTCAGGTACGACCGACGAGGAGGGAACCGCCATCATCCGACCCGAGGATCTCGTCCCGCACCGCCCGCCGTTCCTCCTGGTGAGCGAGATATCCGAGCTCGTGCCCGGCGTGTCCGCAGCGGGCGTCTGGCGGCTCACGGGGGAGGAGTGGTTCTTCCCCGGGCACTTCCCGGGTCGGCCCACGCTCCCCGGGGTTCTCATGGTCGAGTCGCTCGCGCAGCTCGGCGCTGCGGCGCTCCTCGCGGACGACCGGTTCTCGGGCAGGCTCCCGCTCTTCGGGGGCATCGAGCGGGCGCGGTTCCGGCGCCAGGTGCTCCCCGGGGACTCTCTCGAGCTCGAGGTGCGGCTCGACCGGGTGTCCGCACGTGCCGGGCGCGGGCACGGGCGCGCGGGCGTCCGCGGGGAGACCGCGTGCGAGGTGGACCTCCTCTTCGTGCTCGTGCCCGCCGAGGGGCCATGAGGCTCGCGACGTGGAACGTGAACTCCCTCAAGGCGCGGCTCGCCCGCGTCGAGGAGTGGCTCGCCGTGGCGTCGCCGGACGTCGTCTGCATGCAGGAGACGAAGTCCACGGACGCGGCGTTCCCGTCCGAGCTGTTCGCCTCGCTCGGCTACGAGAGCGTCCATCACGGCAACGGACGGTGGAACGGGGTCGCGATCCTCTCGAGGGTCGGGCTCCGCGACGCACGCGCGGCGTTCGTCGGGGAGGACCCCGAAGCGGTGGCCGAGTGCCGGCTCGTGGCGGCGACGTGCTCGGGAGTGCGTGTGATCAGCGTGTACGTGCCGAACGGACGGGTCGTGGGATCGGAGTTCTACGCCGCGAAGCTCGCGTGGCTCGCGCGGCTCCGGGCGGAGCTCGACGCGAGCGTTCCCGCCGGCGGCGCGCTCGCGGTGTGCGGCGACTTCAACGTCGCGCCGGAGGACCGCGACGTGTTCGACCCGTCACGGTTCGAGGGAGCGACCCACGTGACCGAGCGCGAGCGTGAGGCGCTCCGGTCGGTGCTCGACTGGGGCCTCGTCGACGTCGTGCGCGACCGCGTCCCGGACGGGCCGGGACCGTTCACCTGGTGGGACTACCGCGGAGGTGCGTTCCACAAGGGGGAGGGCATGAGGATCGACCTCGCGCTGCTCTCGACCCCGCTCGCGGGCCGCGTCCGGTCCGCCTACGTCGACCGGGAGGCGCGCAAGAAGGGATCGGGCGGGGAGGTGCCCTCGGACCACGCTCCCGTGGTCGTCGACCTCGACGACTGATCCCCCGCCGGGCTCGTCCGGGACGGGGAGCGGCGGAACGGGAGCCGTCGGCGCGGCGATGATGGAGGAGGGCTCGGCGCGATTCGGCTCGCAGGACGAGGAGGCGCATGCGCACGGTCATCGCGGTGACGAACGTCAAGGGCGGGGTCGGGAAGACGACGTCCGCCGTGTACCTGGCTGCAGCAGCGGTCCGGTCGGGTCGCGGCCCGGCCGTCGTCGTGGACGCCGACCCGCAGGCCTCGGGCGCGGAGTGGCTCGAGGAGTCTCCCGTCGTGGGCGTACGGGTCGTGGAGGCGCCGACGGCGCGGCTCGTCGCGAAGGCGATGGACGCAGGGCGCGAGCACCTCGCGGTCGTCGACTCGCCACCCGGCGACGAACGGACGGTGCGCGCCGTGCTCGAGCGCGCCGACGTCGTCGTGATCCCGACGCGCGTGGGGGGGCCCGAGCCGAGCCGCGTGCGTGCCACCCTCGAGCTCGTCGCCCCCGGCGTCCGCCGGGGCATCGTGATCTGCGCGGCGCGCACCGGGACGCGGGACCTCGACGAGGCGGTCGCTCGCTGGGCGGACGAGGGCGAGGACGTCTGGGGGGTGGTCCCCGAGCGGGTCGCGATCGCGTCCGGCTCCGGTGCGCCGCTCAGCATCGTCGGGCTCGTGCACTACGAGAACGTGCTCATCCGGGCGCTCGCCCGCACCCGGGGGCGCGGCAGCGCCCGGTAGCCTCGCCGCGATGGAGCTCATCGACGCGCCCGCGGTCGCAGCGTCGATCGCCGGGCTCGCGTGGACGATCGACTCGGGGGCCCTCGTGAAGGTCGTCCGACGGGACGACTTCGCGGGCGCCCTCCGGTTCGTGAACGCCGTGGGCGAGCTCGCGGAGTCCGCCGGGCACCACCCCGACGTGGACATCCGCTGGGGCACGGTCACCCTCCGCCTCTCCACCCACTCGCTCGGAGGGATCACGGACGCGGACGTCGACCTCGCACGCCGCATCGACGACCTCGCGTGACCGGTCCGCGCCGGTGACGGGCGCCCGCACCCCGCGCCGTCTGCCGTTCGTCGGGGGACCCGCGCTCGGGACGACTCCCCACGTGCTCGTCGACGGGGCGCTCCAGGAGGCGACCGCGCTCGCTCTCTCGCACTGGCCCGGGAGCACGACCCCGGCGGAGCTCGCGAGGGACCTCTCCGCGGAGATCGCGTTCGCGTACCTCCGCTCGCCACGGCACTGGAGGGACGACGCGCTCGCGGTCACGAACGACCACGTCGACCAGGACGGGATCGTGTCGGTCCACGCCCTCGTGGACCCGGCCCACGCCCTCGCGCACGAGCCTCTCCTCGTCGGGGCGGCGCGCGCGGGCGACTTCGCGGTCGCCCACGACCACGAGGCTCTCGCCCTCGCGCTCGCCCTCGGGGTCCTCGCCGAGCAGCCGTGCCCCGTGCCCGCCGCTCCGCCGGGGAGCCCCGTGCCCGCCGCTCCGCCGGGGAGCCCCGTGCCGGGGAGCCCGGGACCGGAGGGCGTCGCCCGACGGACCGAGGAGCTGCTCGGCGTCCTCCCCGGGCTCGTCGACTCGCCGCGGCGTGCGAGGGAGATCGCCGCCGAGGAGATCGCCGCCGTGGAGGCGGGCTGGCGTGCAGTCGCCTCGGGGCAGGTGCTCGTCGAGGGGCCAGACCGCGCGGGAGTCGCGACCGTGGTCGTCTCCGAGCGGGTCGCGGCGGTGCAGGCGAGGCGCTTCTCCTCGACGCGGAGCGTTCCCCTGCACCCGGTGGTCGTCCACGCGCTGACCGACGCGACGCGGGTCCTCCTCGTGCACGGCCGCCGGTACCGGTACTACGACCGCTACGAGACCTGGGTCCGTCTCGCGAGCACGAGGCCCGCGCTCCGGCGGGCCCTCGCGCCGCTCGCGGTGCGTCTCGACGAGCAGGAGCGCCCGGGCACGCGCTGGCGGGCGGACGACCCCGGGGCGCTCGAGCCGTCGCTCGAGGTCGGGGCCGGGCAGGAGAGCTCCGTCCCGCTCGACCGCGTGCGCGAGATCGTCGCGTCGTACCTCGTCGACGCGCCCGCCGCGTGGGACCCCTACGCGGCGGCGGGAGAGGTCGCCCTCGGCCCGGTCAGGAGACCGGGAGCTCCCACAGCGGGAACCACCGGTCGAGGTCTCCTTCGATCGAGAGGTCGTCTCCGAGGACGGTCTTCAGCCTGAGCTCCGCCTCGTTGTCCCTCCGCTCGTGACCGGTCGGGACGAACGGGTAGAAGGTTCCCCGCTTGAACAGGTACACGAGGTACGTCGTCGCGTCCCCCGACGGCTTCCCCGACGCGGGAGGCGACGCGGGGGCGAAAGCGAACACCGAGCAGAGGAGCTGGGGACCGTACCCGTTGTCCCGGAGCGTCGAGTTCACGAAGTGGGCCTGGGTGACGAGCGTGTCGAAGTCCGGCGCCCCGACGACGACCCACCGGTAGCCGTACTGGTCCGCGCGCTCGTCCAGCTTGGCCGAGGCCCCCGCGCCCCCGCCCGAGCCGAGCATCGCGGTGATCTCGCGCTCGGTCGCGTCGAAGGCCTGCCCGGCGGACGGCTTGAAGCACACGCCGGCCTGCCCGGTCGGGACGAGGTCCTCGGAGGCCTCGAGCGTGATGCGCGCGCCCGGCAGCCCGAAGAGCCGGTCGAGGTTCGCCTCCACCGGCTTCGTCCGGCCCAGGATCGCGTCGAGGAGGCCCACGGTCAGCCCGCTCGCCGGCCCGCAGGGGACCGGAGCGACGGACCGTCCTCCGTCGGCCCGCTCACGCCGCCCCGTGGCGCATCTCGGCGTCGAGCTTCGCGAGCTGCTCGAGCCGCTTCTCGAGGCTCGGGTGCGTCGCGAACAGCGACGAGAGGCTCGCTCCGGGAGCGAGCGCCGGGGCGAAGTAGAACGCGTTGTAGTGCTCCGCGGCGCGCAGGTCGCGGGTCGGTATGCGCGACATCTCGCCGCTCACCTTCACGAGCGCCTGTGCGAGGAGAGCGGGCTGGCCGATGAGGATCGCCCCGGACCGGTCCGCCGCGAGCTCGCGGTAGCGCGACAGCGTTCGGATGAGCACGAAGCTGATCGCGTAGATGACCGCGGACACGACGATCATGCCGAGCTCGACGAGCGCGAGCTGCCCGCCTCCCTGGTTGTTGTTGTTCCGGTTGTTCCCCCCGAAGCCCCCGAACAGGCCCGCGAAGTAGAACATCCGCGTCATGAGCCCGGCGAGGATGCCGAGGAAGCTCGCGATCGTCATGACCGCGACGTCCCGGTGCGCGACGTGGGAGAGCTCGTGCGCGAGCACGGCCTCGAGCTCGGGCTCGTCGAGGCGGCGGAGCAGGCCGGTCGTGACGCACACGACCGCGTGCTTCTGGTCCCGTCCGGTCGCGAACGCGTTCGGGATGTCGCTCGTCGCGATCGCGACCTGCGGGTGCGGCATGTCCGCGAGCGCCACGAGCCGGTCGACGACCCCGTAGAGCTGGGGCTGCTGCTCCCTGCTCACGACGCGCCCGCCCATCGAGTACATCGCGATCTTGTCCGAGAAGAAGTACTGGACGAACAGGATCCCGAACGCGAGCACGAGGATGAACCCGAGCTGGACGTGCACGGCGACGAGCACGGTCACGAACACCGCATAGAGGAGACCGAGGAGGAACACCGTCGACAGCATGCGGGCGGTGAGGCCCCTGTCGACGGGGAAGCGGGTGCGGGTGGCCATCGTGCTAACTCTCCTGCGTCACTGGTCCGAGCCGTCCTGCGACGGGGCCGATCCGTCTCCGAGAAGCCTGCGCACCTCGGCGAGCGTCGTCCCCGGGGCGGGCACGGCGACGTCCGACGGGACGATCGACGCGGGGCCGAGCGCCCGCCCGGCGGAGCGCACCTCGGCGATCACCGCGTCGAGCGCCCTCGAGAAGGCGTCCTCGTCCCCCGCGCGGATCGCCTCGTCGAGCGCCCCGTCGAGCTTCTCGAGTCGCTCCGACTCCTCGTCCCCGAGCTCGTACTGGCCCTCCTCGAGCACCCGGACGATCACGACGCCGCTCCCGGGTCGAGGCTGAACAGGTCCGCGGGCGTCGCGGCCGGCGCGACCGGCTCGCCGTTGGCCGGCTCCTCGTCGACGGTCTCCTCGTCCGCGCCGGACGCGGCGGGGGCCGCGCCCGCCTCTATCTCGCCCGTCGCGGGCGGGCCCGCGCCGACGGCCGGAGCGGACTGGGCCTTCAGCTGGGCGAGCTCGAGCTCGACCTGCGTCGTGCGCGAGCCCTTGTCGAGCTCGGCCTGGAGGGGGTCGCTCGAGCCCGTGATGTCGTTCAGCGCCCCGGACGCGAGGAGCTCGTCCATCGCCCCCGCCCGCGCCTGCATGCTCGCGATCTTCTCCTGCGCCCGCTCCATGGCGAGCCCCGTGTCGCTCATGGACTCGGAGATCCCCGAGACGGCCTCGCCGATCTTCGTCTGCGCCTGCGCGGCCGTGTAGGAGGCCTTCAGGGTCTCCTTCTGGGTGCGGAACGCCTCGACGCGCGCCTGGAGCTGCTGGGTCGTCGCGACGAGCCGCTCCTCCTGGCTCACGAGCTGCTCGTGCTGGGTCTTCAGCCCGTCGAGCTGGGCGGCGATCCCCGCACGTCGGCCGAGCGCCTCGCGAGCGAGGTCGTCGCGGTTCTGCGCGAGCGCCTGCCGGGCCTGGTCCTGGAGCTTCGACGCGCTCGACTGGAGCTGCTGGGCCTGCAGCTCGATCCGCTTGCGCGCCGTCGCGACGTCCGCGACGCCCTTGCGGACCTGCTGGAGCTGCTCGAGCTGCTTCTCGTAGGAGAGGTCGAGCGTCTCGCGAGGGTCCTCGGCCCTGTCGAGGACCTTGTTCGCCTTCGCCTGCACGATGCCCGACAGGCGCTTCATGACGCTCATCGACCGCCCCTTTCCTCTCCCGGCGCCGGGACCCGACCGGCCCGTGGCCGGTGTCCCGGTGATGCCGCGGCCGCGCCGCGCCTACCGCCTGTACGGACGAGCATATGCCTCGGCACCTGCGGCCGGACCCTCGGGGACGCCACGGCGGTAGCGTCGACCCATGGCGCCGACACTGTGTCTTCTCACCGTCCACGCCCACCCCGACGACGAGGCCTCGAAAGGAGCGGGGACCGTCGCCCGCTACCACGCCGAAGGCGTGCGCACGGTGCTCGTGACCTGCACCGGCGGCGAGGAGGGGGACGTCTTGAACCCGGCGATGGACACCCCCGAGGTGCGCGCGGACCTCGCCGCCGTGCGGCGCCGCGAGCTCGACGACGCGGCCCGCGCCATCGGGTACGACGTCGTCGAGATGCTCGGGTACCGGGACTCGGGGATGGCGGGGAGCGCCGCGAACGCGGACCCGAGCTCGTTCGCGAGCGCCCCGCTCGACGAGGCGGTCGCACGGCTCGTCGAGGTCGTCCGACGCGAGCGCCCGCAGGTGCTCGTGACCTACGGCGACGACCAGCGCGGCTACCCGCACCCGGACCACCTGCGCGCCCACGAGGTCGCCGTCGCGGCGTTCGACGCGGCGGGCGACGCCGCCGCGTTCCCCGGGACCGGGCCCGCCCACCAGCCGCTGAAGCTCTACTACGTGGGGTTCAGCCGTGAGCTCGTGCTCGCGAGGCACGAGAAGTTCCTCGAGCTCGGGATCGCGTCCCCGTACGCGGAGCGGCTCGCGGACGGATGGCTCGAGCGGATGCCCGCGTCCGACGCGACGACCGTCGTCGCGCTCGCGGGGTTCGAGCACGTGAGGCAGGAGGCGCTGCGCGCGCACGCGACGCAGGTCGACCCGGGCTCGCCCTTCTGGTTCGGGCTGCCCGAGGACGTCGAGCGGTCGCTCAACACCGACGACCGCTACGTGCTCGCCCGGAGCCTCGTCGCGACGGACCTTCCCGAGGACGACCTGTTCGCGGGTGTCCGCGGGGGGCGGGAGGCGTCGGCGGGGGCGAAGGGCGCGCGCGCACGGTAGCGTGCACCGACGTCCGAGAGCACCGGAGGACCGAGGACGATGGCGAAGTGGCTCACCCAGGAGTGGCTCGACGAGAGCACGCGGCTCGCCGCGGGACAGCCCGAGCGCCCGGGGGCGACGGCCCGGCTCCAGTACGTGATCACGGACGGCCCCGACGGCGACGTCCGGTACTACTGGGTCGTCGAGGACGGGCGTCTCGTGGAGAACCGTCTCGGGGACCTCGAGGACGCGGACGTCACGCTCACCGAGACCTACGACGACGCGATGGCCATCCAGCGCGGCGAGCTCGACGCGAACCTAGCGTTCATGCAGGGCAAGATCGCCGTCGGAGGGGACGTCGCGAAGCTCATGGCGCTGCTCCCGATCACGACCTCGCCCGAGTTCGAGGAGTTCAACGCGGCGGTCCTCGCGCTCACCGAGTTCTGACCGCCGCGGCGACCATGGCCGGGGCCGCGCTCGCGGACGGGCGCATCGCCGCGTTCGTCACGGCGGGAGAGCCCCTCGCGCGGTCGGCCCTCGCGGCGCAGCTGCGCGGGCGGCACGACCTCGCCGTCGTGGAGGACCCCCGCGAGGAGCACGTCGCGGTCGTCGTCGAGGACTCCGTCGACGAGCGCGCGACGACCGCCGTCCGGGCGCTGCTCGACCGCGGCGTCCCCCACGTCCTCGTCGTCGCGACCTCCGCGGACGAGGCGGGCGGGCTCGCCGCGATCGGGGCGGGCGCGTCGGCGGTGGTCCGCC
>JAJZBW010000127.1 GCA_021798745.1 Actinomycetes bacterium
CCGGCGAGGCTCCTGCTCCGGTGCCCCGGCTCGACGCGTACTCGCACCGGCTCGTCCTGCGGCGCGCGCTCTACGACGCGGGGACCCTCGTCGCGGCGAGCCCGTCGCTCGCCCCGCTCGCCGCCCCGCAGCGGCTCGCGGCCCACCCGGGGGAGCTCGCCCGGCTCGGGGTCGCGGACGGGAGCCCCGTGCGGGTGCGGTCGGCCCGCGGTGACCTCGTCGTGCTCGCCGAGGGGGACCCGGGCCTCGACCGGGGGGTCGTCGTGCTCACGTCCCACCTCGCCGCGGAGGTCGTGCCGAGCCTCGGCGGGAGGCGGAACCCCGACGACGGGCGGCCGCGCACCTCCGTCGGGTGCGGCCTCGTCGACGCCTTCGCGCCCGTCACGGACGTGCGACTCGAGACAGTCACCGACACCAGCCGGGAGACCGCACCATGACCGATCCGCTCTTCGCCCGCGGCGTCGGCCTCGCGGTCGTGCTGATCGTGCTCGTGAAGGTCGTCGTCGCGTTCGTCGTGCTCCTCGTCGCGACGATGCTCATGGTCTGGTTCGAGCGCAAGGTGATCTCGGACATGCAGAACCGGATCGGCCCGAACCGCGCGGGGCCCTTCGGGCTGCTCCAGTCGCTCGCGGACGGGACGAAGCTGTTCTTCAAGGAGGACCTCCTCCCGGACCGTGCGGACCGGTTCGTGTTCCGGCTCGCCCCTCTCCTCGCGGTCGTCCCCGCGTTCCTCGTGTTCGCGGTGATCCCCGTCGGAGGGGTCGTGACGATCGCGCACCACGTCGTCGAGCTCCAGGTCGCCGACCCCCCGATGGGGATCCTCTTCCTCCTCGCGATGAGCTCGATCGCGGTCTACGGGACGATGCTCGCGGGGTGGTCCTCGGGGTCGAAGTACCCGCTCCTCGGGTCCGTGCGGGCCTCCGCGCAGATGATCTCCTACGAGGCGGCTCTCGGGCTCACCGTCGTGACGGTCGTGCTCGAGGCGCACTCTCTCTCGACGAGGGCGATCATCGCCTCCCAGGCGCAGCACGTCTGGCAGTGGAACGTCATACGGCTCGGGTTCGTCCCGTTCGTGATCTTCCTCATCGCCTCGACCGCGGAGATGAACCGCCCGCCGTTCGACCTCGCCGAGGGGGAGTCCGAGCTCGGGGGCGGGTTCAACACCGAGTACTCCTCGCTCCGCTTCGCGCTCTTCTACCTCGCGGAGTTCATGAACACGATCACGATGTCCGCCCTCGCGGTCACTCTGTTCTTCGGCGGCCCCGACGGGCCGGGCTTCCACTTCCTGCGCTGGCTCTGGCCGATCCTGTGGTTCGTCGGGAAGACCGGCGCCTTCTGCTACGTGCAGGTGTGGATCCGCGCCTCGCTCCCGAGGATGCGCTACGACCAGCTCATGGACCTCGGGTGGAAGCGGCTCATCCCGCTCGCGCTCGGGTGGCTCCTCGTCGTCGCGGCCGTGAACCTCTCGGCCGCGTGGGGCTTCGCGGTCATCGGGGGCGGGGTCGTCGCGGCCGTCCTGCTCTACCAGTCGATCCGGGTCGGGCGCCGCCGGAGGGAGGCCCTCGCGGCCGCGCCTCCCGCACGCGGCCCCGGGGGGCCACCGCTTCGCGCCGTCGGCCCCGGCGGGGCGGGGAGCTGACATGGGACTGTTCGACGACCTCCGCTTCTTCGGAGGCTTCAAGCTCACGATCAAGCAGGTGCTCGAGCCGCGCGTGACGCGCGAGTACCCGAAGGAGAAGGCCCCGAAGCCGCCCCGCGCCCACGGCCGGCACGTGCTCAACCGGTACGAGGACGGGATGGAGAAGTGCATCGGGTGCGAGCTCTGCGCGGCCGTGTGCCCCGCGGACTGCATCTACGTGCGCGGCAAGGACAACGACCCGGACGCCCCGACCTCTCCGGGCGAGCGCTACGGGTTCGTGTACGAGATCAACTACCTCCGGTGCATCCACTGCGACCTGTGCGTCGAGGCGTGCCCGACCGAGGCCATCACGGAGTCCAAGCTGTTCGAGTTCTCGTTCACGAGCAGGGCGGACGCGATCTACACGAAGGCCGAGCTCGTCGTCGACGACGACGGCTCCCCCCAGAAGCTCCCGTGGGAGGACTGGCGCGAGGGCGACGACCGGAACACCTCGGGGTGGATGCGCGCGACCGCTCCCGCGGGGTCCGCGAAGTACGAGGGCGAGGTCCAGTGGTCGGGCGAGCTCGGCTACGGGGTGCGCGCCCCCGAGGGCGGGCAGAGCGGGGCGCGCGACGACGCTGCCACGGGGAACATCTCGGTGCGGACCGTCGCCCGGAACAAGATCCCGACCCGTCTCGGGGGCCGGGTCCGGTGAGCGCGGCCCTCCTCGCGACGGCGACGATCCCCGACGCGGTCACGTTCGCGCTCGCCGCGGTGATCTGCGTGGTCGGCGCTCTCGGCGTCGTGCTCGTGCGCAACCCCGTGCACAGCGCCCTCTCGCTCGTGATGACCCTGTTCGGGATCGCCGTGCTCTTCGTCGAGCAGGACGCGCAGTTCCTCGCGGCCGTCCAGGTGATCGTGTACACGGGGGCGATCGTCGTCCTGTTCCTGTTCGTGATCATGCTCCTCGGCGTGGACCGGAGGGAGAGGGTCCTCGCGGACACGTTCCGGGGGCAGAGGGTCGTCGCGGTCGTCCTCGGGCTCATGGTCCTCGCGGAGGTCGTCCTGCTCGGGCACACCCGGTGGACGACCGGTGCGCACGCCGCCGCGGGGCCCCTCAACGGCCCCGGGTCGAACGTCGCGAAGCTCGGGCGCTCGATATTCACGACCTACCTCGTCCCGTTCGAGGTCACCTCGGCCCTTCTCGTCGTGGCGATCGTGGGAGCCGTCGTGCTCGCCCGGAGGCCGGGGATGCGCGACGGCAGCGCTCCTCCGGGCGCCGCCGAGGGGCTCGAGGAGCCCGTCTCCCCGGGGGCGGCCGGCGAGGGGCTCGACGCGGCCGACGAGGACGAGGACGACAAGGCGGTGGCGCGATGAGCGTAAACGCGAGCTGGTACCTCACGCTCGCCGCGCTGCTCTTCACGATCGGCGCGGTGGGGCTGCTCGTCCGGAGGAACGTCCTCGTGATGTTCATGTGCATCGAGCTCATGCTGAACGCCGCGAACCTCACGTTCGTGACCTTCGCGCGCGCCCTCAACGACATCGGGGGCCAGGTCGCGGTGTTCTTCGTGCTCGTCGTCGCGGCAGCCGAGGTCGTGGTCGGCCTCGGGATCATCGTGGCGATATTCCGACGCAAGGTCGGCGCGACCGCCGACGACGCCCACGTGCTGAAGGGTTGACCGGACCGACGTGATCCACGCCGCATTTCTCATCCCGCTGCTCCCCCTCGCGGGGTTCGCGCTGCTCGCGCCCTTCGGGCGCAAGCTCGGGAACCCGCTCGCGGGCTGGATCGCGACGCTCGCCGTCCTCGGGTCGTTCGTCGTGACCGTGGTCGTGCTCGTCGGGCTCTTCCAGCTCGCGCCCGCGCACCGGTCGGTGACCGAGCCGTGGTTCGACTGGATCAGCGTCGACCGGCTCCGGATCGGCGCGGGGCTCCTTATCGACCCGCTCTCGCTCACGATGGCGACCTTCGTGACGGGGGTGAGCGCGCTCATCCACCTGTACTCGATCGGGTACATGCGCCACGACGAGCAGTACCCGAAGTTCTTCACGTACCTGAACCTGTTCGTCTTCTCGATGCTCATGCTCGTCCTCGCGGACAACTTCGTCCTCTCGTTCCTCGGGTGGGAGGGCGTCGGGGTGTGCTCGTACTTCCTCATCTCGTTCTGGTTCGAGCGGGCCGAGGCGGCGAGCGCGGGCAAGAAGGCGATGATCTTCAACCGGATCGGGGACGCGGGGTTCCTGCTCGCGCTGTTCCTCATCTTCGAGCGGACGGGGAGCCTGCAGTACACGACCGTGTTCGCACGGCTCGGCCACGTCGGGACCCCGAGCCTCGTCGCGATCGCGCTCCTGCTGTTCCTCGGCGCGGTCGGCAAGTCCGCGCAGATCCCGCTCTTCCCGTGGCTGGCGGACGCGATGGCGGGCCCGACGCCCGTCTCCGCCCTCATCCACGCGGCGACGATGGTCACGGCGGGCGTGTACCTCATGTGCCGGATCAACCCGATCCTGCACCTCGCCCCCGACGCCGCGCACGTCGTCGCGTGGGTCGGGGCCGCGACCGCGTTCGTCGGGGCCACGAGCGCGTGCGCGCAGAACGACATCAAGAAGGTGCTCGCCTACTCGACGGTGAGCCAGCTCGGCTACATGTTCCTCGCGGCGGGGTCGGGCGCGTACGTGGCGGCGATCTTCCTCATGCTCACGCACGCGTTCTACAAGGCGCTCCTGTTCCTCGGCGCGGGGTCGGTCATCCACGCGATGGACGAGGACCAGGACATAAAGAACATGGGCGGCCTCGCGAAGCTCATGCCCATCACGGGCGTGACGTTCCTCGTCGGGTGGCTCTCGATCGCGGGGGTCCCCCCCTTCAGCGGGTTCTGGTCCAAGGGCGACGTGCTCGAGAACGCGTGGGCGGTGACCCCGGCGCTGTGGGTCGTCGGCGCGCTGACCGCGGCGCTCACCGCCTACTACATGGGGCGCGAGTACTTCCTCGTGTTCCGCGGCGAGCGCCGCTGGGTCGAGGCCCGCCCCGAGGCGCACCACGAGCCGGCCGACGGGGCGAGCTACACCTCGCGCGGGCTCCACCCGCACGACCCGACGTGGCACATGTCGCTCCCGCTCGTCGTCCTCGCAGGGCTCGCGGTCCTCGGGGGGCTCGTGAACCTCCCGTTCCACCCGAGCCTCGACTTCCTCGAGAGGTGGCTCGACCCGGTCGTCGGGGCGAGCCTGCTCCGTCACAGCTTCGGCACGGGCGCGCTCTGGGCGTTCGCACTCGTGGACGCGGCGCTCGCGCTCACGGGGGTCGCGGTCGCGGCGCACTTCTGGCGAGCGAGGTCGGAGAGGCCGGCGCTCGAGCCGCGGTTCTTGTCCATGGCGTGGTGGCTCGACGCCGCAGAGGACCGGCTCGTCGCGCGAACGGGCGAGGCGCTCGCCTCGTTCACCTCGACGGTCGTCGAGTCCCGCGTGGTCGACGGGGCCGTCAACGGGGTCGCCTCGCTCGTCCGTGCGACCGGGGCGCGGCTCCGCAGCGTCCAGAGCGGCTACGTCCGGAGCTACGCGCTCGGGCTCACCGCAGGGGTCGTCGTGCTCGTCGCCTACCTCCTCGTGCGGGTGGGGTCGTGATCGCCGCCGGCGCGGGCCCGATCGTGCTCACGGGGATCACGACGGGCCAGCGCGCGTTCCCGTACCTGACCGTCCTCGTCCTCCTCCCCGTCGTCGCGGCCGCCCTCGTCGCGGTCACGCCCCGGCGCTCGAGGGTGCTCGTCCGGGCGATCGGCCTCGCCGGGTCCCTCGGGGTGCTCGGGGTCGCGGCCGCCGTGCTCGACCAGTTCCAGTCCGGGTTCGGCGGCTACCAGATGGTGAGCGACCACGCCTGGGTCGCCCCGCTCGGGATCTCCTGGACGCTCGGGGTCGACGGGATATCGCTGTTCCTGCTCCTCATGACCGCCGTCCTGTTCGTCCTCGCGCTCGCGGGGGCGAGCGAGCGGGAGAACCTGAAGTCCTTCACGGCCTGGATCCTGCTCCTCGAGGCCGGGTGCGTGGGGAGCTTCCTCTCCCTCGACGTGCTCCTGTTCTTCCTGTTCTTCGAGCTGACGCTCGTTCCCACGTACTTCGTGATCGCCGGGTGGGGCCACTCGCGGCGGGGGTACGCGGCGACGAAGTTCTTCCTCTACACGTTCGCCGCGTCGGCGTTCATGCTCGTCGGGATCGTGGCGCTCGTGTTCGTGCACCAGTCCCAGACCGGGGTCGTCACCTTCGACGTGCGCAGCCTCGCGGCGACGCACCTCTCGGGCACCGCGGAGATGCTCCTGTTCCTCGCGTTCACGGCCGCGTTCGCGGTGAAGGCCCCGATATTCCCGTTCCACACGTGGTCGCCCGACGCGTACGGGGAGGCCCCCGCGGCGGGCTCCGTGCTCCTCGCGGGCGTGATGGCGAAGCTCGGGACCTACGGGATCGTCCGGTTCGACCTCGGACTGTTCCCGCACGCGGTCGTCGTGATCGCGCCCCTCCTGCTCACGCTCGGCGTCGTCGGGATCCTCTACGGGGGGATCGTCGCGGCCGTGCAGAAGGACCTGAAGCGGCTCGTCGCGTACTCGTCGCTCGCGCACCTCGGGTTCATCGTGGTCGGGGCGTTCGCGCTCACCGGGGAGGCGCTCTCCGGGGCGGTCCTGCAGATGGTGAACCACGGCCTGTACACGGCGGCGCTCTTCATCCTCGTCGCGATGATCTACAAGCGACGCGGGACGTTCCAGATCCCGCGGCTCCGCGGCCTCCAGAAGGCGGCACCTGTGATGGCGGGGGTGTTCACGCTCGTGATGCTCGCCTCGATCGGGGTTCCCGGCCTCAACGGGTTCGTGGGGGAGTTCCTCATCCTCTCGGGCACGTTCCTCACGCACCGGTGGTGGGCGGTCGTCGCGATCGTCGGGATCGTCGTCGCCGCGGTGTACCTCCTGTGGGCCTACCAGCAGGTGTTCCACGGGCACGAGGAGCCGGGCACGGCCGAGGGGAGCTTCGCGGAGATGACGTGGCGCGAGGGCCTCGTGCTCGCCCCGCTCGTCGTGCTCATCGTGTTCCTCGGTGTCTACCCGCAGCCCGTCCTCGAGCGGATCGCGCCGTCGGTCGACGCGGTCGTGCTCCACGTCGAGCAGGCCGCGCACCCGACGATCCCCGTCGCGGGCCAGCCCGTGACGACGGCGCTCGTGCGCGGGAAGGCGGCGTACTCCCCGGGCACCGCGTACCACTCGACCATCACCGTGCGCATCGACCCGGCGACCGGGAAGGCAGTCGCACGGACCGCGCACCACCACGGCCGGAAGGGGGCGGGCCGGTGACCGGCTCGGCGCATCTGCTCGGTGCCCTCGGCGCGCGTCTGCTCGCCGTCGGCGGGATCGCGATCCCGCACATCGACTACACGGCGATCCTCCCCGAGCTGATACTGCTCGGGGGGATGCTGCTCCTGCTCGCGGCCGCGGCGCTGAGCCCGCGCCCGATCCCGACCGAGGGGTACGCGACGGCGACGACCGGTCTCGGGATCGCCTCGCTCGTCGCGTCTCTCATCCTCTGGCGGGACGTGACCGACCGGGGGCCGCTCACGACCGTCGCGCACTCGGTCGACGTCGACGGCTTCGCGGTGTTCTTCCTCGTGACGGTGTCGTGCATCGTCGTGGTCGCTCCCCTCCTCGGCGCGGGGTACCTGCGGAGGGAGGGGATCGGGGGTCCCGAGTACTACGTGCTCGCGCTCATCTCGGGCGCCGGCGCGATGTTCATGGCCTCCGCGAACGACCTCGTGCTCGTGTTCCTCGGGCTCGAGATCCTCTCGATACCGCTCTACGTGCTCGCCGGGCTCGACCACCGCCGGGAGGCGTCCGGAGAGGCCGCGATGAAGTACTTCGTGCTCGGGGCCTTCTCCTCGGCGATCTTCGTGTACGGGATCGCGCTCACCTACGGGGCGACCGGCTCGACGAACCTCGCGGAGATCGGGGCCTTCCTCGCGCGCAACGTCGTGACCTCGAACGGGGTGCTCGTCGGGGGGCTCGCCCTCCTGCTCGTCGGCTTCGCGTTCAAGGTCGCGGCGGTTCCCTTCCACATGTGGACCCCCGACGTCTACCAGGGGGCCCCGACGCCCGCGACCGGGTTCATGGCCGCGATGGCCAAGGCGGGGGGGTTCGCGGCGTTCCTCCGCGTGTTCGTGTCGACCTTCCCGACGCTCCGCAGCTCGTGGCAGCCCGTCGTGTTCGTGCTCGCCGCGCTCACGGTCCTGCTCGGGGCCGTCGTGGCCGTCGTGCAGAGCGACGTCAAGCGGATGCTCTCGTACTCCTCGATCAACCACGCGGGCTTCGTCCTGCTCGGCCTCCAGGCCGCGACGGCCCGGGGGGTGTCCGCGAGCCTCTACTACGTGTTCACCTACGGGATAGTCGTTCTCGGGAGCTTCGCCGTGGTGTCGCTCGTCGGCGGCGGAGGGGACGGGCGCCACGACCTCGCGCGCTTCCGGGGGCTCGGGCGCCGCCAGCCGGCGCTCGCGGTCGGGTTCGCGGTGCTCCTCCTCGCGCAGGCGGGGGCCCCGTTCACGACGGGGTTCTTCGCGAAGCTCTAC
>JAJZBW010000128.1 GCA_021798745.1 Actinomycetes bacterium
GCCGGGAACGTCGCCGCCGAGCGCACCTCCGCCCGCGGGACCCCCGGGCGCAACCTGATCCCCTCAGCGCAACCTGATCCCCTCAGCGCCGACCGTCCGGCGTCGCACCCCGCGGCGCCGGACGGTCGCGTCAGGCGGCGGTCGCGTCCGACGACGCGTGCTCACCACGCTCGTCGAGCGCCGCGGCGAGGACGGCGGCGACGTCGTCCGCGAGGTGGAACGTCATCTCGTCGCGCACGGACTCCGCGACGTCCTCGAGGTCCGGGCCGTTTCGTGCGGGGAGCACGACGTCGGTGAGCCCGGCCCGGTGCGCGGCGAGCACCTTCTCGCGCACGCCCCCGATAGGGAGGACCCGGCCGCGCAGCGTCACCTCGCCCGTCATCGCCACGACCGGGCGCACGGGCACGCCACGAAGCAGGCTCACGAGAGCGGTCGCCATCGTGACCCCCGCCGACGGACCGTCCTTCGGGACCGCCCCTGCGGGGACGTGGAGGTGGAAGCGCCGCCCAGCGAACGCGGCGGGGTCGACGCCTAGCTGCACGGCGTGGGAACGGACGTAGGAGAGCGCGATCTCCGCGGACTCCCTCATGACGTCGCCGAGCTGACCGGTGACCGTCAGCCCTTCCGGTCCGTCCATCGCAGTCGCCTCCACGAACAGGACGTCTCCCCCGGCACCGGTCACCGCGAGCCCGGTCGCGACTCCCGGCACGCTCGTCCGGTCTGCCGTCTCGGAGTGGAACCGGGGCCGTCCGAGCGCGGCGCGCACGTCCGGACCTCGGATCTCGACCACCGCGTCCCCCTCTCCCGAGACGACCCTCGTCGCGACCTTGCGCATGAGGCGTCCGATCTCCCGCTCGAGGGCGCGCACGCCGGCCTCGCGCGTGTACTGCGAGACGATCGTCCGGAGCGCGTCGTCGTCCACCACGACCTCCCCGCTGCGCAGCCCCGCCCGTGACCTCTGCCGCTCGAGCAGGTGGTGCCGTGCGATGGACACCTTCTCGTCCTCGCTGTAGCCGCCGAGGCGGATGACCTCCATCCGGTCGAGCAGCGCCGCGGGGATCGCGTCGACGACGTTCGCGGTCGCCACGAACATGACCTTCGACAGGTCGAGCTCGACCTCGAGGTAGTGGTCCTTGAACGTGTGGTTCTGGGCGGGGTCGAGGACCTCGAGCAGCGCCGAGGCGGGGTCGCCCCGGAAGTCCGCCCCGAGCTTGTCCACCTCGTCGAGGAGCACGACCGGGTTCGTCGTCCCCGCGTCGCGCAGCGCCCGCACGAGCCGCCCGGGCTGCGCCCCGACGTAGGTCCGCCGGTGCCCTCGGATCTCCGCCTCGTCGCGGACGCCTCCGAGCGCGACCCGCACGAAGGTGCGCCCGAGCGCACGCGCGACGGACTCCCCGAGCGAGGTCTTCCCGACCCCCGGCGGCCCGACGAGCGCGAGGATCGCGCCGGACCCCCGGCTGCCGACCGGCGCGAGCCCGCGCTCGGACTGCAGCGCGCGGACCGCGAGGTGCTCGAGGATCCGCTCCTTCACGTCACGGAGCCCGTCGTGGTCCTCGTCGAGGATCCGACCGGCTTCCGCGACGTCGAGCCGGTCGGTGCTCTCCATCCCCCAGGGGAGCTCGAGCACCGTGTCGAGCCACGTGCGGATCCATCCGTGCTCCGGGCTCTGCTCGCTCGTGCGCTCGAGCTTCGCGACCTCGCGCTCGACCGCGACGCGCACCGCGTCGGGGAGCTCTCGGGCGGCCGATCGCACCCGGTAGTCCGCAGGAGAGCCTCCCTCGACGTCGTCGGCGAGCTCGCCGAGCTCCTTCCGGATCGCCTCGAGCTGTCGCCGCAGGAGGAACTCCCGCTGGGTCCTCTCCATGCCCTGCTCGACGTCGGACTTGATCCGCTCCCGGAGCGCGATGTCCGCGAGCGTGTCGCGAGCCCAACCGAGCACGAGCCGCAGCCGAGCCTCCACGTCCACGGTCTCGAGCACCTCGACCTTCTGCGCGAGCGTCAGGTCCGGCGAGTACCCCGCGACGTCCGCGACCGCCGACGGCTCGGTCACCTCGCGCAGCTGCTCCGCGAAGCGACGCGCACCGCGGCTGAGCAGGATGTTCTCGAGCACTGCCCGGTACTCGCGCGTCAGGTCGTGCACGACCGGCGACGGCTCTCCCTCGGGGACCGGCTCGACCTGCACCCAGAGCGCGGACCCCGTCCCCGGCACCGCGGTCCCGAGCGTCGCGCGCTCGAGCCCGCGCACGGCGACCGCGGCCGAGCCGCCGGGGAGCTCGCCGGACTCGAGGATCTCGGAGATCACCCCGACGCGCGCGTAGCGGCCCTCGATGTGCGGGACGAGCACGAGCCGGCCGCCCGCAGCGGCGGCCGCGTCGGCCGCGGCGCGCGCCTCGTCGCTCTCGAGCGCCATCGTGAACACCATCCCCGGGAGCACCACGCCCGAGGTCAGCGGGAGAAGCGGCAGCGTCTGCGTATCGTCCGCCACGGGACCTCCTTCGGTCGACGGATCGGCACGGGGTGGAACACGCGTTCGGGCGCCGTATTCCCGCGTCGAACGGGGGCACGCGTCACCCCAGCTCAGGTGCCGTAAGAAACGAAACCGTTGCGTTTCGTAACTCGGCTCGCTATCCTACCGGTACGAAACCGTTCCGTTTCGCACGCGCCGCGCCCGCGGCGTGGGCGCCGGGGAGGAGGCTGAAGATGGTCCAGGCACCGGCCGAGCGGGCCGAGTGGAGCGCCCCCGGGCGGCCTCGCGACGAGGTGCGGGAGCAGGCGATCCTCGACGCCGCGGTCGAGCTGCTCACCGAGGTGGGATACGATCGGTTCAGCATCGACACGCTCGCCGCGCGGGCGCGCGCGAGCAAGGCGACGATCTACCGGCGCTGGTCCAACAAGGCAGAGGTCGTGCTAGAGGCCGTGCGGCGCCTCGAAGGGGACCACGAGGAGGCCCTGCCCGACCAGGGATCGCTCCGCGAGGACCTGCTCGAGTTCATGGGATGCATCGCGAAGTCGAAGGCGCCCGAGAACGCCGCTCTCGTCGCCGGGCTCGTGCGCGCGATGCACTCCGACCCGGAGCTCAACGAGCTCATGCACTGCCACGTGATGGACCAGAAGCGCGCCGAGATCCTCTCGATCCTCGAGCGGTCCGTCGCCCGCGGCGAGCTCGCCTCGGCGGCGAGCGCCCCGGTCGCGGTCGAGGTCCTCCAGGCGATGCTCCTCGGACGGCTCGTCCTCGACGGCGCGCCGCTCGACGGCGCGTTCCTCGTCCACCTCGTCGACGACGTCGTGCTCCCCCTGCTCCGCTGTCCCCCCTCCGACTCCCGCGGCGACGCGACCTGATCCGACCACGTCCCCTCCGGCGACTGCCGGCGGGGTGGACCGACCCCGGTCCTGCATGCACCCGACACGTCCGACCCCTCTGATCCCTCATCCCCCGAGCCCTCCGAACCCCCGGAGGCGCCCCGAACCCCGGAGAACGACGATGACCGACCTCGGAACCACCCCCGCGACGGCGGAGGCGACCCTCGACCCGCGACGGTGGAAGGCGCTCGCGGTCATCGCGATCGCCCAGCTCATGGTCGTGCTCGACGCGACCGTCGTGAACATCGCGCTCCCCTCCGCGCAGCGCGCGCTCCACATCTCGACCGCGGACCGCCAGTGGGTGATCACCGCGTACACGCTCGCCTTCGGCGGGCTCCTCCTCCTCGGCGGGCGCATCGCCGACTTCATGGGCCGAAAGCGCATGTTCCTCGTCGGTCTCATCGGGTTCGCCGCGGCGTCTGCGCTCGGCGGGCTCTCGCAGAGCGCCGGCATGCTCTTCGGGGCGCGAGCCCTCCAGGGAGCGATGGGCGCGCTCATGGCGCCCGCGGCGCTCTCGCTCATCACGGTGACCTTCACCGAGGCGAAGGAGCGCGCGACGGCGTTCGGCGTGTACGGCGCGATCGCGGGCGGAGGGGCGGCGCTCGGGCTCATCCTCGGAGGCGTCCTCACCCAGTACGCCTCGTGGCGGTGGTGCCTGCTCGTGAACACCCCCGTCGCGATCTTCGCGGCGATCGCCGGGTCCCGGATCGTCACCGAGAGCCGGGCGCACGGAGACACCCACTACGACCTGCCGGGGGCCGCGGCCGTGACCGCCGGTCTCGCTGCGCTCGTCTACGGGTTCACGATGGCCGACCAGCACGGGTGGGCGGCCGCGTCGACCGTGTCGTTCCTCGCGGCCGCGGCGGCTCTTCTCGTCGCCTTCGTCGTGATCGAGCTCCGCACCTCGCACCCGCTCCTCCCGATGCGGGTGCTCCTCGACAGGAACCGGGGCGGCTCGTTCCTGGGCTCGTTCCTCGCGGGGATCGGGCTGTTCGGGATGTTCCTCTTCCTCACCTACTACCTGCAGGGCACCCTCGGGTACTCGGCGCTCCGCTCGGGGTTCGCGTTCCTCCCGTTCTCGGCGGGAATCGTGGTCGGGGCGGGGGCGGCGAGCAAGGTGCTCCCGCGGATAGGTCCCCGACCGCTCATGGGTGGCGGCTTCCTCGCGAGCGCGCTCGGTGCCGCGTGGTTCACCCGGCTCGGGATCCACTCGTCCTACGTCGTGCACGTGCTGCCTGCCGAGGTCGTGATGAGCGTCGGGATGGGATTCGCGTTCGTCGCGCTGTCGAGCACCGCGCTCGTCGGAGTCGGCGACCACGACGCGGGCGTCGCGAGCGCCCTCGTGAACACGACCCAGCAGGTCGGCGGCTCGCTCGGGACCGCTCTCCTGAACACGATCGCGGCCTCCGCGACGACGACCTTCCTCGCCGCGCACGCGCGCTCCGCGACCTCGACGGCCGTCGGGCTCGTGCACGGCTACACGGTCGCGTTCTGGTACACGACGGCCTTCCTCGTCCTCGCCGCCCTCGCCTCGATCGTGTTCGTGCACGCCACCCGCCAGCACGTCGCCGACGCCGCGAAGGACGAGCTCGGGGTCGTCATGGCCTGACGGTCACGGACCCCGCGGGCCCGAGGCCGTCCGCGGCCCGCGGGGCGTCCGTCGCCTGGAACCCGCGCCCCACCGCTCGGCGTGCCGGAGGTCGCCCGGCGGCTCGCCCGACAGGTCACCTCCAGCGGAAGTGGACGAACAGCCGTCCGAAGTTCTTCGAGTCCTTCTCCACGCGGTGGTAGAGGGGCTTCACGTCGGGCTCCTCGAGGAAGCGCAGGACGCGCTTCTTGAGCTGGCCGGACCCCTTTCCGGGGATGATCTCGATCGAGTGCGCCCGGATCCGGACGGCCTCGTCGATCGCGGCGCGAAGGACACGGTCGATCTCGTCACCCTTGTCGTAGACCGCGTGGAGGTCGACGGTCAGCTTCGACACCGTGCCCCCCGTCTCTCGCCGTGCTCAGGCCGTCGGACGCACCCGCGACAGCACCGAGACGCTCATCGTCCCGTGCTCGCACACCGGCGTCGGCGGGCGCACCGGCACGAGCACCGCGCTCGCCGCGCCTGCCCCCCTCGCGCGCACGTAGTACGCGGTCCTCTCGCAGCGGCCGAGCGACGGCTCCCCGGCTCCCGGGACGTCCCCGGAGAAGCGCGCGGACGACCAGGCGGGCACGCCGTGGCGGAGCACGACGAGCACCGCCGTCGCCGAGCCCGCACCGGCGAGCCGCACGTGGGTCGGGAGCGCCTCGTGCGCACGTCCGAGGAGCTGCATCCCCGGGAGGCCGCTCAACGTGCAGGTCGCGAACGAGCGGTTCACGAGCTCGAGCGCGTACACGACGTTGCCCGCGCCCTCGCCCCCGCGGACGATCGAGAAGTTCCCGACCAGCTGGCGCCCCCGGCACGGCGCAGGCGCCGAGGGGCGCACGCCCGGTCGCCACGGCACGGCCGCGGCGGCCGGGATCGCCGCCGACGCCGCCACGAGCGTCGTGAGCGCAGCACGCGCACGACCGGTGCGCCGACGGTCCCTCATCGTGCCGAACCTAGCCGCGAGGCGTGCGAGCGCACGCACCGCCCCGTGGGCCGCGCGCCACGTCGGCACGGGTCGGCCACACGTCGTCGGCGTGAGGGCGCTGCCGGGCAGCACGTCCCCCCGTCGGCACGGATCCGCCGGACGCCGGGGACGAGCCCCACGCCGACGGACGGCGGCGCGGGGAGGTGGGCCTCCCGCGCGGTGCGCCGTCGGGTCGCGACGGCCCGCGCTCCCGGGAAGGCCCCCGGGACGCGACCGGCCGTCGCCACCGGCTCGTCTCGCCGGCTCTGTCTACGTGTGAACGGTCATCCAATGTCCGTCCAACAGTCACGCGAGGACAATCGAACAGACCCTCGGGCTCAGCTCAAAGCCCACCACTTGGTGGGACATCGACGACGTCATCGCCTGCAAGCGGTCGCCAACCGCTCGAGGAAGCCGGTGTCGGCCCTCCCGGAGCGCCAGAAGCAGGTGATACTGACCGGCGACGCTCGCTGCCGGCGGATTCCCGGTGGCCTGCTCCGTTAGCCAGTCCCTGTCGATGCCACCCTGGGCGTGCATCTTCGCGACGTAGCGCCCCACGTGACTGGGAGCGAGACGCCGGAGCCACCCATACTGCGCGACCACCCTGACCCCGTGAGGATCGCCGTGATTCGTGAAGACCCGGAGCGCGTGCCGGATCCTCCGTGCGCTGGGCTCAGGGCGCTCGACCTCGGCATCGAAGAGCGTCCGCACGCGCGCCAGCCCGGCTTCCCATCTGTGCTCGCGACGAAGGAGAAGATGCACGTCATCGGCGTAGCGTACGAAGCCGACACCCATCTCGCGGAGCGCTCGACCGAGCGGGTACAGCATGGCGTCCCCCAGGATCCCCGATGCCTCGGGGCCGATTGGAGCGCCGCGGACCTTCCAAGTTGTCCGCCAATCGAAGAGGAGCTCGTGGAGCCTGCCAACATCGTCTACGTCGCAGCCGAGCTCTGAGACCACGACCCGGTCCAAGATGTCGAGGTCGATTCACTTGGCGAAAATGCGCGGCTGCAATGTCACACTGACCGAATCGGAGACATTGCCGACTGAATCCGAGGGACATACCCCGACCGTTCACACTACGAGCAGCCGCTCGTCGCCCCGCAGCTCGGGCAGGCGTAGCAGGAGCCCGCTCGCTGCATGAGGTTCCCGCACGCGTAGCAGAACGGGGCGTCCCGGTTCTCGATCTCGACCCGAGGCGACGGAGGCACCGCGAGGCTGTCGCCTCCCTCGCCGTACCGCTCGTGCTCGCTGCGAACCGCGTGGCCGAGGTCGACGACCTCCTCGAGCCCGGGAAGCGTCGGCTGGGTGCGCTCGCCCGTGGAGAGGACCCCGAGCTCGATGCGCTCGTCGGTCGAGAGGTAGTCGAGCGCGAGCCGGCGGAAGATGTAGTCCACGAGGCTCGAGGCGAGCCGGAGCTCCGGGTCGTCGGTGATCCCCGCCGGGTCGAACCGCATGTTCGTGTACTTGCGCACGAACGTCGAGAGCGGGACGCCGTGCTGGAGCCCGAGGCTCACCGCGATGGCGAACGCGTCCATCACGCCCGACAGGGTCGATCCCTGCTTCGAGACCTTCATGAACACCTCGCCCGGGCGGCCGTCCTCGTACTCGCCGACGGTCACGTACCCCTCGCAGTCGGCGACCCGGAAGGCGAAGGTGTTCGAGCGCCTCCTGCGGGGAAGACGCGTCCTCGAGGTCGCAGGCGGGGCCATCACGTGGTCCGCGAGCGACTCCTCGAGCTCCGCGATCCGCGCGTGGAGCTGGTCGACCGCGGCCGCCTCGCCCGCGGACGCGACGGCCGCCTCTCCCGGCTTCTTCGACGTCGAGAGCGGCTGTCCGACCTTGCAGTTGTCCCGGTAGATAGCGACCGCCTTCAGGCCCATCCGCCAGGCGTCGACGTGGAGCTGCTCGACGTCCTCGACGCTCACGTCCTCCGGCATGTTCACCGTCTTCGAGATGGCTCCGCTGATGAACGGCTGGGCGGCCGCCATCATCTTGACGTGCCCGCTGTAGTGGATGACGTTGTCGCCCATCGAGCACGCGAACACGGGAAGGTGCTCGGCCGCGAGGAACGGCGCCCCGAGGATCGTCTTGTTCTCGTCGATGTGCGCCACGATCTTCGTGATCTGCTCGGGGCCGTACCCGAGGCGACGGAGCGCCCGGGGAACGGTCTGGTTCACGAT
>JAJZBW010000129.1 GCA_021798745.1 Actinomycetes bacterium
GATTATACTATCTTTCTTGCCTGTCTAGCGTCCGCTTATGGTGAGAGTTTTTTGGGTCCTCATACTCCCTTCAACGTGCCTATTGGAAGGGAGTTCGTGGACGTGCTTCCTGATGAGCATCTCGAGCGAGTCCGCGTCATAGAGCGCCGTGTCGAAGTAGATGCTCCGCACCACCTCCTCGAATGGCGGAAGCTTCTGCGCGACGTGCAACGCCCGGTTCCGGTTGAACTGGAAAGGGATCCCGCCGCCTCCGTGCGGCACGACGAGCTTGAGCTCGGGGAAGCGCTCGAACACCTTCGACGCTGCGAGCTCGACAGTCGCACCGTAGTCCCAGGCGACGTAGTGTGACCCGTTCAGGTGGAACGCAGGGTTGTGCGTCGAGCTCGCGTGGATCATGCCCGCAATCCCAAGCTCGCACATCCTCTCCCACAGCGGGTACCAGTACTCGTCGCCGAGCGACGGGGTGAAGGGCTGCAGACCGCCGGAGATGTCGGGATTGATGAGGCATCCGACGAAGTCGAGCTCGTCCGCCATTCGGGTGAGCTCGTCCAGCCACTGCGTCGGTGCGGTCCCTGGGCTCTGGGGAAGCTGACCGACGCCGACGAGCACGCCGGAGTGCATCCCGACGAGGCGGGCGATGAGGTCGTTGTTGACCTCGGTCCAGTAGCGGCTTGTCAGCGCGTCGCCGTAGTCGTGTCCCATGCCCGATGCGCGCGGCGAGAAGAGAACGACGTCGATGCTCCTCGCCGTCATCGCCTCGAGGACCGGGGTGAGCGACCGCTCCAGCCGCTCGTCGGAGATCTTCATCGGCCGCTTGCGCGGCTTGTTGACGTCGGTGAGCTGGCGCCCTCGGAACGCGTCGAGCTCCGGCGGGGCCGTCGTGAAGTGCCCGTGGATGTCGATCCTCATCCCTCGCCTCCTGACAGCGCGTTGTAGATGCGCCCCGCCGTCGTCGCAAAGAATGACCTCTGTTCCTCGAGCGAGAGCTCGGCGACTGCGTCCTCGGCGCGCCCCCGAAGCTCGGGCAGCGATCCTTGCGTCGCGGGGTAGTTGGAGCCCCACGCCATGCGTTCGGCACCGAAGACATCTGCGAGCCGGCGGACGAGCTTGCGAGCGCCACCAGGATGCTCGTCGGCCCTGCGGAAGGTGTTCGACGTCAGCTTCAGGTAGATCTCGGGAAATGCCGCCAGCGCGAGCACATCCCCCGCCTCGGGATAGGGATAGCCGCCCGTGAGATTCGGTCGCGCCGCGTGATCGAGAACAAGGACGAGGCCAGGGTGGCGTTCCAGCACCTTGCGGAGCTGGGGAATGCCGCTCGACTGCATCTGGACGCACACCGGGAGCCGTTGCTCCTCGGCCCACGCCCAGGCGTCGTCCGCGCGGGGGTCGTCGAGCCAATCGCCTTGCTCCGGCAGGGTGCTTCCCGTCGAGAACAGGCGACATCCGACGAACCGTCGCTCTTTGATCCAGTGCTGGAGCTCCGCGACAGCCCCGTCGAGAAGGAAGTCGACGCAGCACACTCCGACAAGGCGGTCAGGGTGGCCGCCGACGCTGTCTCCCGCGTAGCGATTGTCGAATCCGTACGCGGTCGAGGCCTGCACGACCGCCGCGCGCGCGACCCCCGCGTCGTCCATCGCTCGGAGCAGCCCCTCGACACCGACGGGACGGTCCCTCGACCACAGGGACTGCTTTCCCCCGAGCGGCGCAAGCGGGTACGTCGCGACGTCACCGGAGATGACGTGCGTGTGGATGTCAACAAAGCGCATTCGTGACCCTCTGATCGATGTGCCTTCCGTGCTCACGTACCGACGAAGAGCTCCTCGAGGGAGACGCCGGTGTCCGGCAGCAGCCCCTGCTCGCGCGCGTACCCGATGATCGCGGCGATCGAGGTACGGTTCTCGTCGACGCCGTAGGGAAGCGGGTCCGGGCCGACGATCGCGGACTGGCGCCGGTAGCGCTCCAGCTCCTCGGAGTGCTCGGCGGGGTCCGCAAGCTTCTCGAGAAACTCTGCTTTCGCCTCTTCGAACGCACGGAGCAGCGCGACGACGACGGCGCGCTCGCGCACGACCTCGGCTCGGGCCGTGAGCACGCCGTGGATCGGGTAGATCCCGCTGTCACGGAACCACTCCGCGTCGAGGCGAGCCGCGTCGTCGAACAGCGGGTAGGCACCGACGTCGGCACCGGGCACCGACTGGTCCCATCCTGCCCCCGGCGCACCCCTGCGACCGATCCCCGCCCGACCAGACAGTGCAGCGTCGATCTCCCCCTTCTCGAAGAGCTCGGCGATCGACGCCCCGGCCGGAACGTGGACGACGTTGCCCGGCAATGCGATCGACTGTACGTGCTCCTCGTCGTCGACGACCCACGTCACCTTGGACAGGTCCACGCCGTAGCGGTGGGCGAGCATCCCGCGCACCCATACGCCCGTCGTCACCGAGTACGCCCGTACGCCGACGCGGCGGCCCTCGAGATCCTTCGGAGCGGCGATACCGCTCTCCCCGCGACACGTGACGTCGCCGTGGTGGAACTTCCGGTTCAAGAAGATCGGGAGCGCGATCAACGGTATGCCCGCCGACCGCGCGACGAGGTACGTCGTGACGGCCACCTCACAGAGATCGAACTCGAGGCTGCGGATCATGCGGCGGAACGCCGCGATGATCGGCTTCACCTCCACCGGTTCGAGCTCGATCCCGGCTGGCCCGACGCGCCCGTCCTTGAGAGACGCCGTGTACGCGTAGTCAGCAACGGCCATCGTCAAGCTCCGACCGGGAGGTGCGGCGGGATCAGCGCTCGTTCTCGTCATCGCTCGCTCTCCGTATCGAGAAGTGCCTCCGGGAACAAGGAGTCGACAGACGGGATCGCAGGAATCATGGCCTGCTCGTAGGCAAGCTGAGTCGCGAGTCCGAGGGCGGCGCGCACCCTGTCGACCCCGAAGCGAACGCCGCTCGGCGGGCCGGACACTGGTCCGTCGGACACGGCTCCCTCGATCCCGGCGGCGAGGAGCCGATAGAGCGCGTTGACCACCGCGGCGTCCTCGGCGACGTCGTCGCGCACGCAGACCATGTGGTTGATGCCGGTCGTGCCGTGGCGCTCCATCCAGCGACGTTCCGCATCCTCGACGTCGGGAATGACGGGAACGAGCCCCGGTCGCCCCGCCCGGCCGATGACCGCTGCGTCGACGCTCCCCTCGAGCACGAGGTCCACGAGCTTCGTCCCGTGCGGGGCCCGCTCGACATTCGGCGGATCGACGTACTCCGCTGCGTGCGATCCTTCGAGGGTGACCCACTGGAGATCGGCGGGCTGGATGCCGTACTCCTCGGCGAGGATGCCCCTCACCCACAGACCGGTCGTCTGCGAGTAGGCGCGGATCGCGACCCTCTTGCCCCTGAGGTCCTCGGGACGCAGTATCCCCTTCTGCGAGTCGTAGCAGAGGCGCCGGTGGTGGAGGCCACCGGCGAGGACGACAGGCAGGAGGGTCAGCGGCTTGTCGAAGCTTCGGGCCTGAAGGAACGCACCAACTGCGATCTCGCAGACGTCGAACTCTTGCTCTCGGACCATCGCGTCGAACGCGTCGCTGACTGTCGGATACTCGACGAACTCGAGCGCGACCTCCGTGCTCGTCAGCTCATGCTCCTTCAGCGCCCGCGTATGGGGATAGTCCGCGAGGACGGACTTCAGAGTTTGCACGATCTCCCACCTTCGAGTGCGTCTGCCGGATCGTTCGCCGCCGTTCGACATGTCGCCGCCGGGTGCACGCGGACGCGTCTCACTCTGCGCGCGCCGCGCTGCACCTGGCCGGCGATTGCCTTACTTCGCGTTCTTCGGCAAGTAGCTGTTCGTCCAGTCGACGCCTTCGCTGACCTTCGTCCCGTGCGCGAGCTCGCCCTGCTTCACGTTGAACGCGATCGTCACGCGCCAACCCTGGGCTGTCATCGCGTCCGTGGTCGGCCACACCGCGGACTGGAGTGCACGCAAGAGCAGCGGCCGCGACAGGCCCTTGATGTTCTGCTGCATGATCGTCAGGACCTTGCGCGGATTGTCGTGGATGTACGTCGTCGCCTCTTGAATCGCGTCCACGACCGCGCGCATCAGCTGCGGGTGAGACTTGGCGTAGGACGGGGTCGTCACGGTCAAGCTGCTGTAGACGTCGGTCTTCCAGCCCTTGGCATTTTGCCGGTCGGCGACGACCAGACCATAGCCCTCCTGCTGGAGCTTGTCGGGGACCGGCTGGCCGGTGACGAACCAGTCCACCTCGTTGGCCTCGAGCGCTGCCTCGGCGGCGCTCGGCGCGGAGAACATCACCTCGGTGAGCTGCGAGGGCTGGACTCCGTAGGAGCGCAGGAGGATGTTCGCCTGCCCCTGGGTCGTCGTGGCGCTGAGGCCCCCACGGCTGCCGATCATGTCGTGCACGACGGTCTGAAGCGGCGTGGACGCGGTGATGTGCTTCCGCTTGACGAAGTCGTTCGACAAGATGAGACCAGTCGGCACGCCCTGGTTCCACACCGAGAGCGCGATCTGCGGGAGGTTCTGCGCGCGCGCCTTGAGGAACGCTCCCGCTTGCTCCTGGAGGAACTGCACCGAGCCGGAGTTCAGCGCGGTGGCGTCGAGCGTCTCCGCGATCGAGACGAGCTTCAAGTTCACGTGGTTCTTTGCTGCGAAGCCCTCGGAATCGGCTACCCACAGCGGCAGATCCTGCGCGTTGATGATCGGCGCCCCGAAGAGCACGGTGACAGGAGCCGACGAGTGCGCCTTCGGTGCGGCGCTCGCGGCCGGCGCGAGATTCGGCACCGTCGCACTGAGCCCGCCAACAGCGAGCGCGGCAAGTGTCGCCACACCTCGCTTCGCCGGCCGTCCTCCGCGCCAACGGCGCCCCTGTCGCATGTCGAGTCGATGTTCCTCTTGCACGTGCCAACCTCCCCCACTTGTCGCGGCGTGCGCGGAGCGCCGCGCCCACCTCGACGGTCCCGATATGCAAGTGTATGCTAGTGCATACTGTCCGCCCAGGCAAGCCCGGTTCTCCGGCTCCGGGCTGCGTTCGCCCTAGTTGCTCGCCTCTGCGGGGCGGTAGAGCCGTTCGGCGGTGCGGGCGAGAACGTCTTCCCGCTCGGGCTCGGACAAGCCGCTGAGCGCCTCGTGGGCGAGGTCGACGAACTCGACGAGCGAGCCCTCCATGGCGGGATAGTCCGATCCCCAGGCGACGCGCTCGGATCCGAACGCCGCGACGAGCTCCCCCACGAAGTCGCTCGCAGAGCCTGCCTCCTTCGTCGCCCGGCGCAGCGTGTTCGTCGTGACCTTCACGTGCACAGTCGGGAGCGCAGCCAGCGCAAAGAGCGGTGCGGCAGCGGCAAAGGGGCGCCCGCCGGTCATGTCGACCCGTGCTGCGTTGTCCACGATCGCGGGCAGCGCCGGATACGACTCGAGAACCTGACCGAGCAGCAGAAGTCCCGGGGGGCGCATCTGGAAGCACACCGGGATCGCGTGCTCCTCGAGATAGGACCAGGCCGGAGCGCAGCGAGGCTCGGTGAACCACGTCGCCTGGCCCGGCATCGTCGTGCCCGACGTGTACAGCCGGATGCCCACGAGGTTCCGCTCGACCGTCCAGTAGCGCAGCTGCCCGACGGCACCGTCGGCGGCGATGTCCACGCACCCGACACCGGCGAGGCGGTCGCCGTGCTTCTCGACCGAGTCCGCCAGGTAGCTGTTGTCGCTTCCGTAGGCGGTGGCCGCCTGCACGACGACGGCCCGCTCGATCCCCGCGTCGTCCATCTGTCGGAGCAACTCCTCGGTGTCTGCCGGCCGCTGCTCGGACCACGCCGACTGCTTCCCGCCGAGGGGTGCGAGCGGGTAGCGCTCGGTGTCGTGGGAGATGACGTGCGGGTGGATGTCGACGATCTGCATGATCGGTGCTCCTTGGAGGCGGGGGCGCTAGTGCGACGGCGTCAACGACCGCGGAGGCCGAGGCGCCGTTCGACGATCTTGTGGAGGGTGTCGAGCAGCAGGTTGAGCGCGAGCGCGATCAGCACGAGGACGATGATCCCTGCAAAGACGCCGGCTGCGTTGAGATCGCTGCTGTCCACGTAGAGCTCATGCCCGATCCCGTTGAAGGAGGCGAGGAACTCCCCGATGATGACGCCGATGATCGCAAAGGGTCCACTCGTCTTGAGGCCGGTCATGAACGGTGAGATGAGAGACGGGAGCGTCACGTACTGGAGCAGCCGCAACCGGCTCGCACCCATGACCTTCACGATCTCCTCCAGCTCGGCCCGGACCGTGTGCATTCCGTAGTAGAGGCTGTAGAACATGATGAACGCGACCCCGGTGGCGGCGATCGCGACCTTCGACCAGTCACCGATGCCGAAGAAGAGCAGGAACATCGGCGCGAGCGCGACCTTCGGGATGCTGTTGAACGCGGAGACCAGCGGCTCGAGGACTCGTCCGGCAAGGCGGAAGGTCCCGAGCAACATACCCGCGACGGTGCCGATGCCCACCCCCACGGCGAAGCCGAGCAAGATCTCGAAGGCCGTCGTGCGGATATCCGCCCAGCCCGAGCGCGAGCTCAGCAGCTGGGCAAGGCTACGGGCGATGTCGCTTGGCCGGCTCACAGCGAAGCGCGGCACGACCGGACCGCTCAGGACCTGCCAGAGCCCGAGCGTCGCCGCGACGACGAGCAGGCGGAGTCCGGCGATCGTCAGGTTGCGCTCTTTCCAGTTGCCCCTGTCGATGCCCGCCGTGTCGGTCTCAGGCGAGCTCTCGACGTCGAGCTCCGCTATCGCCATCCTTCACCTCCGCGTCTCACGAAGCGCCGGCAGCACGGTCTCGCCGAGTATCGTCACGGCCGCGAGAGGGTCGGGACCGAGCTCGGAGAACATCAACTGCGACACCCCCTGTGCCTGCGCTCGCTGCGCGAGCCACTCCACACGCTCTCTGCAGCGCGTCGGGTCGCCCACGATCATGAACGAGTCCATCAGCTCGTCACCGAGCCACTCGCTCGCGAGGGCTCGTCCGGCGACCGCTGATTCCATGACCGAGATGCATTTCTCCGTCATCCCGAGGGCAGCGAGCTCGGCCGCGCCGTAACCGCGGGTGCGCAGCCCCAGCCATCGGGACGCCAAGGAGGGCGCGTGCGCGCGGGCGAAGTCCCTCGCCGCATCCGTGCTCTGCGCGAGCGAGAGCTTTACCTCGCCGACCAACGTGGGCAGCCCGGTGCGCCCCGCCGCCTCCGCGCCGGTGCGTATTGCCGACACCATCGGCGCGAGCCGGTCCAGCAGGATCGCGGGAAGCAAGGTCCAGCCGAGGATCACCCCGTCCAGACGCCCGCCCGCGAGGTCGAGGCCGCGGGGCCCGTTGCCTCCGCCATAGATCTGCGTCGGCCCGGGCGCCGCCGGGAGCCCGCTCACGACCGCCGTGGGGGACATCCGAAAGTACGCGGCCAACAGCGGAAACGCCGCCAGCTCGACCGGCTTGCCCGAGAGCAGGAGGCGCAGGCACTCTGTCGTCTCGCGCATGAACGCGCCGGGCTTCGGCGTCTCGAGGAGCCTCGTGCTGCTCGGGTTTCCGGCGCCGATCCCGACGTGCAGCGCGCGACCGTCCATCAGCTCGCTGACACAGGTCAGCGCACGTGCGGTCTCGAACGGACTGCGCAAGTACTGGGCGAGGATCGCTGTCCCGAGGTCGACCTGCACCCGCGGCGCCAGGTCGCAGAGCACCGCGAGCGCGCTGCGACTCGAGAGGTTGTCGGTGACCCACACCTCGCCGAAGCCGACGTCGGCCGCGCGCTGCGCGATCGCACGAATGTCGGCCAAGGATTCCGTGCGATACGTCGGCAGGTGAAGCTGGATTCCCGCACGCACGCGGGGATCTGCGGACGCGTCGGCCGCGCCTGCAGATTCGGCCAGCATCATCCGATCTCCGACTGGAAGAACTCGAGGAGCTCGTGGTACTTCTCCAGGAACTCCGGGGTGCCGGACAGCTGAGAGATCGAGCGTGGCCGCTCGATCGGGACGTCGACGAGCCCACGCACCTCGCCCGGACCCCGTGACATCACGATGACCCTGTCGCCTAGGCTCACGGCTTCGCCGAGGTCGTGGGTGACGAACACCACGGTGCGTCTCGCCCACTCTAA
>JAJZBW010000130.1 GCA_021798745.1 Actinomycetes bacterium
GGGCGTCGGGCACGCCGGGGGATCCCCGGACGGGCGGGCGCTCGGCGCGTCGGGGCTCTCAGCGGGTCGGGGCTCTCAGCGGGTCGGGGCTCTCAGCGGGCGGGGAAGACCGTGCACGCGCCGAGCGGGAGCCCGCTCGCGCAGGAGGGCCCGGGAAGCCCGATCGTCGACGCGTGGCGCATGAGGAACGAGTGCGGCGGTGCGAGGTCGACGCCGTCGGGCCCCGAGAGGTAGCCGGGAGCACGGCCGGCGACCCCGTCGTGCCCGTACTGCCAGACGATGCGGTTCGTGCGAGGGTCGACGACGATGACCCGGTCGTTTCCGTCGTCGTTGCAGAGGATGTCCCCGTTCGTCGGGATGGGCTCGCAGAGCGATGGAGTGCGGAGCTCGCCCGGCCCGCTCGTCGGGCCGTAGCGCCAGAGAAGGCGGCCGCTGCGGTTGAACTCCACGATCTGCCCGGGCGTGGAGTAGTCGACCGTCATGTAGACGCCCGGGGAGACCTGGTTCGTGTCGGACGGGTAGGCGACGCCCGGGGGGTGCGTCGACCAGAGGATCCGTCCGGACGGGGTCATCTCGTCGACCCAGTCGCCGTTGATCTCCGTCACGAGGTAGTTCCCGTCGGGGAGGGGGAATGCTCCGTTCGGGCTCCCGAAGCGGAGCGGAGGCTGGTGGTAGCAGTTCGTGTCCTGGATCCCGATCCGCTGGATCGGCGTGTGGAGCCCGACCCGGGTCACGAGGATGCTGCAGTTCTTGATGTCCGCGATCACGACGTCGTGGTTCGGGAGGAGCATCGCGTCGTCGGGGTTCGAGAGCTGGTTCGGGCCGGACCCGGGGAGCCCGGGGGTCCCGTAGCGCCAGAGAATCTTCTTGCGGGCGACGTCGATGAGGGACACGACCTGGTCGCTCTCCTCCGTCGCGATTATCTGGGTGCCGGTCGAGGAGAAGAAGGCGTCGTCCGGGGAGAGGAAGGTCGTCCCCGGAGCGAGGTTCCCCGGCTGCGGGAACTGCCACACGATCCGACCCTCGGGGTTCACGACGACGAGGCGGTTGTTCCCCTCGTCGGCCACGAGCACGTCGCCGGGGAGCACCGAGGGGTTGGACCCGGGCGCGAGGTACGGGCTCGGCGCCCCGGGGCGGCTCCGGAAGACGGCGAGGGGCGAGGTCGTCGACGTGGTCGAGCGCACGCCCGCGCGCGGCGACGTGCCGCTGGCGCGCCGCGACGCGGCTCCGACGACCCGAGTCGACGGGCTCGCGGGGGTCCTCGCGGTCGCGAGGAGAGCGCCGGCCGCGAGCGCGACGAACGCGGCGGCGACGACGAGGTGCGCGACGGAGCGCGACCGGCTCACGAGCCGAGGGAGGCGCCGTGCCGCTCGCCGCGAGGAGCACGGCTTCGGCGCGGCAGGGTCTCCGCCTCGATCGCGGAGGCCACCCCACGGACGAAGGCACGGATGGTCGCCTGGGCGATCTGGGCTGCCAGAGCCGACGGGGAGCCGCTGGAGTCCGCGCGCGTGGGCGGCCGGAAGCGCCCGGTGAGCAGGAGCTCGGTGCGTTCGGGGTCGAGCTCGCGCAGCTCCACGACTGCCTCGAGCCGCGAGTCCGCCCCGCGGGAGAGGGCGAGCTCCCAGTCGAGCGAGATGCGGGCGTCGGCGTCGCCCGCGGTCGTGAGGAGCTCTGCGCGGACCGCGGGTCGGCGGCTCGAGGCCCACGGGAGACCGGCTCCGTCGAGGTTCCTGCGCACGTCCTCGGCCTGCGCGTAGGCGTCCGCGACGCGCGTGGCGAGCCAGGACTTTCGGGTGAGCCGCTCCGCGACGCCGCCGACGTCGTGCTCGACGTGGACCGAGTCGGCGACCGGGATGCTCGTCGCGTAGCTGCGATGGGAGTCGGAAGGGACGCTCGTCGTCCCGCTCTCGATCGCGCGGTCCGCCTCGGCGAGGGAGGCGAGCGTCGTCGAGGCGAGCACGTCGCGGAGCGCGTCGGTCGCCGAGCGCCACGTCTCGTGGAGCGGGCAGACGGCCTCCCACCTGCACGGACCGTCGCCGAGGGCGCATCGCTCCGCGTGGAGCGGTCCCTCGCCCGCCTCGACGACCTCGACGAGGCTTATCGCGTCGGGCGGGCGGACGAGCCGGTAGCCGCCGTCACGCCCGGCGCGTGAGCTGGCCAGCCCGGCACGGACGAGGTCGGCGAGGATCTGCGACGCGAAGGTCTGCGGGACCGCCATCTCCGCGACGACCTCGCGGAGCTTTCGCGGCTGCCCGCTCTCGTACGCACGCGCGAGACAGAGAGCGGAGCGGACCACGTAGTCGCCCCGCTTCGAGAGCGTCATGTTCACGGCGAAAGTATAGCGGCGAACTTGACGTAGTGCACGTGTTGCGGGGAAACCACGCGGGTGACTTGACGGGAATCACGTTCCTCGCATAGAAACACAACGTTGGGTTGCGGACTCAACGTACGAGTTGTCACTAACCGATATACGGATAGTCACAGAAGCCACCAGGGGAGGTCCCATGACGACCCTCGCCGACGCAGAGCAGGCGGTACGCGAGCCGGACGAACCAGCGCGCACCGGCGGGAGCAGCGATCCCGTCGTGACCGCCGTACGACTGCGCCCGCCCGAGCGACGGGGGATGCACGCGCGCTTCGACTCGACCGACCCCAACCCGGGATGGGACGTCGCGCGCCACCCGAAGGTCGCCCGGCTGCTGCGCAACCGGCGCTTCCAGTTCATGCTGATCCTCCCGAACCAGATCGTGTTCTGGGCGGTGATCCTGCTCGGCCTCGCCGGGACGGTCGTCCCGGGGCTGAACTTCGGGACGGCGATCACGTGGTACCTGTGGTTCTGCCTCGTCTTCGTGATGATGGTGGTGGTCGGGCGCGCCTGGTGCGCCATGTGCCCGTTCGGCGGGTTCGGAGAGTGGGTCCAGCGACAGGCGTTCTGGAAGAGGACCCAGAAGGCGCTCGGCCTCGGGCTGAAGCTCCCCGAGCCCGTCGCGCGCTACGGGTTCCTCATGTCGGTGGTGTCGTTCCTCGTGCTCACCTGGATCGAGGAGACCTTCAACATCGCTGGCCCCGGCGCCCCGCACGCGACGTCGTGGATGGTCGTCGGGATCGTGTCGTCGGCCCTCGTGTTCTTCCTCGCGTTCGAGCGGAGGACGTTCTGCCGGTACGTGTGCCCGCTCTCCGCGCTGATCGGGACGGTCGGGGCGATGGGGTCGGTCGCGGGGTTCCGGACCCGCGACCGTGAGGTGTGCCTGTCGTGCGAGACGAAGGACTGCATGCGCGGGAGCAGCTCCGGGTACGGGTGCCCGTGGTACACGTGGCCCGGCTCCGCGGACTCGAACCTCGCGTGCGGGCTGTGCAGCGAGTGCTACAAGTCCTGCCCGTCGGACAACATCGGGCTGTTCCTCCAGAAGCCGATGACCTCGGTCGTCGCGCCGACCCGCAGGCGCTTCGACATCGCGTGGGCCGTGGCCGTGCTCTGGGGGCTCGTGGTGTTCCAGCAGGTGAACGCCACGAACGTGTACGCCTCGGCGGACAGCTGGCTGAACCGCAACCTGCACATGCGCTACCCGGACCCGCTCGACTACGTCGGGATCATCGCAGCCGTGGCGCTCGTGATGGGCGGGATCGCGTGGCTCGTGCAGCGGGCCCTCGGCCGACGCGACCTCGAGTTCGCGACGCCGGGGAGGAACTACCTCGACCGGACGAGCCGGTTCCGGGCGTTCTTCGTGCCGCTCATGTACGGGCTCATCCCGGTCGTCGGCGCGGACTACTTCGCACGGCAGCTCCCGAAGTTCTTCAGCCACGTCCCGCGGCTCGTCCCCGCGGTCGGTGCGTGGTTCGGAGCGGGGTCGACGCACTCCCCGCTGTACAGCTACCACCTCCTCGAGACCACCGGGATCGTCGTCGCTCAGGTCGCCGTGATCGGGCTCGGGACGCTCGGAGCGGTGTTCGCGAGCTGGAGGATCGCAGGTCGGGACCTCGCGTCGATCTCGACTCGTCCAGGGGTCGCGCGGGTCACCGCGGTCGGGCTCGCCCTCGCCTGCGGTGTCGTCGCAGGCGTGCTCTACATCGCGATGCACGCAGCCCCCTAGGAGCGACGCCATGACCATTGCCCCTGCTCCAGAACTTCTCGTCCCCACGGACGCGTCCACGTCGGTCACCGTCCTCAGCGACCGGTGCGCGGGATGCCAGGAGTGCGTCGTGAGGTGCCCGACCGAGGCGCTCACGATCGACTCCTCGCGGTGGGTCGTCGTCGCGGACGAGTCCCTGTGCGTCGGGTGCCGCCAGTGCGTGCGCACGTGTCCCTTCTCGGCGATCACCGTCGAGGGGCCCTCGCTCGTGACCGAGCGGACGGCCGTGCGCACGGTCGAGCCCGAGCGACTCGAGGGAGACGACAGCGAGACGCGGCGCGGCTTCACGACGTGGGAGGACGCGCTCGCGGAGGCGTCGCGGTGCCTCTCGTGCCCGGACCCGACCTGTGTCCGCGGGTGCCCGACCCACAACGACATCCCCTCGTTCATCCGTGCGCTCTCGGCACGCGACCTCGACGAGGCGCACCGGGTGCTCCGCCGGACGACCGTGCTCCCCGACGTGTGCTCGCGCGTGTGCGACCAGGCCGTGCAGTGCGAGGGCTCCTGCACGTGGTCCCTCGCGGGAGGCGCGCCGGTCGCGATCGGAGCGCTCGAGCGGTTCATCACCGAGCACGCGCCCGTGCCGCCGCCCGCGCGTGCGGAGGAGCCGGCCGGGCTGGACGTGGCCGTCGTGGGCTCCGGACCGGCCGGGATAGCGGCCGCGTGGGAGCTTGCCGAAGCAGGTGCACGAGTGGTCGTGTACGAGAAGGCGGACAGGCCCGGCGGGCTCCTCGACTGGGGGATCCCGGACTTCACGCTCCCGAGCGCGGTCGCGGACCGTCCGTGGGCGCAGCTCCAGGCCGCCGGGGTCGAGCTTCGATGCGAGCACGAGGTCACCTCGGAGGACATCGAGGGGCTCCTCGGGACGAACGACGCGGTGGTGCTCGCGTACGGGGCGGGGATGCCCGTCACGCCGCGGGTTCCCGGGGTCGAGCTCGAGGGCGTAGAGGACGCGAGCCGGTTCCTCGACCGCGCGCACCGGGCGTTGCTCGCGGGAACCGTTCTCCCGGAGCTCGACGCGTCGGCGGAAGGGGTGCGAGCGGGCGGCGCCGTCGTGCTCGTCCTCGGAGCCGGGAACACGGCGATGGACGTCGCGCGCAGCGTCCGGCGCTTCGGGGGCCAGGCGATCTGCATCGACTGGATGGACCCGAGGTTCGCACCCGTGCGGCCGGACGAGCTCGACGAGGCGCGCTCCGAGGGGGTGGACGTCCGGTTCAACTCGACCCTGTTGCGCCTCGAGGGCGACGGGGTGCGGGTGCGGTCGGCGGTCCTCGCACGTACGCGACAGGAGAGCGCGGCGCGTCGGCCGGAGGTGCTCGAGTCCGAGACGTCGGTCGTGGAGGTCGACCGTGTCGTCCTCGCCATGGGCTACCGGATCGACCCGTCCGTCGCGCCGGGACTGCCCGCGGTCCCCTTCGTGAAGACGGTGGAGGAGTACCCGGACCGCAGGTGGATCGGGAGCGGGATCCTCGCGAACCCGGCGCCGACCTTCGCACGGAGCCTGCCCGTCGGGCGGCTCGCGCTCGCGCGGGAGTCCGCGCGGACGAACGCCGCGTTCGCGCGGGGCGATCGCCTGTGGATCGCGGGGGACGCGCTCGTCGGGCCGTCGACGGTCGTGGAGGCGATGGCCCAGGGGAGACGGGCCGCGCGGTCGATCCTCGCTCACCGACCGAGCCGGGCCAGGAGCGGCGACGGCGCGGGGCCCCGCCCCGTGGAGCCGAAGAGGGTCGTCGTCGTCGTGGACAGCCTCGGAGGAAAGACCCGCTCGGCAGGAGAGGCGATCTCCCGCGTCCTCGAGGGGACCGGGGCGAGCGTGTCCGTCCTTCGCATCCAGGAGGCGACCGCTCCGGTGCTCGCGGACGCGGACCTCGTGGTCCTCGGGACGTGGACCGAGGGGCTCGTGGTCGCGAACGTCGGGCCGTCGCGTGCGGTGCGTGCGTTCCTCGACGCGCTCCCACCGCTCCACGGGATGCGTGCCGCGGTGTTCTGCACGTACGGGTTCTCGCCGAAGGGGACGACGGCGATAATGCGGAACGCGCTCGAGGCCCACGGAGCCGAGGTCGTCGCCGAGGCAGCGTTCGGTGCCCGGGACCTCGCACGTCGCGCCGAGGAGTTCGGTGAGCAGGTGAAGAGCCGGCTGTGGTCCGGCTCCGCCTCCCGCACGTCGGGGGGCGTCCGAGCGGTCGCGCGCTGAGGGGTAGCGCGACGGGAGCAGGGAGGGTCGTCAGGTCATGGCTGACGACCCTCCCGGCGCTCCCTCCCCGAGAGGGAAGGTCGCGGTGACCGTCGTGCCCGAGCCCGGGCGGGACCGGACCACGAGCTCTCCTCCGAGGACCTTCGCGCGCTCGCGCATTCCGAGCAGCCCGAGGTGCCCGGATCCTACGCCGGACGCCTCCGACGGGTCGAAGCCGCGCCCGTCGTCGGTCGCAGAGACCGTGAGGCGGTCGGGGCGGTAGGCGACGGTGACGTCGAACCGACGCGCCTGTGCGTGACGCACGGAGTTCCGGGCGCTCTCTTGGACGATCCGGAACGCGCCGAGCTCGACCTCGGGGCTCGGACGGACCGGGTCGCCCGCGAGGTGGAGCTCGGTGAGGAGCCCGGACTCGGACTCGAGGTCCGCGAGCAGGCTCGAGAGGGCCGGGACGAGACCGAGCCGGTCGAGCGCCGGGGGACGAAGGTCGCGGGCGAGCGTCCGGAGGCGTCCCGCCGCGTCGATCGCCTGGTGGCGGGCGGCGTCGAGGCCCGCGGCGACGGGGGAGGGGACCCCCGCGGCGGTCCCGAGCGACTCGAGCCGTCGGGCGAGGTGCAAGAAGAGCTGGAGGGGCTCGTCGTGGAGCTCCCGCGCGAGCCGCCGGCGCTGCTCCTCCTCGGCCCGGACGACGAGCGCGGCGTGGAGGTTCGCCCGGTCACGCTCGCTCCGCTCCTCGGTGACGTCCTCGAGGACGACCTGAGCGGCGCCGCGCGGCGTGCCCGGCGGGAGGGACACGAGCGCGACGCGGTAGTCGCGGCCGTCCGGGAGTGTGAGGACCGTGCCGTGGGAGTCGCCCGCTCCGGGGAGCTCGCCGCCGAGGACGTCGGAGACCGGGCGGCCGAGCACGGGTGCCCCGAGCACGGAGACCGCCGCGGGGTTCGCGGCCTCGACCGATCCGTGCTCGTCGAGGACGAGGCTCGGGGAGACGCTCGACTCGAAGAGCTGGCGGTACCCCGTCTCGATGGCGGCGCGCTCCGCGGTCGCGCGCTCGAGCCGCTCGCGCGCGAGGCGCTCGCGCTCGATGCCTCGCCCGAAGACGAACGCGACGAGGTCGACGAGAACGAGGTCCACGAGGTCGCCTCCGACGTGGCCGTGGTCGTGGGGGAGCACGAGGTCCGGAAGCCAGAGAAGGGTCGCCCACAGGCCGGTGGCGACGGCCCCGGAGAACCCGTAGCGGAGCGCCGCGTACCCGACGGGGACGATGAGGATCGCGACGGGGATCCCCGAGGGGAACGAGCCGCCCGCGGCAGGGATCTGGAGGTCGACGACGAGATGGACGCCCGCGATCGCGAGGACCATCGCCTGGACCGCCCAGAACCGCCACTCCCGCACCGGTGGACGAGCGGCTCGGCCGAGGGCGTCCGCGAGATCAGCCGGGCTCGGGTGGCTCTCCACGGGGCCCCACCTCGACGATCCGCTCGCGGATCGCGACTGCGACGGCCTCTGTCCGCGACGCGACCGCGAGCTTCGAGAGGAGGGACGACACATGACCCTCGACCGTCCGGAGCCCGAGAGCGAGCTCGGAGGCGGATCCGG
>JAJZBW010000003.1 GCA_021798745.1 Actinomycetes bacterium
GCGCCTGGGAGACGGTCCGATCACCGGGCGCGCGGTCGGCCCACGTCCGTTGCGCGCGCCCGTCCGCTCTCCGCGACGGCGAGCGCCTCCGCGAGCCACGGCGCGTGCTCGCCCGCGGGCGAGCCGTCGACGACCTCGGACGGGAGGAGCCAGCACAGCTCGGCGACCTCGGACGCGAGCGGCTCCGGGGTGGCGTCCGTCGTCCCGACGAGCACGTGGTCGAGCTCGTGCTCGACGCGCCCGCTGGCCGGGCAGACTGCTCGGTACGTGAACCGCCCGACGGGCACGAGGGTGCACGAGAGCCCGAGCTCCTCGAGGACGCGTCGCTGCGCCGACTCGACGATCTCCTCGCCCGGTCCCGGATGGCTGCAGCACGCGTTCGCCCAGTGGAGAGGGAAGTGGTACTTCGACGCAGCGCGACGCTGGAGCAGGAGGCGACCGTCGCTCCGGTACAAGAACACGGAGAACGCGAGGTGAAGGCGCCCGGGGGGCTCGTGGGCCGAGAGCTTGTCCGCGACCCCGACCACCGACGCCTGGTCGTCCACGAGAACCACGACCGGGCGCTCCACGAGGCCCGCCGTGGCGTCGCGCCCCGCTCCCACCGATCCGTCCGCCACGTCGCCCACCGACCCTCGCACCGACCGCCTCCGAAACCGGAGCCAGGCTCCGATGGGCCAGAATGCTAAGCGCGGGCCTGCTCGGCGCGGACGGCGCGCGGCGCGCCCGGTCGGAGCGGCACGGCTCGCGGACGACGAGGGCGTGCGCAGACGACGAGGAGGAGCGAGGACATGGAGTACCGACGGCTCGGACGATCGGGGTTGAAGGTCAGCGTGCTGTCGTTCGGCTCCTGGGTCACCTTCGGGCCCCAGCTTTCCGGGGACGTCGCGGAGCGGTGCCTGTCGATCGCCCGCGACGCAGGAGTGAACTTCTTCGACAACGCCGAGTCCTACGCAGACGGCGAGTCGGAGCGGATCATGGGCGAGGCGATCGCGAAGCTCGGCTGGCCGCGCCACTCCTACGTGGTCTCCACGAAGCTCTTCTGGGGGATCCACGACGACGTCAACATGAGGAACACCCTGAACCGCAAGTACCTCATGCAGGCGATAGACGGCTCCCTCCGGCGCCTCGGGCTCGACGAGGTCGACCTCCTCTTCTGCCACCGCGCGGACCCGGACACCCCGATCGAGGAGACCGTGTTCGCGATGGACGACATCGTCTCGTCCGGGAAGGCCCTCTACTGGGGGACCTCCGAGTGGTCGGCCGAGGAGGTCCGCGCCGCGTGGGAGATCGCGGAGCGCCACCACCTCCACAAGCCGGTGGTGGAGCAGCCGCAGTACAACCTCCTCCACCGGCACAAGGTCGAGGACGAGTACGCGCGCCTCTACGACGACGTGGGGATCGGCCTCACGACCTGGAGCCCCCTCGCCTCCGGGCTTCTCACGGGCAAGTACGTCGACGGCATACCCGACGGATCTCGCGGCGCCCTCCCCGGCTACGAGTGGCTTCGGGGCCACCTCACCGACCCGTCCACGAACGCCCGGGTGCGGGCGCTCCGGAGCGTCGCGGAGGACCTCGGGTGCACGCTGTCGCAGCTCTCCGTCGCGTGGTGCACCCTCAACCCGCACGTGTCGACCGTGATCACGGGGGCGAGCCGTCCGGAGCAGGTCACGGAGAACCTGAAGGCGCTCGACGTCGTCCCCCTGCTGGACGAGGCCGCCCTCGAGCGCGTCGAGGCCGCGCTCGCGTGACACCCCTGCTCCGGGCGCCGGCGACGCGACGAGCCGGGCGACCGGCGCGCTCGGTAGCGGCTCGCTCACCGGCCGTGCCTGTCTCGCCGGTCCGCGCTATCCTTCGTCCTGGTGGCGTCATCTCAGGTGGTTTCTGCTGATCTCGTCTGCGTCACGGATCCCGCGCGTGACGGGAGGGCCGCCTCCACGACACCACCCGGCGCATCCTCACCGTACGGGCCGCTCCCGACGCTCCTCGCGCTCTCGGAGCGCGTCGCGGAGACCGTGCTCGCAGTCGGCCGCGACGGGAGGATCACCGCTCGTCTCGGCGGAGCCGAGTCGGGCACCGGGCTCGCCGCGGTCGGGACCCACGTCTTCGAGCACTGCCATCCGGACGACCTCTCCGACCTGCGCGCCCTCGCGCGCTCGGCGCTCGCCTCGGGACCGGGCTGGCAGGGATCGGCGCGGGCGCGTGTCCGGGCCGGGCGCGGATCGTGGCAGCTCCACGACCTGCACGTCGTGGACCGGTCGGACGACCCCGCGATCGGCGGGTTCGTGGTGCACGTCCGACGGACAGCCGAGGCGGCTCGCGTCGACGAGGTCGGAGGGGAGCTGGCAGCGCTCGCGGACGTCGTGCCCCTCCCGATCGCCGTCGTCGACGGCGACGGCACCGCGCGGCTGTCGAACCGCGCCGCACGGGATCTCGTCAGGCACCTCGACGGCCGCTTCGAGTCCGACGGTCTCGTCGGGCTCGCGGACCTCCGCGACCGGCACCTCGTCGAGGACGCGCTCGCCTGGGTGCGCGAGCACGGGGGCGAGGTCACGACGACCTTCCGGCTCCTTCCCGTGCGCCCGTCCGCCGCGGAGCGCGTCGTCGAGGCGACGCTCGCGGCCCGAGACGGAGCCGACGAGCTCCGCGGGCCCGGGGGAATCGTGGTCACGCTCGTCGACGTGAGCGCGTACCACGCCCGCGAGTCCGAGCTCCGGCGCATGGCCACGTGCGACCCTCTCACCGGGCTTCTCAACCGGGTCGAGTTCGAAGGGTGCCTCGCGGACCGGCTCGCGCGCTCCCCCGAGCGAGTCGCGCTCCTCTTCTGCGACCTCGACGGGTTCAAGGCCGTCAACGACACGCACGGCCACGGGGTGGGCGACGAGCTCCTCGTCGACATCGCGCAGCTTCTCGAGTCGCGGACCCGCCCGGGCGACCTCGTCGGGAGGCTCGGCGGGGACGAGTTCGCCGTGCTCGTCGACGGGGCGAGCGCACCCGATTCCGACGCCCTCGCGTGCAGGATCGCCGTGTCGATCGCGGAGCTCAGCGCGTACCGGCGACTGCCCGTGAGCGCGAGCGTCGGCGCAGCGACGGCAAGACGCGGCGACACCCCGCGCGACCTGCTCCGTCGCGCCGACGCTGCGATGTACGACGAGAAGCGACGCCGCCACACGAGGGCTCGCGCCATCCACTGAGCATCGGCCCCACCCCGGGTTCACGCGGAGTTCACAAACCGGACACAGTCGAGAAACCTGCTCCTGCGAGCCTGTCGACGGGCCGAGGGCCGGTCCGCGCGCACCGTCGGCCCCTCGTCTCGCGTCCTTCGGGCGGCGGCCGTCCCATCCGGCCGGTCGGCGCCCGTCGCGTCCCAGCCGAACCGAGAGAGCGTAGGAGCGTGGCGTGAGCTACCAGGCGGAGTACATCTGGATCGACGGCACGGAGCCGACACCGTTGATGCGCTGCAAGACGAAGATCATCGCGGACGGCAAAGAGCCCGGGATCTGGGGCTTCGACGGGTCGAGCACGAACCAGGCTCCGGGGAGCAACTCGGACTGCGTCCTCCAGCCCGTGTACACGGTCCCGGACCCGCTACGCGGCGGCAAGAACGTCCTCGTCCTGTGCGAGGTGCTCCTGACCGACTTCACGCCGCACCCGACGAACACGCGCGCACCGTCGGTCGCGGTCGCCCAGAAGTACGCGGACCAGGAGCCCCTGTTCGGGATCGAGCAGGAGTACACGTTCTTCCAGGACGGAAGGCCGCTCGGATGGCCCGAGGTCGGCTACCCCGCGCCTCAGGGCCCCTACTACTGCAGCGTCGGGGCCGACTACATCGTCGGCCGGGAGATCGTCGAGCGGCACACCGTGGCCTGCATGGATGCCGGGATCGGCATCGAGGGCACGAACGCCGAGGTCATGAAGGGCCAGTGGGAGTTCCAGGTGGGGATCCTCGCCGCTCCGACCGTCGGCGACCAGCTCTGGGTCGCACGTTGGCTCCTCAGTCGCGTCGCGGAGGACTTCGGCGTCCAGGTCAGCTTCGCGGCGAAGCCGGTTCCCGGGGACTGGAACGGCGCGGGCGCCCACACGAACTTCTCCACCGCCGCCATGCGGGAGGACTACGGTGCGATCGTCGCGGGCTGCGAGGCGCTAGGGACCCAGGTCGAGAAGCACATCGCGGCCTACGGTCACGGCATCAAGGACCGGCTCACCGGCGCGCACGAGACCGCGCGCTGGGACCGCTTCAGCTACGGGGCGTCGGACCGGGGAGCGTCCGTGCGCATCCCCTGGGGCGTCGAGAAGGCTCGCAAGGGGTGGCTCGAGGACCGGCGCCCGAACGCGAACGCCGACCCGTACCTCGTGACCCAGGTCCTCATCGAGACGGTCTGCGGCTCGGCAGCGGGCGACTGACGCCCGCGGCGACCGCCGCGAGCGAAACCGACGGCGCCGGGCCACGTGCCCGGCGCCGTCGCGTCCCCGCACGTGCCGCGCTCCCCGCCCCGGCGCGTCACGGCGCCGCGTGCTCGCCGAGCCCCGTGTAGCGCCCGCGGTAGTAGACGAGAGGTGGCGCCTCGCGCCACCCGGTGTCCACGACGCGTCCGACGACGAGCTCGTGGTCGCCCGCGTCGTGCGCGACCACGAGGGAGCAGTCGACGTAGGCGACGGCCCCCTCGAGCACCGGCGCTCCCGTGGCCGCGCGGCCCCAGGCGACCCCGGCGAACTTGTCCCCACCGGACACAGCGAACGCCTCCGCGAGATCCACCTGGTCGCGGCCGAGGACGTTCACGCAGAACGAACCGGACGCGGCCATGCGCGGCCAGCTCGTCGATGTCTTCGCCGACGCGAGCGCGACGAGCGGAGGAGAGAGCGAGAGCGGGACGAAGCTCTGGCAGGTGAACCCTACCGGAACCCCGTCCTCGAGGGCCGTGACGACCGTCACCCCGGTCACGAAACGGCCCATCACTCCCTTCAGGCGCGCGACACCGTGCGGACCGTCGAGCGCCACGAGCTCCGCGTCGCGACGGCTCACAGGTCTCCGTCCGGCTCGCCCCGCTCCGCGTTGGCGCGGCCGACCCTCCAGTACGCCTTCGCCGAGACGCAGTGGGGACCGAGACGCGACGCGAGCGCACCGTGCGCTGCGGCGACGACGTGTGCCTCTCCGAGCACGTAGGCGTGCACGTCGGACTCGTCCAGCTCGATCGACTCGAGCGCCGCGAGGACCCGGTCGGGGGACTCGGCCGGGGCTCCCGCCCTCTCGAGCCAGTGGGCCGCGAGCCCGACACCCGGCCCCACTGCCAGGGGACGCAGCTCCCGGTCGTCCTCGACGTCCGCGACGACGACGGCGCGTCCGCCGGGGCGGATCGCGGCCACGAGGCGCGTGACCGCGGCGAGCGAGGCCTCGTCGCCCACGAACAGGTGCGTGGACACTCCCGACACGAGGGTCACCTTGCCGCGCGGACCGACCGCGTCGACCCGCGCTCCGGGTTCGGCGGACCCGAGCCAGCGCGCGCCGGGGCCGTCCCCGTGCGCGACGACCGCGAGGTCGAGCAGCCCGCTCGCCGCGTCGTAGGACGCGATCGTGTAGCGCCTCTTCACGACGGTCCCGTCCCGGCCCGGGAGAGCGACCGTGACGTCCTGGCCGGGCGCGTGCAGGAGCTGCCCCGGCCCGTCGTCCGGAGAATGCGCCCGCGCCCGCACCCGGGTCACCCCCGGCGTGAGCGGCCCGATCTCGACGACCTCGAGCACCCACCGCACGGGGTCGGGCAGCTCGAACGCGAGAGGACGGGGCGACGGTCCTCCGAGGAGAGCGGTCACGGCACGTAGCGGGGCCCGTCCCCGCCGGCCCTCGCGAGCCTGTCGCGCACCTCGGGCAGGAGCTCTCCGTTCGCGTCGAGGTAGTCCCTCCACGAGCGCCTCGGCGCGTAGCCGACGAGGCGCTCCGCCTTCGCGCAGCTGATCCCGGACGCGTCCGGGCGAGAGAGGGGCCGGATGGGGACGTCGAGCCCGTACACCTCGCGCACGAGCGACACGAAGTCGTTGTTGCCGACGTTGTCCGGAGAGGCGACGTACAGGACCTCGTGCCCCGGAAGCTCGGACTCGGCGCACGCGACGATCGCGTCCGCGAGGTCGTAGACGTCCACGTACGAGTGGATGTTCGAGGTCGTCACCGTCGGGTCCCGGACCTGGGGGCCGAGGTTCCACTCGATCGAGCCCTCCCACTGGACCCACGACGGGCGGACGCTCATGGCGGTCATGTCGCTTCGGCGGACCGCAGCGTCCATGAGCTGCTCCCCGAACACCTTCGAGAGCGCGTACGGGTCCTGCGGACGGAGCGGGTGCTCCTCGTCCACCGGCAGGTAGTCCGGGACGAACGGCCGCTCCGCGAAGAAGAAGCCCGGGGCGGTCTCCGAGGACAGGTTCACGAAGCGCCGCACGCCGGAGCGCACCGCCGCCTCGACGCAGTTGAACGTCATCTCGAGGTTCGTGCGGAACACGACGTGCGCCGGGTTCGCCGTCGGCTCGGGGATCGCCGCGCAGTGCACGACCGCGTCCGCGCCCCGCACGACGGAGAACGCGTCGCCCGCGTCCGTGAGGTCGGCCTGCACGTACGCCGCGGCCCCCGGCTCCCGCCGTTCGAAGACCGGTCGGAGCACGTCCGTCGCGACCACGTCGTGCCCGGAGCGCTGGAGCGCACCGACCGTCGCCCGACCGACCTTGCCACGCGCTCCCGTCACGACGACGCGCACGTCACCTCCTCGTCGACCACCTCGTCGTCGACACGCAGATCCATACGGGACGCGACCCTATCGGAGCCGTCGTCCGTGGCCGACCGCCGCCGCCTGCATCGCTCCGCGGGACGAGGCCGTCGACCGGCGCTCGCCGCCACCACGTCCGATCCGCGTGACCGGCGCCGATCCCCCGGTCACGCCGGCCCCACGCGGCGACCCCGGGCAGGCTGCAGCGCACGGGTGGGCGCGTGCCTCCCGGGGCGTCGCCGCGGCACGCGCCGCCCGGATCGGAGGCGGCCCACGGAGCGGCGCGTCGCGCACGCGCCGTGCGCCCGCGGAGAGCGCGTCCCAGGTTCGCTATCTCGCTGATCATCGAGTGCACGCGCCGTGCGCCCGCGGAGAGCGCGCGCTCAGCGTGCGAGCTCCTTCACGAGCATCACGACGACCTTGCCGCCGGGATGCTCGAGCGTCCCGACCTCCTCGTAGCCGCGGGACAGGTGGAACGCGAGCGAGGGGGCGTTCCGTGGGACGAGGTTCACCTCGCAGCACATTCGTCCCGAGCGAGCCGCCTCGCACTCCATCACCTCGTAGATCGCGGCACCGACCCCGCGACGTCGGCTCCGCGCGCCGACGGCGATCCGGTCGAGGTAGAGGAACGAGTCGAACCGCTCCGCGAACCACCGGAAGTTCGCGCTCTCGTACTCGGCCTCGGGCCCGAGAGCGAGCGCGAAGCCCGCGACGCCCGCCCCGTCCTCCGCGACGAGCGCGACTCGTGCGGACGCGACGAGCGCGTCGAGCCCGGGCTCGTCGAGCGGGCTGAGCGCCCACTCGGACTCGAGGTTCAACCCGAGCATCGCCTCGCGGTCGGTCGCCGTCGCCGGACGCACCTCGAGGGGGCGATCGCGCCCGCTCGAGCCCGCCGGACCGCTCCCGTGCCTCACAGGACCTTCGAGAGGAACGAGCGCGTCCGCTCGTGCCGAGGGCTCGCGATGACCTCGCGCGGCGGCCCCTCCTCGAGGACGACCCCGCCGTCCATGAAGACGAGCGTGTCCCCCACCTCGCGTGCGAACCCGATCTCGTGGGTCACGACGACCATCGTCATGCCGTCGCTCGCGAGGTCGCGCATGACGTCGAGCACCTCTCCGACGAGCTCCGGGTCGAGCGCGCTCGTCGGCTCGTCGAAGAGCATGAGCTTCGGCTCCATCGCAAGGGCGCGGGCGATCGCGACGCGCTGCTGCTGACCTCCGGAGAGCTGGTTCGGGTACGCGTCCACCTTGGACGACAGGCCGACCCTGTCGAGCAGGCGACGGGCTCTCTCCGTGACGACCGGCCGGGCCTCCCCCTTCACGACGACGGGCGCCGTCACGACGTTCTCGAGCACGGTGAGGTGCGGGAAGAGGTTGAACCTCTGGAACACCATCCCGATCTGGGTCCGCCGTCGGCAGACCTCGCGTTCGGGGAGCTCGTGGAGCCGACCGTTCCGCTCCGCGTAGCCGACGAGCGTCCCGTCGACCCAGAGCCGCCCCGAGTTGATCTTCTCGAGGTGGTTGATGCACCGGAGGAAGGTCGACTTCCCGGACCCGGACGGTCCGAGCAGGCACAGTACCTGGCTCGCCTCGACCTCGAGGCTGATGCCCTTCAGGACCTCGAGGTGGCCGTAGCGCTTGTGCACGCCTTCGGCGAGAAGCATCGGGACGGGCACTACCCCTGCCTCCGGAGCGGGTCCGACAGGGGACCCGGGACGTCCCCCGGCGGCACGCGGCGCCGGGCCGACCGCGAGCCGAGCATCCCCTGGAGCCTCTGGAACGGCGTCGGCGGGAGCGCGTAGGAGGCACCGCGGGCGTAGTGCCGCTCGACGTAGTACTGGCCGACCGTGAGGACTGTGGTGAGCACGAGGTACCAGATGCTCGCCATGATGAGCAGAGGGATCGTCTGGTAGGTCCTCGCGTATATCTGCTGCGCCGAGTAGAGGAGCTCCGTGACCGCGGCGACGCTCGCGAGCGACGTGGTCTTCAGCATGGAGATCGTCTCGTTCCCGGTCGGGGGGACGATCACGCGCATCGCCTGAGGGAGGACCACACGGCGCATGAGCTGTATCCGCCTCATTCCGAGCGACTGCGCCGCCTCGACCTGCCCGTGGTCGACCGAGAGGATCCCCGCGCGGACGATCTCGGCGTAGTACGCGGCCTCGTTGAGACCGAGCGCGAGGATCGCCGCGACTATCGAGGTCACGAGCGCGTTCGCGTTGCCGTGCAGCACCTGCGGCCCGAACGGGACCCCGAGCCCGATGTGCGGGAACAGGGCGGCGATGTTGTACCAGAACAGGATCTGGACGAACACCGGGGTCCCTCGGAAGAACCATATGTAGCACCAGGCCGATCCCGACAGGATCGGGTTCGGAGAGAGCCTCAGGATCGCGAGGCACACCCCGAGCACGACCCCGATGACCATCGCGGCGGCGGTGAGCTCGAGGGTCAGCACGAGCCCGCGCACGACCGGGCCGGCGAAGAAGTAGGTCCCGACCACCGACCAGCCGAAGTTGGGGTTCGTGACGAGGCTGTGCGCGAGCATCGCCAGGAGCACGAGCAGGACGGCGGTCGCGACCCACCGACCGGGATGCCGCACCGGCACCGCCCGGATCTCCTCCGGGCGGTGCCGGTCGTGGTCGACCTCGGTCACGGTCACCGACCGCGCCCCCGCTCCCCCGGAGCGCTAGCCGACGATGGACGGCGTCGTGATCGCCCCCGCCTGGACGCCCCACTTCGCGAGGATCTTCGCGTAGACGCCGTCCTTCATGAGCACCTTGACCGCCGCGAGCGTCGCCCGGTCGAGCCCGGAGCTCTTCGGGAACGCGATCCCGTAGGGCGCGACCGAGAAGGCGGCTCCGTCGAGCTTGAACTTGCCGTGGGACTGCTGGACGATGTACCCCGCAACCTGAGAGTCCGCGAACCCGAGCTGCGCCCGCCCGCTCGCGACCGCGAGGTTCGCCGAGTTCTGGTCCGAGAACGACAGCACGGACACGCCCTTCTTGCCGGACTTCGTGCAGCTCTTGTTCGCTGCCTCGGCGTCGGACTGCTCGGTCGTCCCGCTCTCGACGGACACCGTGAGCCCGCAGAGGCTCGCGAGCCCGTTGAGCTTGATCGAGCTAGTCGACTTCACGTAGTAGCCCTCGCCCGCCTTGAAGTAGCTGACGAAGTTCACGACCTTCGCACGCGCCGCCGTGATCGTGAACGACGAGTTGCCGACGTCGTACTTGCCCGAGGTGAGACCCGGGATGATCGTGTCGAACGTGGCGTTCGTCGAGATCCAGCGGACACCCATCACCGCGCCGATCGCGGCGTTGAGGTCGGCGTCCATCCCGACGATCGTCTTCCCGTTCGCCGCGACGAACTCGTCCGGCGCGTACGTCGCGTCCATCGCGACCTTGACCGAGCCGCGCGCCCGGATCGCCTTCGGCACGAGAGCGGCGACCGCCGGGACCTTCGCCGGCGTCGGTATCGCCGCGGCCCTCTCGGCGCTCGCCGACGCGAGCGAGCCCGCCCCCGAGCCGATCGTGATCGCGACGGCGCCCGCCGCCGCGATCGCCCCCGTCGTGGCGCGCCTGCGCCGGCTGCTCGACTGCAACGCGTTCATGGGATCCTCCCCGGTAGACGTGCCGATGCCTGGCACGGCCGGACGCGGCCGGCAGGTGTCCCATGCGCTCGGCCGGCGCTCGGCGGCTCCCCCACCGCCACGCACCGGCACGTCGTCACGCGTGGTTCCCGACGGCCCTCCGACCTCACTCCAACGGCCGGATCATAGCGACCACCGGCATCTCTGCCCGAGGCGGGCGGGCGAGGAGGGGCGCTCCGACGAGCCGCGGCCCACACGATCAGCGCGTGAGCGCGCTCTCCCCCGCTCCGGCGAGGAGCTCGCAGGCGCGCCAGCAGTACCACGCGGCGACGGACCGGAAGGGGCGGAAGCGCTCCCCGAGTGGCTGGAGCTCTCGCTCCGACGGCATCGCGACCTGCCACGCGAGACCGTAGCCCCGTCGGACTCCGAGGTCCCCGGACGGCCAGACGTCGAGCCGCCGGAGCTGGAACATGAGGAACATCTGCGCAGTCCACGGCCCGACCCCCCGGACCGTGGACAGGCGGGCGACGATCTCCTCGTCGCTCGCGCGCGCGACGCGCCGGGGGGCGAGCTCGACCGTGCCGTCGAGCACCTTCTCGGCGAGGTCGCGCAGGGCGGAGACCTTTGCGGAGGAGAGCCCGACGGCTCGCAGGGCCTCGACGGGGAGCCCCACGAGCGCCTCGGGCGTGACCCCGCCTCCGAGCAGCGAGACGAGCCGGCCGTGGATCGCCGCCGCCGCCGCGCCCGCGAGCTGCTGGTAGACGATCGAGCGCACGAGCGCGGCGAAGTTGCTCTCCGCTCGAGGCGCGAGCCTCGGGGGCCCGGCCGAGGCGACGAGGGACGCGATCACGGGGTCGCGGCTCGCGAGCGACTCGGCAGCGGACCGGTGGGAGGGGCGAGACGCGTCCATGGTCGACGAGTCTTGCGCGGCTCGGGACCGTCGCGGGCGCCCGGTGCTCGGCGTCGTCCAGCGCCGCAGAGGCGGCGCCCGCGACAGCCAGGCGCGCCCGCCGCTCAGGCCGCGTCGCCCTCCGGATCGAACGCGAGCCCGGCCTCGTGCGGGCGGCTGCGGCGTGCCAGGGTCTCCGAGGCGGCCCGGAGCCTCTCCGCTGCGACGGCGGGGTCGACGTAGCACGTGTGGACGCCCGCGAGCTCGTAGCCCGAGTGCCAGCCGGTCCGGGGCACGACGTGCACGTGCGCGTGGCCCGACTCGTGCACGACGAGGTTGTACGCGACCGGCCCCGTGACCGCGTACAGCGCACGGAGCGCGGCCTGCACCCCGTGGGCGACGGCACGCGCCGTGGCCGGACCGTGGCCGTCGAGGACGACGGTCTGGTCGTAGTCGACCGTCGGCGCCTCGGGAACGACGACGGTCGCCCCGGGGACCCGTGCGACCGTCAGCTCCCCCGGGAGCTCCTCGCACAGCACGCACGAGCCCGCTCCGAGCGCCTCGGCCTCCCGGCGGCTCCCCGGGTCGGCCTCGGGCAGTCCCACGACCTGCCCGTGGGGGTGCGGCTGCGAGGAGCCCGCGTTCACCCCGTGGTTCACGAACACGAGCGGGAACCGGCCCGCACGGCGCTGTGACTCTGCTCGCCGGAGCAGGAGCCCCATCGCCGCGCTCGCCTCGTCCAGATCGAGGTCCCCGAGGTGGGCGTCGTGCACGTCGCTCAGCACGACCACCTCCGCGGCGTCCACGGCGACCGTCTGGGGCCACCGGTTCCGGAGCGACACCGACGACCACAGCGGGTGGCGCGCGCCCCCGGGGACCCGCCCGGTCTCCTCGCCTGCGCTGTGCGTGCCGTCGTCGATGGCCACCGGGCAGAACGGGCACGGCACCGTCCCGACCGGGAGCTCGAGGGCGACGACCGCCGGATTGGCCGCTTTCGCGGTCGACCACGGCGGAACCACGAGGCTCGTCGCACCCGTGAGCCGGTCGTTCCGGAGGTCCGCGACCGGCGCGCCCCTTCCGCCGCCGGCCGTCTGCGCCCCGTGCGCCTCGCCTCGGTGGCCCGAGATGCTCACACCTCACAGATTACGGTCCGGTGACGGTAGCGCCGCGGCGCGGAGCGGGTCGTCCCGCGGCGCCGGGGGCGCACGGCCGCCCGGCGCACCCGTCCGGACGTTGAGCGATGATGCTCCCGTGCACAACGGCACGTCGCGGGTGGGCGGACATCCGAGGCCCGCGCCCGAGCGCCCGTCGCCCGGACCGCCGTGAGGGGAGCCGCCGTCGGGTCCTCGCTTCGCGGCTACCGGCGGGCCTGGCTCGCGCCCGACCTCCTCGCCGGGATGGCCCTCCTCGCGGTCGCCGTCCCCGAGCAGCTCGCGACTGCCCGGCTCGCGGGCATGCCCCTGATCACCGGCTACTACGCGTTCGTCGCGGGCAGCGTCGTGTTCGCTCTCCTCGGGTCGAGCCCGCAGCTGTCGGTCGGCGCGGACTCGACGATCGCCCCGCTGTTCGCCGCGGGCGTCGCCCACGTGGCCTCCTCGGGCAGCGCCCGGTACGCGGACACCGTCGGGCTCGTCGCGGTCACCGTCGGGGTGATCGTCGCTCTCGTCGGGCTCCTGCGCCTCGGATGGATAGCAGAGCTCCTCTCCGCACCGATCATCGCGGGATTCATGTCGGGCATAGCGGTCATCATCGTCGTCCACCAGGTTCCCGACCTGCTCGGCGTGCCCGGCTCCTCGGGATCGACCGTCCACCGGCTCGTCCACGCGCTCGAGCAGCTCGGGCGCGCGCACCCGGGGAGCGTCGCGCTCGCGGGCTCTGTGCTCGTCGTGGTCGTCGTCGCGGAGCACGTCGACCGCAGGCTCCCCGGGGCGCTCGTCGCGCTCGTCGCCTCCGCCCTCGCGGTCTATGCCCTCGGCCTCCACGCGCACGGCGTCGCGGTGCTCGGGCACGTCGCGGGCGGGCTCCCCCGCTGGGGGCTGCGCGACGTCTCGTGGCACCTCCTACGCGTCGAGCTGCCGACGGCGGGCATCGTCGCGCTCGTCGTCGTGAGCCAGACCGCCGCGACGACGCGGGCGTTCGCCGACCTCGGCCGCTACGAGGTCGACGTCGGGCGGGACTTCGTCGGCGTCGGCGCCGGGAACGTGCTCGCGGGCCTCGTCGGGTCCTTCCCGGTCGACGCGAGCCCTCCTCGGACTGCACTCGTCGCGTCCGCCTCGGGCCGCACCCAGGCGTCCGGGCTCGTCGCCTGTGCGGTGCTCGTCGCGCTCGTCCCCGCCGCGAGGCTCCTCTCGGACGTCCCGCTCGCGACGCTCGCTGCCGTCCTCGTGTTCGTCGCGAGCCGGATCTTCCGTGCCCGGGAGCTCGTGCAGATCGCCCGTTTCGACCGAGTCGAGCTCGGGCTCGCGCTCGTGACGCTCGTCGCCGTCGCCGTCGTCGGCGTCGAGCAGGGGATCGCGGTCGCCGTTGCCCTCGCGATCCTCGACCGCACCCGGCTCAGCGCCCGACCGCAGCTGCACGTGCTCGGGCGGATCCCGGGGACGACGAGCTGGGTCCCGACCGGCAGCGAGAGGGACGCCGAGCAGGTTCCGGGGGTCCTCGCGGTCCTCTTCGCGACCCCCCTGTGGTACGCGAACGCCGTCCACTTCCGGTCGCAGCTCGCCCGCGCGGTCACGCGCGCCCCCGACCGGACCCGCCTCGTCGTGCTCGACACGATCGGGATGAGCGACCTCGACTTCACGGGCGCCCGTGCGCTCGGGGACGCTCTCGCGGACCTCGAACGGGACCACGTCGTGTTCGCGATCGCCCGGGCCGGGGAGCACGTGGAGACCGCTCTTCGGCGGAGCGGGCTTCTCGCCCGGATCGGGGCGGAGCACCTGTACCCGTCCGTCGACGAGGCGGTCACTGCTCTCACGCGATGACCGGCGACGTGTCGCCGCGTCGCCGTGGGGCCGCCCGACGATGACTCCGAGGTCGCGGTCCTCGACGTCGCACGGCTCCTCGGGCGCTCGCTCGCGGAGCGCGTCAGAGGCGGGTGAGCCGCCACCCGAGGGTCGGGCCGGCGAGACGGCCGGCCGCCACGAGCGCGACGGATGCCCGCTCGCTCCCGAGAGACACGGTGAGGGTCCCGACCCGGGCGCCTCGCGCGACGGGAGCGTGCAGGTCGTGCAGGAGCTCGACCGTCTCGGCCACGCGCGCGCCGCGCCACCCGAGCAGGGTGGCGCCCGAGGCCGTCACGACGGGGACGGCCGCACCGTAGGCGGCGTCGAGCGTCGCGACCCGCGTGCCCGCGCCGACGACCTGCTGCTCCACGAGCCCGGCGTCGACCGAGCGGACGGCCCGGCGCGCCGCGGACAGCACGGTTGGGATCGCGGGGACCGAGGAGTCGCCGACGATCGCTCCGAGCACGCGCACCGTCCGGCGTCCCAACCGGTGGTTCGCTGCGAAGACGAAGGAGGCCCCTCCCTGGGGGACCCACCCGGTCTTCACCCCGACGATCCCGTCGCGTCCGAGGTCGGCGTCGACGTTGTACTGGAGCCCGGCGACCGGGAGCACGACCTGCGCGCGCGCCACGATCGACGCGAAGACGGGGTTCCCGAGCGCGATCCTCGCGAGCCGCACCTGGTCCGCCGCGGTGGACACCGTGGCGGGGTCGACCCCGCTCGGCCCTGCGTAGTGCGTGTGCGCGAGCCCGAGCTGGCGCGCCTCGGCGTTCATCTTCGCGACGAACGCCGCCGTCGACCCCGCGTCCCATCGGGCGAGCATCTCGATCACGTTGTCCGCCGACGGGACGAGTGCCGCCTTCAGCGCGTCGAGCTCGCTCAGGCGCTCGCCGACCTGCACCGCGACCACGGAGTCCTGCGCGGCGAGCTCGCTCCGGTAGGTCGCGACGTCTGCCGGCGTGACCGTGATCGCCGGGCCGGGCTGCCCGGGGCGCAGCGGGTGGTCCCGAAGGACGACGAGAGCGGACATCACCTTCGCCACGCTCGCGATGGGGATCTCGCTGCTCCCGCCCTGCGACGCGAGCGTGCCGACCCCACCGATGGTCACGACCGACTCGGTCCCGGCGGGGAGCGCGGGCGACCACGGCCCCCCTGCGAAGGCCGGGCTCGCCCGGCGGACCACGACGGCGCTCACCGGGGGCACGGACCGCAGGAGCTGGACCCCGACGAGCACGCCCGCGACGACCACGAGCGCGACGAGCGACACGAGCAGGTACCTCGCGGCGTGGCGCCTCCTCTCGTGCCGTCGTCCACCGCGATAGAGGTACGGGTCGCCGCGCATCGGGGGAACCTTAGGCAACGCGAGCCCGCTGCGGGCATAGGGCTCGGCCCGAGCCGCCCGAGCGTCTCGGTCGCCCGCCGGCCTCTCGCCCGTGCCGACCGCACGGGGATGTCAGCCGAACGCGGCCCTGTAGGCCTGGAGGGAGAGGGGGTTCGACGCGTCGAGCTGGAGGATCCCCTTGTCCCCCGCGTCGTACCACGACTGGAACGCGAAGCTCGCGGACGAGGCGACGAGCTGTCCGACGCCCGCGACGTAGTACGGGTCGTCTCCGTAGCCCGGGGGGGAGCCCGTCGGCGCGGTCGTCGCCCACTCCGGGATGCTCAACGGCTTGCCCTGGCTCGCCGCGAAGCTCGCGACCGCGTCGAGGCCCTCGGGGCTCGACGCGACGACCGCGTACGTCGCCGTCGAGGCGGGAGGAGCAGCCATCGGGCATCCCGTGTCGTACGCGTCGACCCCGACGATGTCCACGTACGCGTTCCCCGGGTAGAAGCCCGCCAGCCCCGGGACGCTCCCGCACGCGGCCACGTTCCAGTCGAACTGGAAGCTCGCGCCCGCGACCGCGCGCATCGCGGTGACGGTCCTCGCGAAGCACGTCGCCCAGTTCGACTGCTCGGTCGCCGTCGTGCCGACGAAGTCGTCGGCCCACGTCCCGTTCATCTCGGCGCCGAGCCGGATCACCGAGCTCCCGAGACCCGCCGCGACCAGGTTCTGTGCGAGCTGTACGTCGTAGCCCGTGAACTGCCCCTGGGCGCAGTGGCCGCGCCACGACGCGTCGGACGCGCTCTCGTCCGACGCGACCAGGTCCACCGTGAGCACGACCGTGCGACCCGACGGGTCGGCAGCGACCCAGCCCGTGTACCCGTTGGCCGGCTGAGCGACCCACGGGTCCACCCAGGACGACCACGACATGTTCGACCCGGTCTCGAACGTCTCGAGGCACCCGTAGCTGAGGCCGGTCGCCTGCTCGACCACGGCGAGGTTCGCTTGCCAGGACGCGGATCCGACGTACACGCACGCCGTCTTGGAGTTCGCCGAGACCGCCCCGCCTGCGCCTCCCGCCGGGGACGTCGACGTGGGGGGAGGCGGGGCGGCCACGCCCCCACCTCCCCCACCTCCCGCGACCACCTCGAACAACGGCGGCGTCGTGGTGGTCGTGGTGGTCGTGGTCGTCGTGGTGGTCGTGGTCGTCGTGGTCGTCGTGGTCGTGCTGGTCGTCGTGGTCGTCCTCGTCGCCGTGCGCCGCCGCCTCTTCCTCCCCGCCTGGAGCACCGTCCACCGGCGCGTGACGCGACGCGCGCCTCGAACCGTGAGCGTGACCGCGATGTGCCGTGCGCTTCCCGAGGTGTTCGCGCCGACGCGGGCCGTCCGGGCCACCCGCCCGTCCCTGCAGCGCACGGCCGCGTCGAAGCGCGCGATCCGGGGGACCGACGACCACGTACAGCGCGTCGCGTGGTGGACGACCGCGACGAAGCGCACCGATCCGCCCGCCGCCGCGACGTGACGCCTCGGCACGCCCCGGACCGCCGGGGCGAAGGTCGCGGGGAGGGCGAGCACCACCAGAGCTGCGGCGACGGCGCGGTGCGACCTCACGGCGCGAACCGGGTTCCCGCTCGCGACGCCCGCACCTGGCCTCCCGGGGAGCTCGAGTGGACGCAGAATCTCGTTGACTCTAATGCCGTCCCGTGCCCTCTCACAACGCGCGGGGCACGATCGCGCGACGGGGCGCGCCTACGCTCGTGACCGCCGAGCTCGAACGAGCCGAACGAGGAGGCCGGTCATGACCTCGATCCACCCCCGTCGGGCCGTGCGCGCGCCACGGCGGGTCCTCGCGTGCGGGACGGCCGCCGCAGCAGGCGTCCTCGCCCTCGCGTCCGCGGCGGCCGCGTCTCCGCCCGTCCTCACGGTCGGTCACGCCTACTGCTTCTACTTCTACGGGCACCCCCAGGGAGGCATGCACCTCGTCGCGGCCGGGCCACGCGCGATCGCGGCGGGCCCGAGCGACTACATCAGCGGGGTCGGGGGAAAGCCCCAGGACACGGTCGTCTACGTGGACTGCGTGACCCGCTCCGGGAGCCCGGTCGGAGCCGCGTACGTCGGGCTCCCGAGGGTCGCGCTCCGCCTGTCCGCCGGTCACCTCGTCTTCGCCGAGCACGTGGTCCGTCACGTTCGCCGGCTCGACAGCGCGAGCCCGGTCCCCCTCACCGTCACCGTCACGGTCACGGGGACCGTGACGACGGGCTCGACGGCCACCGGGGCGATCCACGGGGTGCTGCGTGTGTCCGCTCCCGGGTGCCTCGCGGCCCCGTTCGCGTCGGCCTACACGGGGACCTGATCCCGGAGCTCCTCGGCCACGAGCACGCACGCCGGGTCCGAGCCGAGCGGGTCGCCGGTCGCAGCGAACGCCCTCGCCCGTGAGCCACCACACCGCTCACGATACGTGCACCTCCCGCACGGGCCTGTGAAGTCGCCGGCCCGCATCGCCCGGAGCACGGGAGAGTCGCGGTAGCTCGCGACGAGACCGGCTCGCCGGACGTCGCCGACCTCGAGCGGCAGGAACCCCGACGCGTGGACCTTCCCGTCCGCCGAGACGAACACGATGCCCATGCCGTCCCGCGTGGCGACGCTCGGCGCCCGAACCGGCCGCTCGGGGGGTCCCGCGAGCTCCACGAGCCGCTCACGAAGGCGCGCGTAGAGGGCCCCCGCGCCCTCGGGGAGGTCCCCGTCCCGCGGGTCGCCCGCCGCGATCCTCTCGGCGAGGACCCTCCGGAAGAAGGGGCCCTCGACGGTCCGCACCGCGAAGCCGTAGCGCGAGGCGTCGACGAGGAAGTGGCACACGTCCTCGTTCTGCTCCGGGGTCGTCGCCCCGACCGCCGTGCCCCGACCGGTCGCCACGAGGAAGAAGACCTCCCACGCGTCGACCTCCTCCCGCGAGCACAGCGCGGCGACGTCCGCGAGCTCCTCGAGGTTCGAGGCCATCACGGTCGTGTTCACCTGCACGGAGAAGCCGCGTCGCCGCAAGAGCCCGATCGCGTCGAGGGTCGCCGCGAAGTGACCGGGCACGCCCCGGACACCGTCGTGGGTCTCCGGTCCCGAACCGTCGAGGCTGACCGACGCGCTCCGCACCCCGACGGCCCGCAGCGACGAGAGGGTCCGGTCGTCGAGCAGCGGCGTGACCGACGGCGCGACGGCGACCGGGACGGAGCGGCTCGCCGCGTGCGACGCCAGCTCGAGAACGTCGGGCCTCTTCAGGCAGTCTCCCCCCGTGAGCACGAGGATCGGACGAGGGCTCCCGAGCGACGCGAGCTCGTCCACGAGCGCCGTCGCCTCCCGCGTCGAGAGCTCGCCCGGTCCGGGCTCGCGCTGTGCGGACGCGCGGCAGTGGACGCACGCGAGGTCGCACGCCTTCGTCGTCTCCCAGAACACGAGGAGGGGCCGGTCGTCGAATCGCCCCCTTCCGGCGGGAGCGGCGCCCGCGTGCCCCGGCGCTCCCCGCCCCGTCGCCGAGCCGCGCGACGCCTCCCGACCCGATCCGTGGTCCACGGACGAAGTCTCCCGTCACCCGCCCGGCCGCGCCAGGGCCGGAAGTCCCCCGTCGCGCGCGTCGCACCGGTCACGCGCGGACCGGTGCGCGCACGAGAGGACGAGTCGTGGAACCGCTCGGCGCCGGCCGGCGGCGTCGACGCGGCTGTCGCGCTCCCGCATGCCGCGCCGGGTCGGGTTGCGCACGCGGGAGCGGTCGGCGAGCGCGCAGCTCGTCCCGGGTCACGGGCGTCGGGAGCCGGGACCCGCCTGACGAGATGATCAACCGACGAGTCCTGCGGATAGGCTCGGCTGCGACGGGTCCCGCGAGGCCTGTAGGAGGGGAGATCTCGTCGTGAGCGTGCCCATCTACCAGCTCAAGGGCGAGTTCTTCAAGACTCTCGGTCACCCGGCCCGCATCCGGGTGCTCGAGCTCCTGGGCGACGGCGAGAAGTCGGTCGGCCAGCTCGTCCCCGAGGTCGGGATCGAGGCGTCCCACCTCTCCCAGCAGCTCGCGATCCTCAGGCGGGCGGGGCTCGTGAGCACCCGCAAGGAGGGATCGAGCGTCTTCTACTCGATCGCGAACCCGGACATCTCCGAGCTCCTCGCCGTCGCGCGGCGGATACTCACGTCGTCGCTCCACGCGTCGGCCGAGATGCTCGCGGAGCTCGAGAGCGAGCCCGTCGCGCCCCTTCCCGACGCGCGGCACTGACCAGCCGGCTCGCGCCTCGTGGGTCCGTCCACGCGCACGTCGCGAATGTGTGATAATCCGCCATTATTATCAGCTCGTTTATCGATGAGATACTCATAGTCCGTGTGCGGGGCGTCGAGCTGCCCCGCGCGCCGCGAGCCTCCCGCCCGGGGCGACCGTGGGCCTGCTGAGCACGATCCTGCGGCTGGGGAGGATCGCGGAGCCGGCCGCGGCCCCCCCGGTGCGCTCGCACGTGGACGTCGGGTCGAGGACCTCGCTCCACGTGCGTCACGTCGACGCGGGGTCGTGCAACGGGTGCGAGGTCGAGCTCTCGGGGTGCTTCTCCCCCGTGTACGACGCCGAGCAGTACGGGATCCGGCTCGTCGCCTCGCCTCGCCATGCGGACGCCCTGCTCGTGACCGGTGTCGTGACCCGCAACCTGTCCGACGCACTGCTCGCGACCGTCGAGGCGACCCCGAGACCGCGTGCCGTGGTCGCGGTCGGCGACTGCGCGTGCGACGGAGGCGGGCTCCTCGGTGCGTACGGCGTGCTCGGGCCCGTCCGGGCGGTCGTGGCGCCCGACGTCGAGATCCCCGGGTGCCCACCCCATCCGTCCGCGATCATCGCCGCCCTGAGGAGCGTGACGGGGAGATGAGCGCGGGAGCCCCCGACGCCCGCGACGCGCCTGCGACGAGCGGGAGGCGCCACGAACGGGCAGCGCTCGCGGCGGGGATCGCCACGAGCCTGCTCGGCGCCGCAGGGGTCGCTCTCGGCGTCGTCGCCGTCGCGAGCGGGGTCGGCCCGGTCCGCGTCGGAGGCGCCCTTCCGCTCGCCGGCGTCACGCTCGCTGCAGGCGCGACGGGTGGCCTGTTCCTCCTCCTCACCGGTGCCGTCGCCGTCGCCGTCGGCGCCTACTCCGCCGGGTACGAGCGCCACGGGAGCACGGGTCCGGCGCAGCTCGCGGCGGTTCCCTTCTTCGTCGCGGCGATGCTCCTCGTCCCCCTCGCGGGCTCGGCGACGACGTTCCTCGCCGCGTGGGAGCTCATGGCGCTCGCCTCGCTCGTGGCGATCCTCGCCGACCACGCACGCGCGGCGGTCCGCGACGCGGCGCGCTGGTACGCGGTCATGACCCACCTCGGGTTCGTCGCGATCCTCCTCGCGTTCGTCGTGCTCGGCGCGGCCGGGCACGCGGACGCGCTCGCCGTGCTCGAGCGGCGCGCGGGGTCCCTCTCCTCGTCGAGCCGCGACGTCGTGTTCCTGCTCAGCTTCCTCGGATTCGGTGCCAAGGCGGGACTCGTCCCGCTCCACGTGTGGCTCCCCCGCGCGCACCCCGAGGCTCCGAGCCCCGTGTCCGCGCTCATGAGCGCCGCCATGGTCGCGACGGGCGTCTACGGGATCGTCCGGATCGACGTCGAGGTCCTCGGCGGAGGACCGCGCTGGTGGGCTCTCGTGGTCGTGCTCGCAGGCGCGACGTCCGCTCTGTTCGGCGTGATCCAGGCCTCGGTGAGCACGGACCTGAAGCGCCTCCTCGCGTACTCGACCACCGAGAACATGGGTCTCGTGACCCTCGCGCTCGGCTCCTCGATGCTCCTCGCCGACTACGGGGAGCGCTCCCTCGCGACGGTCGCACTCGTCGCGGCCCTCGTCCACGTCGTCGCCCACGCGGCCTTCAAGTCGCTCGCGTTCCTCGGCGCAGGAGCCGTGCTCTTCGCGACCGGGCTCCGCGACCTCGACCTCCTCGGAGGTCTCGCGACCCGGATGCCCGCCACCACCGGGCTCTTCTTCGTGGCCGCGCTCGGCGCGTCCGGCCTCCCGCTCGGGGCAGGGTTCGTCGGCGAGTGGCTCCTCGTCCAGAGCCTCATCCACTCGAGGCCCGGGACCGGGACGCTCCTCGCACTCGTGATGCCCGTCGCGGTCGGCGTCGTCGCGCTCACGACGGGCCTCGGGGTCGCGGCCATGGTGAAGGCGTCCGGGATCGCGTTCCTCGCCCGCCCCCGGTCCGCCGAGGCGGCCCGGGCGCACGAGGTCCCCGCGGCGATGGTCGCCCCGATGGCGACCCTCGCCGCGGCGAGCGCGGTCCTCGCCGTCGCGCCGTCCGCCCTCGCTCCCGCACTCGGGAGGCTCGCTCGCGAGCTGCCCGGCCACCCGGGCTCGTTCCCGCAGCTCGGGCTGCTCCTGCGGCTGCCCGGTGTCGCGGGGTCGGTCTCTCCGGGCCTCCTCGCGGTCGGGGTCGTCGCGGCATCGGGAGGGGTCGTGGCGCTCCGGGCGCTCGTCGGGCGCTCGCGACGACCGAGAGGGACACGCGCGCCCCTCTGGTCCGGGGGAGCAGGGGCGCTCACGGAGCGGATGCAGTACACGGCGACCTCGTTCGCGGAGCCCCTCCAGAGAGTCTTCGACGACGTGCTCCGACCCGACGTCGACGTCGAGGTCGGTCACGTCGAGGAGTCCCGGTACCTCGTGGAGCGCGTCCGCTACCGGTCTCGCATCGGAGACGTCGTAGAGGAACGCGTGTTCTCCCGGGTCCTCGACGGCGTGCACGCGTGGGCCTCGCTCGTCCGACGCGTGCACAACGGGAGCGTCCACCGGTACCTCGCGATCGGAGCGCTCGCGCTCGTCGCAGCGGTCGCGGTCGCGAGGTGACCCTCTCGGGAGCCGCGGGCGCGGTCGTGCAGGTCGCAGCCGTCGCGGTCGCGAGGTGACCCTCTCGGGAGCCGCGGGCGCGGTCGTGCAGGTCGCAGCCGTCGCGGCGGGCTCTCCGATGCTCGTCGGGTGGATGCGGCAGGTGCGCGCCCGCCTCGAGGGCCGTGCGGGAGCCGGAGCGCTCCAGCCCTACCGAGAGCTCCGGAAGCTCGCAGGCAAGCAGGACGTCACGCCCGAGGGAACCACCGCGGTGTTCTCGCTCGCGCCGGCGCTCGTCGCAGGCGTGATGCTCGTGTGCGCGGCGGTGGTCCCCACCGTCACCGTCGCCTCCCCGCTCGACTCGATCGCGGACCTCTTCGTCGTCGTCGGGCTGCTTCTCGTGGCGACGGTCGCGCTCGTGCTCGCCGCGCTCGACACGGGCACACCGTTCGGGGGGATCGGAGCGAGCCGGGAGACGACGATCGCCGCCCTCGTCGAGCCCGCGATCCTCGTCGCCGTCTACTCCCTGTCCATACGTGCGAGCTCCTCGAACCTCGCGGCGATCGTCCGCGCGACCGAGCGCCGCCCCGGCGACGTGCTCACCCCCGCCGGAGCGCTCGCCTTCGCCGCGCTCGTCGTCGTCATCGTCGCGGAGACGGGGAGGCTCCCGGTCGACAACCCGGCGACCCACCTGGAGCTCACGATGGTCCACGAGGCGATGGTGCTCGAGTACTCGGGCTCCCGGCTCGCGATCCTCGAGTGGGCAGCCGCGATGCGCCTCGCCGTGCTCGTCGGACTCCTCGCGAACCTCTACCTTCCCGCCGGCGTCGCCGGACCGAGGTCCGGTCCGGTCGGGATCGTGCTCGGCGTCCTCGCGATCGCCGCGAAGGTCGCCGTCCTCGCGGGCGCCCTCGCCGCCGCGGAGGTGTTCGTGGCGAAGCTCCGGCTCTTCCGGGTCCCCGAGCTCCTCGCCGGCTCGTACCTGCTCGGTCTCCTCGCGGTCACGGCCGCCTACTTCCTCGGACCCCGCCGTGCGTGACAGGTCCGGGACCGGGCTGCTCGCGTGAGCGCGGGGACCTACGCCTCGCTCGTCGACCTCGCTGCAGGGCTCCTCCTTCTCAGCGCGGTCCTCGTGGTCTGGCGCCGCGACCTCCGTGCAGCCACACGCCTGCTCGCCGTCCAGGGAGCCGCGCTCGGGGCGATCCCCGTGCTGGCCGGGATCCGCGCGCGCGACGCCCACCTCCTTGTCGTCGGGGCCGCCGTCATCGCCCTCCGTGCCGTCGTGTTCCCCCGGCTCGTCGCCGCACGCCTCCGGGGAGCGCCGTCCCACGACCGCGAAGGGGCGCCGGTCGTGAACACGGCGACGTCGCTTCTCGTGACCGCCCTCCTCGTGACCGCCGCGTACGCGCTCGGCGGATCGCTCGTGCACGCAGGCCCGTCGTCCAGCGCACGGGCCGCGCCCGTCGGGTTCGCGCTCGTCCTCGTCGGCGTGTTCCTCCTCGCGACCCGCCGTCATGCGCTGTCGCAGGTCGTCGCGCTCCTGCTGCTCGACAACGGGATCGACGCCGTCGCGTTCCTCGCCTCCCACGGGGTCCCGCCGGTCGTCGAGCTCGGCGCGTCCCTCGACGTCCTCCTCGCGATCGTGATCCTCGGAGTCCTCGCCGGGCGGATGCACGAGAAGTTCGGGGGAACCGACCTCGACGACCTGCGGGAGCTCCACGAGTGAGCGGCGCGCTCCTCGTCACGCTCCCCGTCGCCGCCCCGGTGGCGGCGGCCGTCGTCGCCGTCGTCGCTCCCTGGCCGCGAGCCCGGAGCGCATCGGGTGTCGCGGCCTCCCTCGCCGTCCTTGCCTGCGGCGTCGCCCTCGCGGCCGGGAACGAGGTCGGGCGCACGGTCGCCGACGACCACCTCCTGCGCGTCGACGCGGCCGCGGCGTTCATGGTGACCGTGATCGGGGCGATAGGCACGCTCGCGACCGTGGCGGGCGTCGGATACCTCCGGACCGAAGGGGCGAGGGACGCGACCGCGACGCGGGACGCCCGCCGCTACGAGGCGCTCGTGCAGGTCTTCCTCGCGGCCATGACCCTCTCCGTGCTCGCGGGAAACCTCGGGGTCGTGTGGGTCGCGATCGAGGCGACCACGATCTCCACGGCGTTCCTCGTCGGGCACCGGCGCACACGCTCGTCGCTCGAGGCGACCTGGAAGTACGTGGTGATCTGCTCGTTCGGGATCACGCTCGCGTTCTTCGGGGTCGTCCTGCTCTACCTCGCGGCCACCCAGGCGGGCATCCCCCCGGCACAGGCGCTCGATCTCGGCACGCTCTCGGCGCACGCGGCGCGCCTCGACCCGGCGCTCACCCGCCTCGCCGTCGGGCTCATGCTCGCGGGGTTCGGCACGAAGGCGGGCCTCGTCCCCTTCCACACGTGGCTCGCCGACGCCCACGGTCAGGCCCCCGCGCCCGTGTCCGCGCTCATGAGCGGGGTGCTCCTCTCGGTCGCGCTCGTCGTCGTCCTTCGGGTCCGGTCCCTCGCGGACGCTGCGCTGGGCCCGGGCTTCGCGCGCGACTGGCTGCTCGCGACCGGGCTCGCGACCCTCCTCGTCGCGGTCTCCCTCCTCGTCGCGCAGCGCGACCTCAAGCGCCTCCTCGCGTACTCGAGCCTCGAGCAGATGGGCCTCCTCGCGGTCGCCGCGGCGTCGGGCACGCGGCTCGCGATCGAGGGCATCCTCCTCGTCGTCGCCGCGCACGGGCTCGCGAAGGCGCTGCTCTTCGTCACGGCCGGCGAGCTCCAGCACGCGGAGGGCACGACCTCGATCTCCGATCTCGCCGGGGTGGCCTCGCGCGCTCCGGCTCTCGCGGGGGCGCTCGCGGCCGGGCTCGTCGCCCTCGTCGGGCTCCCCCCGTTCGCGCTCTTCGCGGGGGAGATCGCGATCGCGCGCGGGATGGCCGACGCCCATCTCGCCACCGCTCTCGCCGCCGCTCTCGTGCTCCTCGTCGTCGGAAGCGGCTCGCTCGTCAGCCACGGGGTCACCGTGCTGTTCGGTCGACCCGCACGCGAGGGCCGGCGCGTGCGGGCCTCCCCGGCGACCGCCGTCGTCGCCGTGACCGGCGTCACGGTCCTCCTCGTCCTCGGAGTCGTCGGTGGCCCGCTCGCCCACCTGCTCGCGGCAGCGGCGACCTCGCTCGGAGCACGATGACCTCCGGGCCACCTCCCGAGCCCGCGGGCGCCGGTCGCTCCGCTCGAGTGCTCCCGGCGAGCGAGCTCGTCGCCTCGGCCCGGGAGCTCCTCGGGCGCGGCCAGCGGCTCGCGCTCGTCGCGTGTCACGACGACGGCGACTCCCTGCGCGCGGTCTACCTCTTCCTCGGCTCGCGTCCCGAGAGGCGCGACGAGCTCCACGTGCTCCTCGATCCGGCGCGTCCCGAGGTGCCGACGACCGCCGGGCTCTGCTTCCCCGGCGGACGGTTCGAGCGGGAGATGCACGACCTGTTCGGCGTCGTCCCGGTGGGGCACCCGCTCCCGCGCCGGCTCGTCCGCCACTCGAGCTGGCCCGCCGGCTGGTACCCGATGCGCCGCGGCGCGGGGGACCCGCCTCCTTTCGCCGCCCGCAGCGATCCCTACCCGTTCCTCGAGGTGGAGGGGACCGGCGTCTACGAGATCCCCGTGGGACCGATCCACGCGGGCATCATCGAGCCCGGCCACTTCCGGTTCTCGGTCGTCGGAGAGACGATCCTCAAGCTCAAGGCTCGGCTGTGGTTCCTGCACCGAGGGATGGAGCGCTGCTTCGAGGGTCGCCGCGTCGCGGACGGGGTCGTCCTCGCCGAACGGATCTCCGGCGACACCTCCGCCGCGCACGGGCTCGCGTACGCGCGGGCCGTCGAGGATGCGCTCGGGTGGGACGTCGGACCGGACGTGCGGCGTCTCCGTGCGCTCGTCCTCGAGCTCGAGCGCATCACGAACCACGTCGCGGACCTCGGCGCTCTCGCGAACGACGCGGGCCTCTCGGTCGTGAACGGCCACGCGCTCGCGCTCCGGGAGCGGATGCTCCGCATGGCCGAGCGGGTGACAGGGCATCGACTCTGGCGCGGCGCGATCCACCCCGGAGGGGTCCGCCTCGCCTCGCTCCCGGACCCGCGCGAGCTCGCCGAGGTCGCACGCGGCGCAGACGAGGTCGCGCGGAACGCTCTCGGGAACACGACCGTCCGCGACCGCTTCGAAGGAACCGCCGTGCTCCGCGCGGACGATGCCTCGGCGCTCGGGTGCCTCGGAGTCGTCGCACGCGCGAGCGGGATTCGCGTCGACGCTCGAGCCGACCACCCCGCGTGCGACCTGGCCGTCGACCCGGTCGTCCGGGACGGAGGGGACGTCCTCGCCCGGTTCCTCGTGCGCCGCGACGAGGTCGCCGCGTCCGTCGGGCTCGTCGCCGTCCTCTCGTCCGAGGCGGGCGCTCGCCTCTCTCTCGCCCACCCCGCCCCGCGCGAGGCGCGGCCCACCTCCAGCGGCATCGGCATCGTCGAGGGCTCGAGGGGGACGATCGTGCACCGTGTCGAGATCGACGGCGAGCTGCTCGCACGCGTGAAGGTCGTCGATCCGTCGTGGTTCAACTGGCCCGCGCTGCCTGTCGCGCTCGCGGACACCATCGTCCCGGACTTCCCGCTCGCGAACAAGAGCTTCGGGCTCTCCTACGCAGGGAACGACCTCTGAGGAGCGAGCCTACGGCGCTCCCGTGACGTCGAGCGGCGGCGCTATGCGCCACCCGGCTCGGTTCCCGGCATCTGCTCGCCCGAGTCGGTGGCGATCGCACGTCCCTGGTCTCGGATCTCGCGCGCATACTCCGCGATCCGGAACACGACCGCCACCACCTCGAGGCTCACGCGCGCGAGAGCGAGGTAGAGGACGTACGCGATGGGCACACCGATGACCCCGATCGCGACGTCGGCTCCTCCTCGCGACACGAGCCCTACGAACACAACGATCGCGACCAGCGAGTACACGATCGTCGTCACGATGTAGAGAGTCCTCACGATCCTCGTCGTGACGAAGGTCGTGAAGGAGAAGTCGTAGAGGCTGCGCAGGAACCCCTTCGCGCCATCCTCGTCACCAACCATCGCCCTCCCCCACGGTCCCGGCCGATAGGCGACTCGGCGTGCGAGATGATAGCGGCACGCTGTCCAATAAGCACGTGGCTGCATCTACCTGTCGGCCGTCGTCTGCAGCGCACCGCGGCGAGGCCTCCGAGCACGGTCGCGACGCCGTCGCAGTCGATCGTGCGAGCGACCTCGATGACGACGCGGTCGCGGCCCTTCTCGCAGAACAGGTGCACGAGATTCGGCACCCGCTCGTCTCTCGTCTGGTCGAGCGGGGAGCCTGCGGCTCTCACGACGTCCGTGCAGCGCGGACGAGAGGATCGAGTCGACCCGGTCCGGTATGTCGCCACGCTCGGGCGCAGATAGGACCTGGGCACGCTACGACCCATGACCGGGAGGCGAGCCGAGACGCTGCTGGAGACGATGTCCCAGATCGAGCACTTCACCCTCGGCCGAGCCTGGACCGGTCTGACCGACGACGAGCTCTTCTGGGAGCCATTCCCGACGGCGCGGAGCATTCGTCGCCGCGACCAGTGCAAGACGCCCGACCCGTTCGGAGCCGGCGAGTGGGTGGCGGACTTTGCGATCCCCGAGCCGACCCCGGTCCCGGTGACCACCATCGCCTGGCTGTACTGGCACGTGGGATCGGTCCCCGCTCGTCTGTGTGACATCGACTTCCTGGGCGGGACGCGAGCAGTGGCAAGCGGCTGGACGTCCCCGTACCTGAGTCATCATCCGATGTTCGCCAGCGCGGCCGAAGCGGTCACCGCGCTGCGTGACGGCTGGCAGAGGCTCCGCGGCGCGCTCGAGCAGGCCCGTGCCGGCCAGCTCGACGTGAGGACTGCTGCGTACACCTATGCCGCCGAGCCGCTGCGAGACGGCCTCTGCGTCGTCGGCCCGCCGGGTCACGCCCGCCCGGCCACGCACTTCATCGCCGGCACGCTCAACGAGGTGGGCCATCACGGGACCCAGATCGGCGCCCTGCGCGACTTCTACGCATGGCGCCCGTCGGCTGCCACCGGCACGCTGACGTGACAGGACCGGCGGCATAGCCGTGCGGCGTGCGTCGCGTCACTCCGGCTCGTGCACGGCGAGTGGCTCGAATGGGAGCGGGGCGAGACCGTCCCCGCTGGCGCCGCCGCGTGCTGTGACAACGGTCGCGCCCTTTACGTCGACTCGGCTACGCAGCGGTTCACACACTGGCCGAGGCCCTCGATCCGCGAGCGGAGCACGCTCCCCGGCCTCAGGTAGACGGGGGGCTGTCGGGCTGCGCCGACACCCGACGGCGTCCCCGACGCGATGACGTCACCAGGGCGCAGCGTCCGGATCTGGCTCACGTAGGAGACCAGCGCTGCCGGGCCGAAGAGCAGATCGGAGGTCCGGGACTGCTGCACGACCACGTCGTCCACCTCGCAGGTGATCTCGAGGTCCTCGGCGCCGTCGACCTCGTCCGGCGTCACGACGTAGGGCCCGAACGGCGTGAGCCGCTCGAACGCCTTTCCCTGGAGCCACTGTGACGTCCGGCGCTGCCAGTCGCGCAGCGAGATGTCGTTCAGGACCGCGAACCCGCCGATTGCCGCGCGCGCCTCGTCGACGCCCGCCCGGCGGATTGCCGTGCCGACGACGACCGCGAGCTCGACCTCCCAGTCCGGAGCGGCGCTCACCGCGGGGAGGACAACGTCGTCGCGGGCGCCGATGAGTGCGTCGGTGAACTTCGCGAACAGCGTTGGGTACTCGGGAACCTCCCTATTGCCCTCGGAGATGTGGGCGAGGTAGTTGAGACCGACGCAGACGATCGCCGACGGGGCGAGCACGGGCGGCGCGAAGTCGGCCACCTCGACCGGGATCGGGGCGGCGTCGGGGCGAGCACGAACCACCGGGTCCGTTCCGAGGACGGCACCCACGTCAGGGGCGTCGAGAGGGCGCAGGACGTCGTTGTCGAGGACGGCAGCCGTCGTGCTCGACCCGAGCCGCAAGGTGGCCAGCTTCACCGGTGCCCTCCTGTCTACGTTGCCGATCACCTGCGCCCGCGCGTCCGCCTCGCAGGCGCACCCGACGCCGCCGCCTGCGGGTCGGTCTCGGCCCGTCCCCCGGATACGACCTTCTCGTGCGCGCGTCGGTATGCAAGAGTATACTTTCCGCGTGTCCCCATCGAGCCGCAAGGTGATGCGCCGCATCACGCCCGTGAGGGGCGCTATCGGCGGCGAGGGACGGGAGGCCGGCACCTCGCTCTCGCAGCTCTCCGCACGGCCGTGGGACGTCATCGTCATCGGCGGCGGCAACGCCGCCCTCGTCGCCGCGCTGTCGGCGGCGGACAAGGGTGCGAACGTCCTGCTCCTCGAGCGCGCTCCCGAGGTGTTCCGCGGGGGGAACACCCGTCACACCCGCAACGTGCGCTGCGTCCATGACGGTACGGACGAGCACGTCACGGGGAGCTATCTCTTCGACGAGCTCTGGCAGGACCTGTGTGCGATCGGCGACGGTCCGAGCAACGAGAAGCTCGCAACGATCACCGTGCGCGAATCCGAGCTCCTCCCCCGCTGGATGAGCGCCCATGGCGTCCACTGGCAGCCGGCCCTGCGCGGCACCCTCCAGCTCACCAGGACGAACCGCTTCTTCCTCGGAGGTGGGAAGGCGCTCGTCAATACCTACTACCGGACCGCCGCGACACGCGCGGTCACGATCGCATACGACGCCACGGTGGAGGATCTCCTCGTCACCGGCGAGCGCTGCACGGGTGTGCTCGTGACCCAGAGCGGGACGAGCGCCGAGCTGCGGACCGGGGCGGTCGTGTGCGCGTCGGGGGGCTTCGAGGCGAACGTCCCGTGGCTGCGCGAGTACTGGGGCGCCGCGGCCGAGAACTACATCGTCCGAGGGGCGCGCTACAACGACGGGCTGGTGCTGAGCGCTCTGTACCGGCACGGCGCGGCAAAGGCCGGCCAGGAGCGTGGCTTCCACGCGATCGCCGTCGACGCCCGCTCCCCGCGCTACGACGGAGGCATCGCCACGCGCCTCGACACGATTCCCTTCAGCATCGTGGTCAATCGCGACGCCCGGCGCTTCGACGACGAAGGCGAAGACCTCTGGCCCAAGCGTTACGCGACCTGGGGACACAAGATCGCGCTGCAGGCCGACCAGATCGCGTACTCGATCTGGGATGCCAAGGTCGACCACCTGTTCTTGCCCCCCCTCTACCCACCTCTCGTCGGCGACAGCGTGAGCAGCCTCGCGCTTCACCTCGGCATCGACCCCGTCGCCCTCCAAACGACGACTGCGGCGTACAACGCCAGCATCAGCGACGGTGGACGGTTCGACACGAGCGGCCTCGACGACTGCTCGACCCGCGGGCTCACACCCCCGAAGAGCCACTGGGCGCTCAAGATCGACCAGCCTCCCTTCTACGGCGTCCCACTGCGCCCGGGCATCACCTTCACCTATCTCGGGGTTGCGGTCGACGAGAGCGCGCGTGTGCTCCGCACCGACGACTCGCGATTCGAGAACATCTTTGCTGCGGGGGAAATCATGTCCGGGAACATCCTCTCGAGCGGCTACCTCGCCGGCTTCGGTCTCACGATCGGCGGCGTGTGGGGTCGGATCGCCGGCGAGGAGGCGACGCGTGCCGCTCTCTGACGAGCTCGCCGACGAGGCTCGCCGGCAGTTCACGATCTGCAACGCGTGTCGCTACTGCGAGGGCTACTGTCCGGTCTTCGTCGCACTCGAGCGATCCCCCGTATGGTCCAACGACCGCATCGAGCATCTCGCCCATCTCTGCCACGACTGCCGCGGCTGCTACTACGCGTGCATGTACGCCCCGCCACACGCCTTCGCGGTGAACATCCCTCAGCTCTTCCAGGAGGTACGGCTCCTCCGCTACGAGGGCGCGCCCGGGGGCATCCGCCGCTCCGGTGGAGCTGCGCACCCACCGGAGCGCCCCACCGGCACAGAGACGGGTCGCTCCCCCGTCGAGGTCGCCGTCCGGTCCGGGCGTCGCGCGGCCCGACGGGCAATCGGCACCACGGCGCTCACCTACCTCGTCGTCGGCGCGCTGGTCACGGTCGTGGCGGGTGCCGTGCGCGGTCTCGGTGCCGTCTGGCAGGTCCGCCACGGGGCGACGTCCCCGTACGCGATCATTCCCGACGGCGCGCTCGTCGCCGTCTCGCTCGCGATCGCTCTCTTCGCCGTCGTCGCGGTCGCTCTCCGGGCTCGGCGCGCGTGGCGTGCGACGGCCACCGTCGCGCTCGGGGCCCGGCGCCGGGAGATCCTCCGCGCCGCCCTTGCCGACGCGGCGGCGCTCCGGCAGCTCCATGGGGGTGGCCCCGGCTGCCACGCCGAGAGGGACGTGGTCGGGCGAGGTCGGAAACGGCTGCACGGATTCGTCTCCGTCGGCTTCTCGCTGTGTCTCGCGTCGACGATCTCCGCCGCAGTCGAGCAGGACGTCGCCGGTGTCCTTCCCCCGTACCCGCTCGCGTCGCCGCCGGTCGTGCTCGGACTGGTCGGTGGCGTCCTGCTCGCCGCCGGCTGCATCGGCCTCTCCTACACCAAGCTGCGCGCCGACCGCGCGCCGGCGAGCAGTGCCATGCTCGTGCGCGATTACGGGCTCCTCGCCAGCCTCGGCTTCATCGCCCTCAGCGGGCTGGGGACATTCGCCGCCCGCACGAGCGCCGGCTACGGCGTCGCCCTGCTGATCCACCTCGCCGCCGTGCTGAGCCTCTTCGCCCTCGCGCCCTTCAGCAAGCTCACCCACGCCGTGTACCGCACCATCGCCCTCGTGGTGGAGAACGCCGAGGTGGCGGCGGAGCAGGCGGGCACCCTCGGTCCGCCTCCGGCCGAGGCGGAGCCGATCAGGACGACGCTGAGTACATCTTGAGCCGCACGTCGCGCGCGGCGCTCATATGCGACCAGGCAACCTTGGCCGCGTCGTCGGGTCGTCCCTCTCGGATGGCCCGGATCAGTTCGTCGTGCTCGGCGAGCACAGCCTCCCAGCGCCCCGGATAGGTGAGCGTCGTCTCCGGGTAGCGGCGGAGCTGCACGTTGATCCGATCGAGGAGATCACACAGCGTCCGGTTGTGGCTGGACGCCCAGATCTGCTCGTGGAACTCCGCGTTGGCGCGCACGCGCGCCGCGGTATCGGAGTCGGCGGTCTCGGCGAGCACGCGCTGGGCGTTGACGAGGCGGCTGAGGTCGAGCTCGGTGCGGTGGGCCGCTGCCGACCGTGCTGCGTACTCTTCGAGCAGCACCCGCATCTCGTAGATCTCGAGGATCTCCTCGGGGCTGCGTCGGCTGACAGCGAGCCCGCGACCGCTCGGTTCGACGAGACCATCCTGACGGAGCTTCAACAGGGCTTCCCGCACGGGCGTACGCGATATGCCGTACTGTCCCGCGAGGGCCGTTTCGACGAGCGGGGAGCCCGGCGGAAGGGCACCGGAGACGATGGCCTCACGCAGCTCTTCGTAAACCGATCTCGCCATGGCGGCGTCATCCTTCTCGAGAGTCCGGGTGCGCAAGGAGCCTGTTCACAGTGTCGACAGCTGCGCGCAAAGCGTACCCGAGCGGGCCGCGCCCGAGGACGACACGCTCACCAGCGCAGCGAGAGGAGGCGCTCCTCGCTCATCTCGTGAATGGCGTAGCGAGGGCCCTCACGGCCGTTCCCGCTCGCCTTCTGGCCGCCGTAGGGCATCACGTCAAGGCGCCCGTTCGACGTCTCGTTCACGTGGACGGATCCCACCTGGAGATGCTCGGCTGCGTACATCGCCCGGGCGAGCGAGCGCGTGAAGATGCCGGCCGCGAGCCCGTAGGGGGTTTCGTTGGCCTCGGCGACGGCCGCAGCGAGATCGCCAAAGGGTCGGATGCAGACGACCGGCCCGAAGACCTCCTCGCACATCACCCGCGAACGCGGATCGACGTCGACGAGGACCGTCGGCTGAACGACGGCACCCTCGCGCGTTCCCCCCGCCACGACACCGGCGCCGGCACTCACGGCCTCGTCGACCCACTCTTGGACGCGCTCCGCCTCGCGCTCGCTGATCAGCGGGCCGATATAGCTCGAGGGATCGCGCGGGTCGCCACCAGGACGCGAGGAGAGGTCGGCACGCAGCTGCTCGACGACCGTGTCGAGGACACCGTCTTGGACGTAAAGACGCTGCACAGACGTGCAGACCTGGCCGGCCTTACGGAACGCCGCGTCACGGCACCGTCCGATGCAGTCCTCGAGGTCAGCGTCATCGCAGATGATCGTGCTCGCCAGGCTGCCGAGCTCGAGCTGACGACGACGGATCCCGATGCTGCGAGCGATCAGCTCGCCGACCGCGGTGCTCCCCGTGAAGGCATAGAAGCCGGGAAGAGGATCTTCCAGCAGACACGACCCGACCGTCGCGCCGTCGCCGTGGAGCAACGCCACGTAGCCCGGCGGCAGGCCCGCGGCGAGGAGCAGAGAGACGACCTTCGCCGCCGAGATCGGCGTCGCGGTCGCGGGCTTGATCACGACCGCGTTGCCGGCGGCGATCGCCGGGCCCACCTTGTGCAACAGCGTGTTGAGCGGTGAGTTGAAGGGAGTGATCGCGCAGACCAGGCCGATCGGCGAGCGCAGCGTGAACGCGACGCGCCCGGTCACCCCGGGCGTCCCGGCGATCGGCACGAGCTCGCCGACGAGGCGTGCCGCCTCGCTCGCGCACAGCTTCAGCGTCTGCACGCCACGTGTTACCTCACGTCGCGCATCCGCGCGAGTGAAGCCGGTCTCTCCGACGATCGCTTCCTCGAACGCCTCTTGGCGGCTCTCGAGCAACGCAGCGGCGTCTTCGAGGATGCGCGCCCGCTCGGCAGGGGTGAGGGGCGTGCCCTGCTGAGACTGCAGCGCATGGCGCGTCGCCCGGGCAACCTGATCCTTCGAGGCATAGTGCACGACGCCGATGGGCGAGGCGTCGAACTTGTCGAGCACGGGTGCGCTGTCCTCGCCGTCGCGCCAGTCGCCTTCGAAGTAGAGACGGAGAGAATTCATGATATGTGCCCGGTCCAGGCCATGTCGCGTAGCCGCTTCACGTCGGGAAGGTGCCGCAGCTGTCCGAGGAGGTCCGCCGCACCCGAGGCGCCGAGCTGCGCGCCGGTGAGGTCCGAGAACTTCGCCCACAGCTCCGCGTCGGACAGCGGATCGTCGGGATCGCCCTTCCTTGTCGACCGCTCGCTGACGAGACGGCGACCGTCACGGCACACCGCCGTGAGGCGCGCCGCTCGCTGCTGGGGGTAGTGCGCGTCGAGGTCGGGCTCGACGCTCAGGTGTACTCGCCCCATCACCGCTCGCACGTCCGCGTCGGCGCATGCCTCCTCGGTGAAGGCGCTCAGGCGCACGCCGCCGCGCACGAGCGCCGACGCCACGCAGTACGGGATGGAGAACTTCGCCTCAAAGGGGCTGCGAGGATCGGCGATCCCCGCGACCTTGAGCGCCGCGGCATACGTCTCGACCTTCACCGCCGCGACGTCGTTCCAGTCGAGCCCGCCGGCGCGCAGCTCGAGCGCGCCGTCGACGGGCGCGAACGCGTGACCGCAGCACGAGTGGCTCTTCACGGTCGGGCGCGTCACGCACGGGGCGCGCCCGGGATCGGCGAGCACCGTCTCGAGCCCCGCGCGCGTCGACATCGCGGCAAAGAAGCCCGCCTCGCCCTCGAGCACGTCGAGCGCGCCGGTGACGCCGGCCTTCGCGGCGAGAGCAGCGAGCGTGCCGCCCTCGGCTGCTCGGCCCGAATGCAGCGGCTTGCTCATCGCATCGGAGCGGAACGCCTGCTGCAGGCCGGCCGCCATCGTGGCAGCGGTCGCGAGCGCGTGGGCAACGCCCTCGGCGCCGAGGCCGAGCGCCACTGCACCGGCGGCCGCCGCTCCGAGCGTCCCCACGGTGCCGGTCGTGTGCCAGTAGACGTAGTGGGTCGGGTTCACCGCAGCAGCGAGTCGACAGCCGACCTCGAATCCCGCGATCACGGCCCGGACGAGCTCCTCTCCCGACCCGTCGCTGTCCTCGAGGAGCGCGAGAGCGGCGGCGATCGTCGGCGCACCGGGATGGTAGAGACCGTCGCGGTAGATGTCGTCGAGCTCGGCGACATGAGCTGCCGTGCCGTTCACGAGGGCCGCCGAGCACGGATCGACCGACGCACCTGTGGTCGCGAGGCGCGCGCCCCCCGCCGACCGGCGCTCCGCCACGACCGCGGTGAGCAGACCGGGTGCCCCAAGCGGGACGCCGGCGAGGGTCGCCGCCATCCAGTCGACGACGACCCGTGTGGTCGCGTGCGCGATCTGCTCGTCGAGGGGCTCCGTCCTCCAGCGAACGGCGAGCTCGGCGAGCTCCTGCACAAGTGACGTCATGTCGTTCACACCTCGCCGTGGACTAGAACTGCGACTCGTACTGCGCCGGGTCGATGCGCGCCTCGATGACCAGCGGCCGGGACCGCTGCGTGGCGTCGGTCATCGCCTCCTCGAGCTCCGCGGCTGTGACGACTCGCGTGGCGTCACAGCCCATCGCTTCGACCATCGCGGCGACATCCATCTCCGCCATGCGCGTCGCCGTGCTCGGGTACCCGCGCTGCATCTGCTTGAGCTCGATGCGGTTGAGGCTCCCGTCGATCATCACGACCACGACGAGAGGGAGCTTCAGCTCGACAGCGAGGCGCAGCTCGGTCGCCGCCATCGCGAAACCGCCATCGCCGACGAAAGCCACGACAGAGCAGCGATCGTCGACAAGCTGGGCGCCGATCGCGCCAGGAATGCCGAACCCCATCGACGAGAGGCCGTTCGTCATGAGCACGCTGCGCGGCTCCTCGGCGCGCCAGCCCTGACCGACGAGGAGCTTGTGCGAACCGACGTCGCAGGTGATCACGGTGCCCGCCGGGACGGCAGCACCGACGATGTCGACGACGTCGGTCGGGTTGAGCTTGCCTGCCTCGCGCCCGAGGTAGTAGGCGTTCCGCAGGTTGCTGCGGTGGGCTGCCACCTCGGCCTCGCTCCAGAAACCCCTCCCCCGCCAGGCTGAGGTGACCGCCTCGACGCCCCAGGTGAGGTTGCCGATCAGCTCCTCTGCCGCGTAGTAGATCTGGTCGGTGTTGGCGAGGCTGTCGATGTGGAGCACGGGGAGGCGCATCGTCCAGGGACGAATGAGCTCGACCGCATCGAAACCCGCCGTGACGATCAGGTCCGCGCTGGCGACGAACTTCCAGACGACCTGGTCACAGGCCATGTCGAGCGTCCCGGCGAACATCGGGTGTGATTCAGGGAACACCCCCTTCGCCATGGGGGCGACGACCACGGGAGCCGAAGCCGACTCCGCGAGCTCGACGAGCGCCTTCGTCGCCTCGGCACGCACGGCCCCGATGCCCGCGAGGATGACGGGCCGACGCGCGTGGCGCAGCGACGCCAAGGGGACGTCCCCACCCGCGTCCAACGCAAGGGGTGCCCCACCGACGACGCTCGGCAACGCAGCGACCTCCGCCTCCCCCGCAGGGCTCGCGAACACGTCGCCCCCGCCCGTGAGGTGGACTGCTCCCGGACGCTCTGCGGTCGCGAGACGGAGGGCCTTGCGCATGATCGTGCACGCTGACGCGGGCTCAAGCGTGCCCGCCCACTTCGTGACCGGACTGTACAGCGCACGGTGGTCCACGACCTGGTGGGTGAAGAACTGCTCGCGGCTGCGCTCGATCTGCCCGGAGATCGCGAGCATCGGCACGCGGTCGAGCGTCGCCGCCGCGACACCGTTCACGAGGGCCGTCGAGCCCGGCCCGAGAGTCGACACGCACACACCGAGCCGTCCCGTGCGCATGGCCTGTCCCTCGGCCATGAACGCTGCGCTCGCCTCCCGCCGCGCGAGGACGACATCGAGCTCCTCGCGGCGCATCTCCTCGAGCAGGTCGATGATCGGGTCACCCGGGTAGACGAAGCTGTGCCTCACGCCTGCGCGCTTCAGATGGCGGGCGACCATCGCTGCCACCGTCGGTGCGCTGTCGCCCGCCTCCGCGCTCACGCGTCGTCCTCCGTCACCGCAGCGCCGGTGCCGTCGAGGTAGACGACTCCGCCCTTTTGAAGGGTCTCCCGCATGGTTCCCGTGTCGAGCGTGAGTGCCCCCGCAGCGTACCTCTCCCGAACGTCGATCTCACGTGCTTGCCGCCGTCGCCCGGCGCTCAGCACCTCCGCGACGGCGTCCCGCTCGACCGCGACCACACCGTCGTCGTCGCCGACGACCACGTCGCCCGGCGCGACGACGACTCCACCACAGCTCACAGGGACGTTCACGTAGCCGAGACCTGCCTTCGTCGTGCCAAGCGCAGAGACCGTCCGGGCGAAGACGGGTAGGCCCATCGCGCGCACCTGGACGATGTCGCGCACCCCGGCGTCGAGGACCACGCCAGCGAGGCCCCGGGCGACACAGACGGTCGCGAGGAGCTCGCCGAGCATGCCGTGCAACGACGGCGCGGTGACGGCGACCACCAACACGTCTCCGGGGCGACACACCTCGAGAGCAGCGTGGATCATCAGGTTGTCACCGGCGTAGTTGAGGCACGTCACGGCCGGGCCGCCCGCATCCGAGCCGGGCACCATCGAGGAGATCCCCGACAGGAGGCCGCGGCGCCGATAGGCCTCGTGCACGGTCGCCGTTCCGAGCTGTGCGAGCTCGCGCACCTCGTCACCCGGAGGCCGGGTGACCGCTCGGACGATCGTGGGTTGATAGGGCACGCGACTCCTCCTTCACGAGCGACGCAGACTTCTCCCGCTACGCGCGCGCACCCTTCGGCAGCACGCCAGAGCGCTCCAGTC